>NZ_JAOQJE010000021.1:0-26539 GCF_025567315.1 Agathobaculum ammoniilyticum
AAAGCAGGCAGCTTTGAAGCACGCGGGAAAGACTGCGGCGCAAGTTACCTTTGTAAAGGGTACGTTTGACTATGAGCATGGCCGCCCGGTATATGAAGTGGAATTCATCGCAGCAAACGGGACGGGATACATGGAATACGACTACGAGATTGACGCTTCTACCGGAGCGGTACGCAGCTATGATTTTGACGCAGAGAATTACCGTCCAGCCGGCAATCAGGGCAGCGCGTCCGTGGGTGTGACAGTGAGTGAAGCGCGCGCTAAAGAACTGGCGCTGGCAAAGGTGCCGGGGGCGTCGTCCGCTAACATTTATAAATTCAAGCTGGACTTTGATGATGGCCGTTGGGTATACGAAGGTGATATCTATTATAACACTATGGAGTATGAGTTTGAGATCGATGCAAATACTGGTGCTTTTGTGAGTTGGAGTGTAGAATCTATTTACGACTAAGGGAAGGGCAGGGAGGCCGATAGACGGCTTTCCCTGTCTTTTGTTTACGCAGGCGCTTGCAGAGGACAAGCTTCCTATCTATTCGACAAATTTTTCTTTTATCATGGAAATGCTCTTTCATTCTTTCCATATCACGAAATACGACCCATAAAAATGGATATATTTAATGTGATTTTAATAGTATAGATATGTAATAGAAAATGATGTGATTATAGACACAAGAACCACGGAAGCAGAAGTGAAACCTACCATTTCCCGTGCGGAATATGATGCAGTAGTTGCCGAAAATGCAGAGCTGCGCAGGAGACTGGATTTCATCATGGGGCAGGTGCGTCCTTTGAAGCATAAGACCTTTGGAAGCTCTTCTGAGCGTGCCATAGAGGAACTCATCGGGCAAATCAGCTTCATCTTTAACGCGGCAGAAGCATGGAAGCCTGAAGAGAAAGATCTGTCTGAAAGCACTACTGTAGCAGAGCATGCACGGAAGAAGCGCTCCAATAATCTGGATAGTATCTTGCCCGAGAACATCAAGGTTGAAGTGGTAGAGCATGGTATTCCGAAAGAAGATCGAGTCTGTGATGTCTGCGGCACGATTATGGAGCGGACCGGTAAGGAAGTTACGCGCCGCTCATCCTGCACCCCGCCACTGCTACGATCCGCGAGGGTGTATATTATACATACGCATGCCAGAGATGCAAAGTTGAGACAACGGAAACGCCGAGCATGAAAGCTGAGAAGATGCCGGCTGTGATCCCGGGCAGCTTTGCCTCGCCGGAAGCGATTGACCATATCATGGTGCAAAAGTTTGTAATGGCGTCCCCCGCTGTACCGGCAGGAACAGGAACTGAACCGTTCCGGCATTAAGTTCTCACGGCAAACGATGTCCAACTGGATACTCCGCGCAGCGGACGATTGGCTGATTCCGATCTACAATGAAATGCACCACAGGCTTGTACAGGAGAAAGTGCTGCATGTGGATGAAACCACGCTCCAGGTGCTGAAGGAACCTAGGAAGACGGCCCAGCCCAAGCGCTATATGTGGCTCTACCGGACGGGCAGCTGCGCTGAGCAGCCTATGGTGCTCTACGAATACCGTCCAGATCGTAAAGCCAGCAATGCAGCGAACTTTCTGAATGGCTTTTCCGGTTGGCTGCATGCAGACGGATATCCGGGCTACCACAGCCTGCCGGATAATGTCCGCGTTGTGGGATGCTGGGCACACCTGCGCCGCAAGTTTGATGAAGCGGTGAAGTCCCTGCCGAAGCAGAACCAGACAAACACTGCCGCATTGCAAGGGCAGGCGTATTGCAGCAAACTATTCTCAATAGAGAAAGAATTACAGGGCTTGCCGCCGGAAGAACGATATACGTAGCGTCTGGAACGATCCAAACCGGTGATGGACGCTTTGTTGTCATGGGCTTCTGCGAATAAGGCCACCCCCTAAGTCTATACGGGGCAAGGCGCTGCACTATCTGGAAGAGCGATGGCCGTATCTGATTCGTGTTTTGGAAGATGGGCGTCTGGAGTTAAGCAACAACTTGGCGGAACGTAGCATAAAGCCATTTGTGATTGGAAGGAAGAATTTTCTGTTTGCAAACACGCCCCATGGCGCGCAAGGCAGCGCAGTGATCTACAGCATAATTGAAACTGCTAAAGCCAACAATCTTGATCTCTACCGTTATTTGACATGGGTGCTGACGAATGCTCCGATACTGGCATCCGGAAAGGAGGAATGGGCGGCGGCTTTGCTGCCGGACCATACTCCGGATCATTGCCGGTCCATATAAATTGAATATCTGGTTTTGGAAAACGGGTCTGCTTGCTAAGCAGGCCCCTTTTTTATGTCTACACGTGTCATATGATTGTTTCCTATTAGGAACACTGTAAATACAAGGCTTTTCGGAGCCTACGAACCACAAAAAATAATATTTGATCTATCACATTACACAAAAAGCCGTCCGGCGTTCAAATCGGGCGGCTTTTTTGCGTGGATAGACCGGAAGGAGGCGGAAAAATAATTACAGAAATTTAACCCGAAAAATTGTGCAACTTTCACGAAAAGGAGGATGGTGAATGGCAGATGAAAAATTGAACACAGGCCCCGGTGAGGAGAAGCTCCCGGAGGCTCCCGCTCCTGTTACGGTTGACGGGCCCCAGGCTCCGGCTCCCGAACAGACTGCCGCTCCCACACCCCAGCAGGAGGGGCCTGCCAAGCCCGAGCCCGGTGATGTGGTGGTGTCCTTTGACAAAATCAATGAGCTGATGAATGAAAAGCGGCAGACAGCCCGGGCCGAGGTAGAAAAAGAGGAGGCGGCAAAAGAGCCGGAGGAGAAAACGCAGGAGGAACCTCCCGCCGCTGGGGATGGCGAACCGAAAAAGGCCCGCCGGGGCCGTCCTCCAAAAGAGGAAAAAGCGAAGCCCGCTGGCAAGGAGGCGGCGAAGCCCCGCAAGGGCCGCCCACCCAAGGCGGATAAGGCGGCCTCCGGCGAGGCCACGCCGACTAAGCGAGACAAATTGTTCCGAAGTGGGAAAAAGGCTGCGGAGGTTAAAGCTGCCCCGGAAACCGAAAAGGCGGCTCCGGCCCCGGAACAGGCTCCGCCCCGTCCTATGGAGGAAGGAAAGCTGGTCTATCTGAAACTTTCCGAAATGCATCCGTTCCACACATTTCGCCCCCACCCGTTTAAGGTGCGGGACGATGCCAAAATGCAGGAAACGGTAGCGTCCATCAAGGCAAACGGCGTAATGGTTCCCGGTCTTGCCCGCCTGGAAAAGGATGGCAACGGTTATGAAATTGTGGCGGGCCATCGCCGCCATCATGGTTGTGAACTGGCCGGGCTGGAGGAAATGCCCTTTATCGTCCGGGAAATGACTGACCACGAGGCGGTACAGGCCATGAAGGACAGCAACAAGCAGAGGGATCAGACGCTCCCCAGCGAACTGGCCGCCCTGTTGGAGCTGGAAGTGGAGGACATCAAGCACCAGGGCGGGCGGCTGAAAAATGTGGCCGAGGGCGATATTGGAAAACGCTCCGTTGAGATCGTGGGCGAGGCGCATGACATGAACTACAAAAAAGTCATGCGTTATCTGCGGCTGAACTCTCTTGTGCCGGAACTGCTGGACAAGGTGGACGATAAAAAAATGGGCTTTATGCCCGCTGTGGAGATTTCCTATATCCGCCCCAAAAACCAGCGGCTGATCGCTGTTTCCATTGACGGAGAACAGGCGTCCCCCTCTCTGGCCCAGGCGAAAAAGCTCCGGGAGCTGGACAAGGATGGAAAACTCAACGGTGATGTCATTGATGGCATCTTATCAGAAAAGAAAAAGGAGGATCGAGGCGTGATTATTTCTACCGCTGAACTGGAAAAGTATTTTGGCAAGGAGGCCACTCCCGCCAAAATGAAGGAGCAGATCATGAATTTGCTGGATGAGTGGAAAGAGAAACAGCCGCCCGAACTGGCGAAGGCTCCGAAAAAGATGGAGCAGGACAAGTAACCACTTCGAGACATTTTGTCCCGAGGGCCCTGCCCTCCGCATCATGGCTCTGGTGGTATATATCCCCCGTCGCCGCCTGTTTTTTCGTACAGCCGGGAGCGGGCTGTCAAGGGTGCATTGCACCGCCGTTTTACGGCGGCCTGCCCTTGACGGTCTGCCCCGGCTGTGCTATTTCCCCGGCAAGCGGCGGGGGTATATCCTCCAGAGCCGTCCCCTTTCCCATGATTGGGAAAGGGCGGGGGGATTGGGCTGAACTTTCTTATTAAAATATCGGAGGTATTGACTATGAAGCGTCCCCTTGCATACATTACCGCCGCATGGCTTGGCGGCGACAGTGAAAACGCAGAACAGGCCGCCCGCTACTGCCGGGCGGTTTATGAGGCAGGCTTTTCCCCGATCTGCCCGCCCCTTTATCTGCCCCTGTTTCTCAATGACGCAGTACCCGAGGAGCATAAAAGCGGCATCGACATGGGCCGTGACTTGCTCCGCCGCTCCCATGTGCTGGTGGTCTGCGGCCACACCATGACCGAGGCCATGAAAAATGATATTGCCGTGGCCCAGCGGCTAGGAATTACCGCCACCACTCTTGAGGGCATCCTGACTGTCAAGGGACAGGGTAAACGCTGATGGAGTCTGTTTTTGAGGCTTTCATTTCAAATCCTGCCCTTTACAGTGCGGGGCATCTGGTGGGGGAAACGCTGCATTTCCCCACCAACACGGAGGAGGTGCAGTCCCTCTTAAAGAGGATCGGCGTGGACGGGGTACGCTGCCAGGAATATTTTATTATCTCCTTTGACAGCGACATTCTTGGCCTTTATGACTATCTGGGCGAGTATGAAAACATTGACGAGCTCAACCATCTGGCCCATCTGCTGAAGGAGCTCTCCCCATCAGAACGGGACACGCTGGAGGCGGTTATGGACAGCGGCCAGCATTGTGGCTCGGTGCAGGACTTGATCAACCTCACGCAGAATTTAGATTGTTATGACCTGCACCCCGGCGTGGATGACGAGGAAGCGCTGGGCCGCCTGTATGTGGATGACATGGAAACGCTTGTTGTGCCGGATCATATCAAACCCTACTTTGACTTTGAAGCATACGGGCGGGATGTTTCTATCAATGAAAATGGCCACTTTGCGCCAGGCGGCTATGTAACAAAGATAAGTGATAATTTCCGGGAGGTCTACCACGGCCCCCAGGACATCCCCGCCGAACACAGGGTTTTTGCTTACCCCCAGCTTTCGATCCGGGAGCAGATGGCCGCTTATCAAGAAATTATTGACGGTTCCTCAAAGGAGGGGTTCCGGCGGCTGGCAGAAAAGCACCATGAGGAACGGTAACGGGACTTCGAGACAATTTGTCCCAAGGCGAAAGGAGGCGGTGTAACTGATTGATGAAGAAATTTCCCGGAGCTCCATAGCGATTTCTGTCAGGGCCAGCAAGCTGACAGCCCGGGGGCTGGCCTATGTGCTCCGGGCGGCGGGCCGCCAGATCGCCAAACGGCATAAGAAAGCCCAAAGGCCCCACGGCAGGCAGAGCGTGAAAAAGCTCATGGCCCACGGCGAAAATGTGAACAGCATCGAGGTGGAGGCCCCGAAGCTCTTTGACCGTATGGCCCGCCGTTTTAATGTGGACTATGCCTTTTACAAAACCGGGCCGGACAAATACCTGTTGTTTTTCAAGGCGGGACAGGCGGATGCAATTACCGCCTGTTTTGAGCGGTACTCCCGCAGGCTTCTGGAACAGTCAAAATCCAGCCGCATCCCCATCCGGGAACAACTCAAAAAAGCGGCGGAACAGCTTGTAAAGGAACCGCCCAAAACACAGGAACGGACAAAGGAGGTGGTTCGTGAAGAACGATAGCATCAAAAAATACCTTATTCCCAACATCCCGTATCTGTTTGTCCTGTGGGCCTTTCTCAAGCTGGGGACGGCCTACCGTCTGGCGGCGGGTGCGGATTTTGCTCATAAGCTCATGGGGCTGGGCCAGACCATTGGCCCGGCCTTTGCCGACTTTTCCCCGGGGCTTGCTCCCTTTGACTGGCTCGTTGGCATTGTGGGGGCTGTGGGCTTCCGCCTGCTGATCTATGTGAAAAGCAGGAACGCAAAGAAATTCCGGCGGGATGAGGAATACGGTTCAGCCCGTTGGGGATCTGAAAAAGATATACGCCCTTTTGTCGATCCGAAGTTTGAAAACAATGTCATTCTGACCGGGACGGAGTTTTTAACCATGAACACCCGGCCCAAAATCCCGGCCAATGCCCGAAACCTAAACTGCTGTGTCATCGGCTCATCTGGTTCGGGTAAAACAAGGTTTTGGCTCACGCCCCAGCTTTTGCAGGCTCATTCCTCTTTCGTGGTGGTTGATCCCAAGGGTGGGGTGCTGTCCCAGGTGGGACGCTTTCTCCAAAAGAAAAAGGGGTACAAGATCAAGGTTTTTAACAGCATCGACTTTTCCAAGTCCATGCACTATAACCCGCTGGCGTACATCCGCAACGAGGCCGACATCCTTAAATTTGTGGACGCTCTTATTTCCAACACAAAAGGCGAAGGCAAGGAAGGCGATCCATTCTGGACAAAATCGGAAACCCTGCTTTACTGCGCCCTCATCGCCTATATCATTTTTGAGGGCCCCGCTGAGGATCGGAACATGAACACATTGGTTGACATGATTTCCGGGATGGAGGTCAAGGAGGATGACGAGGATCTTATGAACGCCGTGGACTATATGTTTTCCGGGCTGGAAAAGAGAAAGCCGGATTGCTTTGCGGTCAAGCAGTACAAAAAGTACAAGCTGGCCAGCGGCAAAACAGCAAAATCCATCCTTATTTCCTGCGGTGCAAGGCTGGCTCCCTTTGACATCCCCCAGCTTCGGGAGGTCATGGCCTATGACGAGCTGGAGCTTGATCGCATCGGGGATCGGAAAACGGCGGTGTTCTTTATCATCTCGGACACTACGCAAACCTATAATTTCCTTGTGGCTCTGGCCTTTTCGCAGATGTTCAATCTGCTGTGCGAGAGGGCCGACAATGTTCACGGAGGCCGCCTGCCCCACCATGTACGGGTGCTGTGGGACGAGGCCGCCAACACAGGGCAGGTTCCCCAGCTTGAAAAAATCGTGGCCGTCATCCGCTCCCGTGAGATCAGCCTGACGCTGTTCTATCAGCAGTTGGCCCAGTGTAAGGCGATTTACGATAGACACGCCGAAACCATTTTGGGAAATATGGACAGCGTGATATTCCTCGGAGGCCGGGAGGCCAGCACCATCAAGGAAATATCCGAGAATTGGCTGGGTAAGGCTACCATCTCCATGCAGACGGACAGCCGCTCCCGTGGCCAGTCGGAAAGCTACAGTCAAAATAACCAGCGGCTGGGCCGGGAGCTGATGACACCCAGCGAACTGGCGACCATGCCCGGGGATAAGTGCATTTTACAGCTTCGGGGCCTGCCCCCGTTCTATTCCCCAAAATACGATTTGAAAAAGCACCCGAACTACCGATATACGGCTGAAGCCGACAAAAAGAAAAACGCCTTTGACCTTGACCGGCTCATTAACCGCCGCAGGCGGCCCGGGCCGGACGAGCTGTGTGAGGTGTATGCCGTGGCTGTGCCGGACGATGGGCTCACAAGCGAGGACGAGGACATCCTCAATTATGATGACATCGACGATCCGGACGCCTTTGCATAAACAGGGCTTTGGGACAAAGTGTCCCGAAGTATGTAACCCGCCGCCAGAAATGGCGGCTTTTTTCATGGCCGGGAATACCCCGGAGAAAAGGAGGCTCTATGCAGTTTTTCACTTCCGCTATTGATACTTTGCAGACCCTTGTTGTAGCCCTCGGCGCTGGTCTTGGCGTGTGGGGTGTGGTCAATCTGCTGGAGGGCTATGGATCGGACAACCCAGGTTCCAATGCTCATGTACGGTAAGGAAGCAAGCAACCGAAAACAAGAGATAGACCGCCAGCACTACACTATTCCGAACCAAAGACCAAAAGATAAGCATTGTGGGAAAATCTAAACTTTTGGATTTTCCTACAATGCCAACTACGGCGGAATCCCTCCCACTCCTTATATCTTTCTGTATACATTGAATTTGTATTTAGTAAAATGCAGACAACACCACGGATCGGCTTTTGGTTGGACAATTCCAACCAAACACCACAGCAGACAGCAGAAAACATTCTGAACGCTAGGAAGCCGGTATGATTGTTACATATAAGGGGAAGAAAAATTTCTTTTAGGTACTTGCTTTCCTAAAACTGATGTGATACAATGATTTAATCCAGAAAAGGAGTAAAAAATATGCGGCAAGGTATTCTTAAATAAAACTATAATCAAATAGTGGGAACAAAGGATTATGATAGCTCCTTTTGTAGGGGCTTAGTTTTTTGTACCCAATTTAAGAATACTTTTGCCTTATCAATTTTGACATATCCCCAAAAACAGCAATCACAAACAGGTGTATGCTGTATATGTGTATGTCCGCAACTTATAATCCCCAGTGGTAAAAGTATTTTACTGCTGGGGATTTTTATGCCCTTTGGGGCTGTAAAGGGAGGACAATCACATGAAAATAATCAATATTGGAATTCTTGCCCATGTAGACGCTGGAAAGACGACCTTGACGGAGAGCCTGCTATATGCCAGCGGAGCCATTTCAGAACCGGGGAGCGTCGAAAAAGGGACAACGAGGACGGACACCATGTTTTTGGAGCGGCAGCGTGGGATTACCATTCAAGCGGCAGTCACTTCCTTCCAGTGGCACAGATGTAAAGTTAACATTGTGGATACGCCCGGCCACATGGATTTTTTGGCGGAGGTGTACCGCTCTTTGGCTGTTTTAGATGGGGCCATCTTGGTGATCTCCGCTAAAGATGGCGTGCAGGCCCAGACCCGTATTCTGTTCCATGCCCTGCGGAAAATGAACATTCCCACCGTTATCTTTATCAACAAGATCGACCAGGCTGGCGTTGATTTGCAGAGCGTGGTTCAGTCTGTTCGGGATAAGCTCTCCGCCGATATTATCATCAAGCAGACGGTGTCGCTGTCCCCGGAAATAGTCCTGGAGGAAAATACCGACATAGAAGCATGGGATGCGGTCATCGAAAATAACGATGAATTATTGGAAAAGTATATCGCAGGAGAACCAATCAGCCGGGAAAAACTTGCGCGGGAGGAACAGCAGCGGGTTCAAGACGCCTCCCTGTTCCCAGTCTATCATGGCAGCGCCAAAAATGGCCTTGGCATTCAACCGTTGATGGATGCGGTGACAGGGCTGTTCCAACCGATTGGGGAACAGGGGGGCGCCGCCCTATGCGGCAGCGTTTTCAAGGTTGAGTACACCGATTGCGGCCAGCGGCGTGTCTATCTACGGTTATACAGCGGAACGCTGCGCCTGCGGGATACGGTGGCCCTGGCCGGGAGAGAAAAGCTGAAAATCACAGAGATGCGTATTCCATCCAAAGGGGAAATTGTTCGGACAGACACCGCTTATCAGGGTGAAATTGTTATCCTTCCCAGCGACAGCGTGAGGTTAAACGATGTATTAGGGGACCAAACCCGGCTCCCTCGTAAAAGGTGGCGCGAGGACCCCCTCCCCATGCTGCGGACGACGATTGCGCCGAAAACGGCAGCGCAAAGAGAACGGCTGCTGGACGCTCTTACGCAACTTGCGGATACTGACCCGCTTTTGCGTTGCGAAGTGGATTCCATCACCCATGAGATCATTCTTTCTTTTTTGGGCCGGGTGCAGTTGGAGGTTGTTTCCGCTTTGCTGTCGGAAAAATACAAGCTTGAAACAGTGGTAAAGGAACCCTCCGTCATTTATATGGAGCGGCCGCTCAAAGCAGCCAGCCACACCATCCATATCGAGGTGCCGCCCAACCCGTTTTGGGCATCCATAGGACTGTCTGTTACACCACTCTCGCTTGGCTCCGGTGTACAATACGAGAGCCGGGTTTCGCTGGGATACTTGAACCAGAGTTTTCAAAACGCTGTCAGGGATGGTATCCGTTACGGGCTGGAGCAGGGCTTGTTCGGCTGGAACGTAACGGACTGTAAGATTTGCTTTGAATACGGGCTTTATTACAGTCCGGTCAGCACGCCGGCGGACTTCCGCTCATTGGCCCCGATTGTATTGGAACAGGCATTGAAGGAATCGGGGACGCAGCTGCTGGAACCTTATCTCTCCTTCATCCTCTATGCGCCCCAGGAATACCTTTCCAGGGCTTATCATGATGCACCGAAATACTGTGCCACCATCGAAACGGCCCAGGTAAAAAAGGATGAAGTTGTCTTTACTGGCGAGATTCCCGCCCGCTGTATACAGGCATACCGTACTGATCTGGCCTTTTACACCAACGGGCGGAGCGTATGCCTTACAGAGCTGAAAGGATATCAGGCCGCTGTCGGTCAGCCGGTCATCCAGCCCCGCCGTCCAAACAGCCGCCTGGACAAGGTGCGCCATATGTTTCAGAAGGTAATGTAAAGATACATAATCGTCAAGACGGCAACAATCAGAAGTTATGGAGGGTAACAATGGAATATAGTAAGGAAGATTTAATGGAAGCAAAAAAGCAAATTTGGGGAGTGGGAGAGAACATGGGAACAGAGGAAAGTAAAAAAATCTGGGAGGAGAACGCACAATTTTGGGATAATGCAATGGGTGACGAATCTAATGAATTTCACAGAGAGGTAGTGCGTCCCAAAGTAACGGAACTTCTATCTCCTAATCCTGCGGATTACATTTTGGATATTGCGTGTGGCAATGGAAATTATTCTTCGTATCTTGCACAAAGAGGCGCTTCGGTTGTCGCTTTTGATTACAGCAAAAAAATGATAGAATTGGCTAAAAGACGGCAATCACAATATGCAAAACAAATTGAATTTTGTGTGGCGGATGCGACCGATAGAAAAAGTATATTAGAATTAAAAAGAAATCGAGCCTTTACGAAAGCAGTTTCTAATATGGCAATTATGGATATTACGGATATTGAACCACTTCTTATGGCTGTTTATGAACTGTTGCAGGAAAGCGGAATTTTTGTCTTTGCAACGCAACACCCTTGTTTTGTCACGTTGACTGAAAAATATATGACACCGCACAGTTACTATGATATAGCGATTGAAGGGCAACCGAAAGAGCAGATTTATTATCATCGTTCCATACAAGATATTTTTAACCTTTGTTTTAGAGCTGGATTTGTCATTGATGGATTTTATGAAGAATGTTTTAAAACCAACAAAGAAATTCCTATGGTAATGATAGTAAGGCTTAAGAAGGTAAAACGTGATAGCTTAAAATAAATTCAAGTTTGTCGGGTAAATAGCAAACCCAGCCGAGCCAGTCAACGGTCAAGATGAACGGCGCATATGCGCAGCCGTTGACAGCCCCGCCCGCCTTTGCTGGTAGGCAATCAAGGGGCGACAGCAAGAAGTGCCACCGCCCCGCACTATTATTCAGAAAGGGGAATTTCCATGACCGACCAGATAGCCTATCAAGAATATATCCAGCGCAGGTACAACGCCTTTTGCAAGACTGTTATCCGCTGTGCCGCCTTGGACAAGATTTTGAAGCTTAAACGGCAATGGGAACGGCAAGTTTCCCTTGACTATCTGATGAACGAGAAGTTTGTCCAGTTTGCCGCGTCGGAGCCGGACGAGGAATACCCATTTACCGTCTGCGGTCAGACCGTCCTGCTCTGCAACGCCGCCCTTGCCGACGCGATCTCTGTTTTGCCGGAGCAGACGCGGGAAGAAATCCTGCGCTATTACTTTCTGCGCCAGCCGCAGCGCGTGATCGGCGCGTGTATTGGCCGGTCACGCAGCACAGCGGGGCGGCATATCCAGCTTGCCTTGCAGCGGCTACGCGAAGAAATGGGGGTGAGCCGGTATGAGTAGACTTCTCCCCTATGAAACAATCCTCAAAGCCCGTGAGGGCGACCCAGAAGCCGTGAACGCTGTCCTGCTCCACTACGCCGGATATATCCGCTATTTCTCAAAAGTGAACGGGCAGGTCAACGCCGAGGTGGAGGACTATGTAAAGCAGCGGTTAATTGACTGTCAATTCAAGTTCCGGCTTGACGAACCACCGGACAAGTCATAAAAACTGAATACCAGCCGCCACCGACGCGGCCAGCGAAAGCAGTAAGTCTTGAAAAAGATTTACTGCTTTTTTTGTTGTCCGGCTCCGCTCCCGGCCATTTTGCCCCCTGCCGGTTGTAGTAGTAAGCGAGGAGGGAATTTTTCTGCCCTGGTGTTTGGCATTTGGAGCATTTACCCGTAGTAGAGGGCAAAGAGAAAGGATTTCTCCAACACCGGGTAGAAACCACTGCGTCCGGTGTCATTTTAGCGAAAGCGGGCAGGAATGCCCTTTACAGGATTAGTAGTAGCAGAAAAAGAGAAACAAACTTTTGTGGTTGCAGTTTTCCAAAAAAGTGGCGGACGGAAGTGAGAGAAAGTTTGCAGTCACGGAGAGCAAGTTTCTACCACGGTGCCAAAATCCGCAATTCTGCGGTTTTGCCCCTCGCGGGAAACTTGTTGGGGAGTGCCTTCCCCAAACCCTGCTTTGCGGCTTGCGCCGCAAAAAGATTTCCATCCGGCGAAAAGTTTTTTCTCTCTTTCGCCCCGGAAATGGCTAACAGATAAGAGCATTTTTTGTGATAAGTGAAAGGAGGTTTACAGCCCATGCCGAAGCGATACAACACACCCCACCGAAGCCGCGTTGTGAAAACCCGGCTGTCCGAAGATGAATACGCCGACTTCACAGCGCGGCTTGCGCCCTATGGTATCAGCCAGTCGGAATTTCTCCGGCAGGCGATACGGCGGGCGACCATACGCCCCGTAATCCATGTGTCGGCGGTCAATGATGAACTGCTTTCCGCTGTCGGGAAGCTGGCCGCCGAGTACGGCAGGATCGGCGGCAACCTCAATCAGATTGCCCGGTATCTGAACGAGTACGGCGCACCTTACAATGCGCTGTCCGGCGAGGTACGCGCCGCCATAGCCGACCTTGCCGCCCTCAAGTATGAAGTCTTACAGAAAGTAGGTGACGCGGTTGGCAACACTCAAGCATATCAACTCTAAAAATGCCGACTACGGAGCCGCCGAGCAATACCTGCTTTTTGAGCATGATGAGTTTACCATGAAGCCCGTCCTTGATGAAACCGGCAGGCTTATCCCCCGCGAGGACTACCGGCTGTCCACGCTGAACTGCGGCGGGGAGGATTTTGCCGTTGCCTGTATGCGGGCAAATCTCCGCTATGGGAAGAACCAGCGGCGGGAAGATGTGAAAAGCCACCACTATATCATCAGCTTTGACCCACGGGACGGCCCGGACAATGGCTTGACCGTAGACCGGGCGCAGGCATTGGGCGAGAAGTTTTGCGCCGAGCATTTCCCCGGCCACCAAGCCCTTGTATGCACCCACCCGGACGGGCATAACCACAGCGGCAACATTCATGTGCATATCGTCATTAACAGCCTGCGGATTGAGGAAGTGCCGTTCCTGCCCTACATGGACAGGCCAGCCGACACAAAAGCCGGTTGCAAGCACCGCTGTACCGACGCGGCCTTGCGCTACTTCAAGTCCGAAGTCATGGAGATGTGCCACCGGGAGGGGCTTTACCAAATCGACCTCTTGAACGGCAGCAAGAACCGCGTCACCGACCGGGAGTATTGGGCACAGAAAAAGGGACAGGCCGCGCTGGACAAGCAGAACGCCCCCATGATTGCAGGCGGTATCACGCCCCGGCAGACCAAGTTTGAAACGAACAAGGAGAAGCTGCGGCAGACCATACGCGCCGCGCTGTCTGCGGCGACCTCATTCGAGGACTTTTCCTCTCTGCTGCTGCGGGAGGGCGTGACCGTCAAGGAGAGCCGGGGGCGGCTGTCCTACCTCACGCCGGACAGGACAAAGCCCATTACCGCCCGGAAGCTGGGCGACGATTTTGACCGCGCCGCTGTCCTTGCCGTTTTGGAGCAGAACGCCGCCAGAGCCACAGAAAAGGCCGCAGCCATACCCGAATACCCCCGGCATGGGAAAAACGGCATACAGCCCACAAAAGCCCCACAAACCGCCCCGAAACAGGACGGTGTGCAGCGGCTTGTTGACATTGAGCAGAAACTGGCCGAGGGCAAAGGCCGGGGCTATGAACGCTGGGCGACCATGCACAACCTCAAACAAATGGCCGCGACGCTGAATGTGTATCAGGAATACGGCTTTACTTCCCCGGAGCAGTTAGAAGCCGCCGTTGATACCGCCTATCAGGAAATGCGCCAAACCAGCGGCGAACTGAAAGCGCTGGAAACAAAGCTACAAGGGAAAAAGGAGTTGCAGCGACAGGTACTTGCCTATGCCAAGACCAAGCCCGCCCGCGACGGGCTGAAAGCGCAGAAATCCGAGAAAGCCCGCGCCGCCTACCGGCAGGCAAACGAGAGCGATTTTATCATAGCCGAAGCCGCCGCCCGGTATTTCAAGGCGCATGGCATTACCAAGCTGCCCGCCCGGAAAGCGTTGCAGGCCGAGATCGAGCAGCTTATCTCCGAGAAAGACGGCCTGTATAACACCTATCACGAACAGAAACAGCGGTTCAAGGAATTGCAGACCGTCAAGCGGAACATCGACCAGATTTTGCGCCGGGAGGAACCCCACCGTAGAAAGGAGCAGAGCCATGAGCGATAAGTTACCGAGAATGGACTACCGCCAGCACCGGCGGGCGCGGCGGCTGGTACATGAGTGCTGTAACTATGACGGGGGGAACTGCCTGCTGTTAGATGACGGGGAGCCTTGCGTGTGCGTCCAGAGCATTTCCCTTTCTCTCATGTGCCGCTGGTTCCGTGTGGCTGTCCTGCCCCTTGACGGGGAGCTGGCCGCAGCCCTTTTGTACCGGGGGAGCCGGAAACGGTGTGCGGTCTGCGGCGCGGCCTTTGTCCCCAAATCCAACCGGGGAAAATACTGCCCCGACTGCGCCGGACGCATGAAGAAAATCAAAGCCGCCGAGAGGAAGCGGAAACAAAGGCAGAGATGTCACGCTTTAGAGCCTTTCAAACCCGCATAAATCAAGGCTTTTTTCGTGGGTGTCAAAGGGTACGCGATACATTTATCCTTTTCCCCCGGAAACGGCGTTCTAAATGCGTACAAACGCCCCAAATCCACCCAAAGGAGGAACCATGTCAGACAACCGAAAATACTACTACCTCAAGCTGAAAGAGAATTACTTTGACGAGGACGCTATCGTGCTGCTGGAAAGTATGCAGGACGGCATTCTCTATTCCAACATTCTCTTGAAATTGTACTTGAAATCGCTGAAAAACGGCGGGAAGTTGCAGCTTGATGAAAATATCCCCTACACCGCGCAGATGATTGCCACCATTACCCGCCAGCAAGTCGGCACCGTAGAGCGAGCCTTGCAGATTTTTATGAAGCTGGGGCTTGTGGAGCCGCTGCCAAGCGGCGCGCTGTATATGAGCAACATTGAACTGCTGATCGGCCAATCCTCTACCGAGGGGGAGCGAAAACGGCGGGCAAGGCTGGCTTTGCAGGAGCAAAAAGCCTTGCCAAAGGCCGGGGCGGACAAATGTCCACCATATCAAGCGGACATTTGTCCACCAGAGATAGAGATAGAGAAAGAGATAGAGATAGAAAAAGAGAGAGAGCGAGAGTTAGATACGGGACAGCCCGCCCGCGCCACCTATGGCCGGTATGAAAATGTCTTGCTTTCGCAATCAGAACTGGACGGGCTGAAAGCAGACCTGCCCGACAAATGGAACTACTACATTGACCGGTTATCCTGCCATATCGCGTCCAGCGGCAAGCGATACAAGAGCCATGCCGCCACAATCTACAAATGGGCGCAGGAGGACGCAGCCAAGAAAGCCCCGAAAAAGGGCATACCAGACTACTCATGCAAGGAGGGCGAGAGTTTATGAAGAACGAAATCAACGCTGTTTTGGAGAATATGACGACTGTTACCCCGGAGCCGGAGGACTACACCGGCGAGGACGGTTTACTGTACTGCGGCAAGTGCCGTAAGCCGAAAGAAGCCTATTTTGCGCCGGATAAGGCCGCTATCTTTGGCCGTGACCGTCACCCGGCAGAGTGCGACTGCCAGAGAGCCGCCCGCGAGGAACGGGAGGCCGCCGAGAAGCGGCGCAGGCACCTTGACACCGTGGAGGAACTGAAACGCCGGGGCTTTACCGACCCCACCATGCGGGACTGGACTTTTGAGAACGACAACGGCAGGAACCCGCAGGCCGGGATTGCCCGCCGGTATGTGGAGCATTGGGAGGATATGCGAGCCGACAATATCGGCTGCCTGTTCTGGGGCGGCGTGGGAACCGGGAAAAGTTACCTTGCGGGCTGTATCGCAAACGCCCTCATGGAGAAAGAAATCCCCGTCCACATGACGAACTTTGCCCTTATCCTCAACGACCTTGCCGCCAGCTTTGAGAACCGCAACGAGTACATTTCCCGCCTTTGCCGCTATCCGCTGCTTATCCTTGACGACTTCGGCATGGAGCGCGGCACCGAGTACGGGCTGGAACAGGTTTTCAATGTGATTGACAGCCGTTACCGCAGCGGCAAGCCGCTGATCGTCACGACCAACCTCACGCTGGACGACCTGCACAACCCGGAGGACACCGCCCATTCCCGGATTTATGACCGCCTGCTTTCCATGTGCGTTCCGGTACGCTTTACCGGCGACAACTTCCGGCAGGAAGCCGCGCAGCGGAAAATGGAGAGCATGAAGAAACTGATTACCGACTGAAAGGAGTATTGCCTATGACAGATAACAAGCAGCACGACACCCGCACCACACGCCGCCCCGACTGCGTGACGGAAATCCGCATGGGCAATTCCGTCCTTGTCGTGTCCGGCTATTTCAAGAAAGATACCACGACCACCGCCGCCGACAAAATGGCGCGGGTACTGGAAGCGGAAGCCGCTGCTACACAAAAACCGGCAATTTGACAAACCATAAAGAAGTAGATTTTACACTTTTGCCGCTATACAGCCCCCGCTATTCCGTGGTACAATAAAGCTACGGAATAGTGGGGCTGGCTGTCGGAAACGGAGGATTTTATGTTAAGACAAGCCACCCAAAACCTCATTACCGCCCTTTATCCGAGATTGTCCCATGAGGACGAGTTGCAAGGCGAAAGCAATTCCATATCGAACCAGAAAAGGATTTTGGAAACCTACGCCAAGCAGAACGGCTTTACCAATCTGCGCTGGTACACCGACGACGGCTTTTCCGGCGCGAACTTCCAGCGCCCCGGTTTTCAAGCCATGCTTGCAGACATTGAAGCCGGGAAAGTGGGTACGGTCATCGTCAAGGACATGAGCCGGTTAGGGCGAAACTACTTGCAGGTGGGATTTTACACGGAAATGCTGTTCCCCCAAAAGGGAGTGCGTTTTATCGCTGTCAACGACAATGTGGACAGCGCAAACGGCGGCATGGACAACGATTTTACCCCTCTGCGAAATCTGTTCAACGAATGGCTGGTGAGAGATACGAGCAAGAAAATCAAGGCAGTAAAACGAGCAAAAGGCATGAGCGGCAAGCCCGTTACCAGCAAGCCGGTATATGGCTATCTCATGGACGAGGACGAGAACTATATCGTTGACGAGGAAACCGCGCCGGTTGTCCAGCAGATATACCAGCTTTGCCTTGCCGGGAATGGCCCGACCAAGATTGCCCGTATGCTTACGGAGCAGCAAATCCCCACGCCGGGGACGCTGGAATACCGCAGGACGGGCAGCACCCGCCGCTACCACCCCGGCTATGAGTGCAAATGGGCGACGAACACCGTCGTTCATATCCTCGAAAACCGGGAGTACACCGGCTGTCTGGTAAACTTCAAGACGGAGAAGCCCTCTTACAAGGTCAAGCACAGTGTAGAGAACCCCGTGGAGAAGCAGGCCATTTTTGAGAACCACCATGAGCCTATCATAGACCGGGAAACATGGGAGCGCGTGCAGGAGTTACGCAAGCAGCGCAAACGTCCGAACCGCTATGATGAAGTGGGGCTGTTCTCCGGTATGCTGTTCTGCGCCGACTGCGGCCATGTGATGTACCAGCAGCGGTATCAGAACAAGAACCGCAAGCAGGACTGTTACATCTGCGGCAGCTACAAGAAGCGCACCCGCGACTGTACGGCGCACTTTATCCGCACCGACCTGTTGACCGCCGGTGTCCTCTCCAATCTCCGGCAAATGACCGAGTATGCCGCCAAGCATGAGAGCCGCTTTGTGAAGTTGCTTATCCAGCAGAACGAGATCGGCGGCAAGAGAAAGACCGCCGCAGCCACCAAGCAGCTTGAACAGGCGCAGGAACGCATTGCCGAAGTGAGCCGCATTATCAAGCGGCTGTATGAGGACAATGTGAACGGCAAAATCAGCGACGAGCGTTTCATGGAACTGTCGGCAGACTATGAGCAGGAACAGCGGGAACTGAAAGACCGCGCCGCCGCTTTGCAGGCCGAACTGGACAAGTCGCAGGCCGCCACCGTCAACGCGGAAAAGTTTATGGGTATCGTCCGAAAGCACCTTGCCTTTGAGGAACTTACCCCCACCCTCTTGCGGGAAATGATTGAGAAAATCGTCGTGCATGAGTGCAGCTATGACGAGAACGGCACCCGCAGGCAGGACATTGAGATTTATTACAGCTTTGTCGGCAAGATTGATTTGCCCGAAGCCTAACGCCCGACCTATCCGACACAATGGCCAAGTGCCGGATAGGAACGGCAAAATTTTTTACACTTCTATTGCTTCTTTATCGCACATCAATAAAGAGCCAGGGCATGAAGCAGCTTATGGCTGGCGGCGGCATCATCCTTCTGGGAACCACGCTGATCCCCCTGTTGTCTGGCTTGTTCTAAGGAGGGCTTATGGATTTTCTCACCGACTGGCTCACGAACTGGCTGAAAGAGCTGTTGATCAGCGGCATCATGGGGAACCTCGAAGGGCTCTTTGATACCGTCAATGCCAAAGTCGGAGAGATTGCGGTACAGGTAGGGACTACCCCGGCGGCATAGAACGCCGGGGTTTTCTCCCTCATCCGCCAGCTTTCCGAAACTGTGATCCTGCCGATTGCCGGATTGGTGCTGACCTTTGTTGCCACCTACGAGCTGATACAGATGCTTTTGGAAAAGAACAATATGCACGAGTTTGATGTGGCGAATATCTACAAATGGGTATTCAAAACCGCTTGTGCCATCCTCATTCTTTCCAACACCTTTGATATTGTCATGGCGGTGTTCGATGTGTCGCAGAGCGTGATTGCGGATGCGGCGGGGCTTATTCAGGGCTCCACCGACATTACACCGGATATGCTGGCGGAGCTGGAAACCACGCTGGAGGGCATGGACTTGGGGCCGCTCCTTGGCCTGTGGCTCCAGTCCTCTGTAATCGGGCTGACCATGCAGATCATGGGGATCATCATTTTCGTTCTGGTGTACGGAAGAATGATTGAAATATATTTAATGACCAGTTTAGCACCCCTGCCCGTTGCCACGCTTTCCAACCGGGAGCTGGGCGGCACAGGGCAGAACTACCTAAAATCCCTGTTCGCCGTGGGCTTTCAAGGGATGCTCATACTGGTCTGTGTTGCGATCTATGCGGTGCTTATTCAAGGCATCGCCACAGGCGGCGATCCGATTGGAGCAATATGGGGAACCGTGGGCTATACGGTTCTTTTGTGTTTCATGCTGTTTAAGACAGGCGGCATCGCCCAGCGCATCTTCGGGGCGCATTAAACGGACGGACTTCGGGACAAAGTGTCCCGAGGCCGGAAAAGGAGGAAACAATTTTGAGTAAGGATGTCATATTAACCCCGGAACAGATCGCCGCCGAGGAGCGGCGCTGGCTGTTGGATGCGCCGATTGCGGAGCTGGCGGAGGTAAAGGGCGTGACCTTGGATGAGGCGGTCAAACTGCGGACGGACGCCGTTTTGCAGGAGGCCGCTGTCCCCATCGAAGTCACGGTTCGCCCGATTGAGCCCCAGGGCAAGCTCATCGGCTTTGCCAGCGTCAACTATGGCGGTGTAGTGATTGACGATTTCAAGGTGGTGGATGGTAAGAACGGGATTTTCCTTGGGGCTCCCAGCAAACCCGATCCCACCAGCAGGACGGGCTACTGTTCCACGGTGCGGATCAATGACCGGGCCACCCAGGAGCGGCTCAATGCGGCGGGAGCCCAGGCGTACCATTCAGCGGTGGAAAAGCTCATCGCCCGGGCCGAGGCAGTCCGCCCTACCCCGATCAAGGAGCAGATGGCACAGGCCGCAAGGGAGGCCGGGAAGGAAAATGCCGCCCGAACCGCCCCGGCAAAAAAGAAGGAGGCCCGGGATGACAGGTGATGTGACCTCGAGACAAATTGTCCCGAAGTCTCCAGCCTGCCCGGAGGGGCTGTTTTTGATGGACGGGATTGAAGGGCTGCGCTCTTTGCCGAAGCACTCGGTTGATATGCTCCTTACCGATCCGCCCTATGGCACTACCCGGAACTTTTGGGATGTGCCGCTCCCGGAACTGTGGGAGGCGGTCAAGTGGGCGGTGAAGCCCGAGGGCGCAGTGCTGTTTTTCGCACAATGCCCTTATGATAAGGTGCTGGGGGCATCCAACCTCTCTATGCTCCGTTATGAATGGGTGTGGTACAAAAGCCGGTGTACCGGCTTTCTCAACGCAAGGCTGGCTCCCCTAAAGCGGACGGAAAACATTTTGGTGTTCTATCAAAAATTGCCCTATTACGATCCGCAGTTTGAACAGGGCAAGCCCTATAAGAAAATTTCCCGGACAGGGGACAACAGCCCCAACTATGGAAAATTCCTGCGTTCCAGCAGCGGATCAGAGGACGGCCTGCGCTTTCCCGGAAACCTGTTGTCCTTTTCTTCCGTACAGCGCACCGTCCACCCCACGCAGAAACCCGTGGAGTTGTGCGAGTATCTCATTAAGACCTACACCCAGCCCGGGGAGGTGGTGGCAGACATCTGCGCCGGAAGCGGCACAACCGCCGTTGCCGCCCTCAATACGGGCCGCCACTTTGTATGCTTTGAAACCGCCCCGGCCTTTTATGCCGCCGCCAGTGAGCGCATCCGGCTGGCTGATGAGGCGGTCAAAGCCGGGCAGAAAGGAGTATGACTATCGGAAACTATTCTATCATTTACGCTGATCCCCCTTGGCAGTACCAGCGCAGTAAGGTACAGGGGGCGGCAGAAAACCATTACCCCACAATGGGGATTGACGAGCTTTGTGCGTTCCCGGTGGCTGATCTGGCCGCCCCGGACAGCGCACTTTTTTTGTGGGCGACTTTCCCCCAGCTCCCGGCGGCCCTGCGGCTCATAGAGGCGTGGGGCTTCCGCTATAAGTCGGTGGCCTTTGTGTGGCTCAAAAAGAATAAAAAGGCAGACAGTTGGTTTTATGGTCTTGGCTTCTGGACGAGGGGAAATGCGGAAATCTGCCTGCTGGCTACCAAGGGCTATCCCAAACGGCAGGCGGCAAATATCCATCAGTTTATCATTTCCCCGATTGAAGCCCACAGCAAAAAGCCGGACGAGGCCCGGGAAAAGATTGTGGCCCTTATGGGCGACTTGCCCCGGGTGGAGCTTTTTGCCAGACAGTCCCCGCCCGGCTGGGATGTGTGGGGAAATGAAGTAAAAAGCACCATCCCCGACTTCGGGACAAAGTGTCCCAAAGATGCCGGGGCCGGAAAGGAGGGTGATCCATGCCCTATGTAAATGTCCCCAACGATTTATCCAAAATCAAAACCAAGATGGCCTTTAACCTTACCAAGCGCCAGCTCATCTGTTTTGGCTGTGCGGCGGCAGTGGGCATCCCGTCCTATCTGCTGGCCCGGGGCTCTATCGGTAATATCGGGGCCATGTTCCTTATGCTGGCCGTGATGCTCCCGGCGTTTCTTCTGGCCATGTATGAAAAAGACGGGCTCCCGGCGGAAAAGGTGCTGAAAAACATCCTACGGGCCCGGTTTCTGCGGCCCGGAGTGAGGCCCTATCAGACACAAAACATTTACGCCCCCTTTGCCGGGCGGGGCGCTGTGAGAAAGGAGGATGCGATTGCGAAAGGCAAATCCAACCAGCGGAAGAAAAACCGCAAAGGCTAAAACCCGGGCGGCCCTGTCCGCCCAGCAGACGATCCCCTATGTGGCGATGCACCCGGACGGGGTATGCAAGCTCCCCGGCGGGCTCTACACAAAGACCGTGGAATATGAGGACATCAATTATTCCGTGGCATCCACCGAGGATCAGACTGCGATCTTTGGCGGCTGGAGCTCATTCCTCAACTACTTTGACAGCTCCCTGCCGTTCCAGCTTTCCTTTATCAACCGCCGCTCCCATTCCCGGAGCCGCTATAAGGTAAACATTCCCCAGGCGGATGATGATTTTAACAGCGTCCGGGAGGAATTTACCGGGATGCTGAAAAACCAGATCGCCCGGTCTAACAACGGGATTGAACGCTCCAAGTACATTACTTTCGGCATCCCAGCCGGAGGGATCGTGGAGGCCCGGCCCCGTCTGGAGCGTGTGGAGGCTGATGTGATGGGTAACTTTAAGCGGCTGGGCGTTCCCTGTGAACCGATGGACGGGCGGGCAAGGCTGGCCCTGCTTCACAGCCAGATGCATCCGGGCAACCGGGAACCGTTCCGCTTTTCATGGAAGGACATCCCTCAGACGGGGCTCGGAACCAAGGACTATATCGCCCCGGACAGCTTTGACTTCCGGCACTCCCGCCTGTTCCGGGTGGGCCAGTATTGGGGCGCTGTTTCCTACTTGCAGATTTTGGCGTCTGAGCTCTCGGATAAACTGCTGGCGGAAATTCTGGAGCTGGATGCGGAAATGACCGTAACCCTCCATATCCAGACGGTGGATCAGCTAAAGGCCATCAAAACCATCAAGGGAAAAATCTCCGACATCGGGAAAATGAAGGTGGAGGAACAGCGGAAGGCTGTCCGGGCCGGGTACGATCCCGACATTCTCCCGCCCGACCTCATTACCTTTTCCAAGGATGCGGCGGAGCTCCTTGCCGACCTCCAGTCCCGCAACGAGAGGATGTTCCTTTTGACTTTTACGGTAGTCAATATGGCCCCTACCCGCCAGCGGCTGGAAAATGATGTGTTTACCGTGGGCGGCATCGCACAGAAATACAACTGCGCCCTCAAGCGGCTGGACTGGCAACAGGAGCAGGGCTTTGTGTCCTCGCTGGCCCTTGGCTACAACGAAGTGGAGATCCAGCGTGGTATGACAACCAGCTCCACGGCAATTTTTATCCCCTTTATGACAAGGGAGCTGCGGATGGGCGGACAGGCCCTCTACTATGGCATGAACGCCCTTTCCCACAATGTCATCATGGCTGACCGCAAAAAGCTGAAGTCGGCCAACGGAATGTACCTCGGCTCTACGGGCTCGGGAAAATCCTTTGCGGCAAAGCGGGAACTGCTCAATGTCTTTCTGACCATCCCCCAGGATCGGATTATCATTGTTGATCCGATGGGTGAATATGCCCCGCTGGTTCGCAGGCTGGGCGGACAGGTGATCGAGATTGCCCCGGACAGCCCCCACCACCTAAACCCGATGGATGTGGAGCTCAACATGGCCGCCGGGGAGAGCCCTCTTTCCATGAAGGCGGATTTCCTGCTTTCCCTGTGCGAGCTGGTGGTAGGCGGAAAGGAAGGCTTACAGCCCATCGAAAAAACAGTTGTTGACCGCTGTGTGCGGCTGGTGTACCGGGAACAAGCCCTTGGGCTTGATACAGGAAAAACCCCACTTTTGCAGGACTTGTACGAGGAGCTCTTAAAACAGCCGGAGCCCGAGGCCCGGCGTGTGGCAACTGCCCTTGAGCTCTACTGCACCGGCTCCCTCAACCTGTTTAACCATCCCACGAATGTGAAAACCGACAGCCGGGTGGTGTGTATCGTGCTGAAAAACATGGGAGAAAACCTCCGCAAGATCGCCATGCACATCACAAATGAATTTGTGTCCCAGGCGGTAGATACCAACTTCCGGGAGGGCGTGGCGACATGGTGCTATTTCGATGAGTTCCATGTCCTGCTCCGTGATCCGCTGACCGCCAGCTATTTTGTGGCGGTGTGGAAAATGCTGAGAAAGAAAGGCTGCGTTTCCAGCGCCCTCACGCAGAATGTGAAAGTGCGCCCAGATAGGGCGCTGTGCAAAGCAGTCTAAGGTACTGCCGCACACGGCAGTGTGCGAAACAATCTGCCTTACCGACTAAGGAGAAATCCTTTACGGGAACAGCGCATGGCAGAAAAAAGGAATAGTCACCAAAGGACTTAGGTGCGACTGTTTCCTAATGTTAAGAAGATATGAGGATAAGATTGGATTTATCGAATGTAAGGTTCCAGTTCCTGTTTTTTGCAGGTGTGGGAAAAGTCCTGAAACCCATGTCATAACGCTGTCACGTCATCTTTCACGGCGGGACAACTGCCAACACGTTATGAAACAGGCGTGAGAACACGTCACAACGAACCGAAAGCATATCCGACAATCTTCACTAACCTATGCACAGTGCTAACTGGGGATTGCCTAAGTCTGGCTCATTTGCCGGATATGGTAACGGAGGCTCCATAGTAGTCCGAGAGGGATAATGACCCTTACATGGCGAAGGGAGCCAGTTAGTAACATCTAAAATGTAAGAATGAAAGGGAGGAGAAACCTCAATGAAACCAACATCTGAAATTTTAGAGCGTATTGAAAAGTGTTCCAGCGAACACAAAGACGGCGTATTCACAAGACTTTACAGATACTTACTTCGTGAAGATATTTACTACGCCGCCTATCAGAAACTTTATGCAAACAAAGGTGCAACAACACAGGGTATCGACAACGATACCGCAGACGGTTTCAGTGACTTCTATGTAAATGAGTTAATCCAGTCACTAAAGGACGGAACCTACAAAGCCAATCCTGTAAGGCGTGAGTATATTCCAAAGAAAAACGGAAAGCTCCGTCCGTTGGGTATCCCGTCTTTCCGTGACAAGCTCCTGCAAGAAGTTGTCAGAATGATTTTAGAAGCTATCTATGAACCTGTCTTTGACAGCCACTCCCACGGTTTCAGACCGGGTAAAAGCTGTCATACCGCACTCCGTCAGATTTCTTCTGACTTCACAGGCGTGGTCTGGTTTATCGAGGGCGACATACAAGGTTGTTTTGATAACATCAATCACGAAAAATTGATTGAGATTTTGAGCAGGAAAATCAAGGACAGTCGTTTTCTGAACATCATTCGCCAGTTTTTGAAAGCTGGGTATATCGAGAATTGGAAATACAACGCCACTTACAGCGGTTCCCCGCAGGGTGGTATCTGTTCTCCAATACTTGCAAATATCTATCTGAATGAGCTGGACAAGAAGTTTCGGGAAATCGCAGAACGCTTTGATAAGCCGAGGTCTGCATATCAGACACCGGAATACCATGCGGCAAGCAAAGAATTAAAAAGACTGTCTTATTGGATTGACCATACCGCTGATGAAGCGGCAAGACAAGAACTGATTGACCAGCATAGGGCACAGAAGAAAGCTATGAGAAATCTGCCCTGCAAACCTGCCGACAACAAGAAGTTCACTTTTGTCCGTTATGCGGACGATTGGCTGGCAGGTGTGTGCGGCACAAAAGCGGAATGTGAGGACTTGAAAGCCGAAATCGCTGAATTTCTAAGCACAGAGCTGAAATTAACTCTAAGCGAGGAAAAGACGCTGATAACGCACAGCTCCGAAAAAGTCCGTTTCATTGGCTATGATATTTGCGTCCGCAGAAATCAGGAAGTCAAAGGTCACAGAATGAAAAACGGAACGTGGAGAAAATCCCGTACCCTGCACATGAAAGTTGCCCTGTCTGTTCCCCATACGGAAAAGATTGAGAAATTCATGTTTGCAAAGAAAGTCATTCGCCAAAAGGAAAACGGGGAGTTTCAGCCGATACACCGAGCCGGACTTCTCAACCTTGCGGATTATGAGATTGTGGAACAGTACAATGCCGAAGCAAGAGGATTATGCAACTATTACAATCTGGCTTGTGATTATCACACGCTGGACTACTTCTGCTATCTTATGGAGTACAGTTGCTTAAAGACGATTGCTAATAAGCACAAAACCAGTATCCGCAAAATCATTCGCCAGTATAAAGACGGGAAAACATGGTCTGTCCCTTATGAAACTAAAGCAGGAACAAAACGTGTTCGCCCTGTTAAAATCGCAGATTGTAAGCGTGGCGAAGCGAGTGACATCATTTATCAGAGAAAGAAATTCAGCTGGAAAACCACTATTAGACAACGGCTCAATGCCAGAGTTTGTGAACTATGTGGGTGTAAAGAAGCCGATTTGTATGAGGTTCACGTTATACGGAACTTAAACGAATTGGGTAATTCTGATTGGGAAACCGTGATGAAAAAGAAGCGGCGGAAAACGCTTGTTGTTTGTAGCAAGTGCCATGAAAGAATACACAGACACTAATCAATACGTTAATTACTAATGGGGAGCCGGATACTTCGAGAGGAGTAAGTCCGGTTCCGAGGGAGGGTGTAGGAAACCTACCGCCAACGGCGGCAAGGCGCCTTTACCCTACCCTACGA
>NZ_JAOQJE010000022.1:0-367 GCF_025567315.1 Agathobaculum ammoniilyticum
AAAGCAGGCAGCTTTGAAGCACGCGGGAAAGACTGCGGCGCAAGTTACCTTTGTAAAGGGTACGTTTGACTATGAGCATGGCCGCCCAGTATATGAAGTGGAATTCATCGAAGCAAACGGGACGGGATACATGGAATACGACTACGAGATTGACGCTTCTACCGGAGCGGTACGCAGCTATGATTTTGACGCAGAGAATTACCGTCCAGCCGGCAATCAGGGCAGCGCGTCCGTGGGTGTGACAGTGAGTGAAGCGCGCGCTAAAGAACTGGCGCTGGCAAAGGTGCCGGGGGCGTCGTCCGCTAACATTTATAAATTCAAGTTGGACTTTGATGATGGCCGTTGGGTATACGAAGGTGACATCTAT
>NZ_JAOQJE010000022.1:681-19058 GCF_025567315.1 Agathobaculum ammoniilyticum
CCCGTAAAAAACTGGACATATTTAATGTGATTTTAATAGTATGGATATAAGAAATATATATAATAGCTTTTATTAATTGAAATCAGGGGTGGAAAAGTGTGATAGCATGGAGCGATAATTATTTAATGGGAATAGCTGAATTTGATAATGAACATAAGAAATTATTCCAAATAGCAGAGCAGATATTAAATAGATTGCGGGTACGCGGCGATGAAGAAGGGATTCGAATGTTCATCTTGCGTGAAGGGTTAAAGTACTTAAATGGATACTTCCTGGAGCATGCTGCACATGAAGAGGCCTATATGAAAAAGATTGGTTATGAAGGTTATTCCCTGCATAAAATGCAGCACGATGACTTCCGTGAATGCCAGCTTACGAGATACCACAAGCTTATGGAGAGTGGAGCCTGTAGCAAAGAAGATATCTGGGATTTTGTAGGCTCAGGGATTGGCTGGCTGCTGGAGCATATTACAACAGCGGATATGGCTATCGTTGGGAAAGGGGAGTTCAGCAAGCCAATTAAGGCCGACGTCAATGCGACGGCATTAGAAGAAGAAATCAATATGCTGTTTTCCGTAACGCTGAACATTGAAGTCCGATCAAAAATTGTGAGCTCAAACTACAATGGGGATTCCTTTGGGAAAGCGGTATGTCAACGAATCGTTTATGAAACTGGTGGACGTAAAAAGACCGTAATTTCCGGTATTGAGCGTTCATTTATGATGAAAGTAGCAAAAATGATTTATGGAGATACTGCATTAGACGAAATGGATCTCGTACTATCTACAGTGGAAACGTTTGGAGCGCAGTTCTGGCTCACTTTTTATCGCCAACTCACAGGCGATGACAGTCAAATTATTGTTAGGGAAAATCAATTCCTGATAGGCAGAACACTGAAAGACGAAATACGGAAGATGAGACCGGCCGCCTCACTGCTATTCACCTCAGACATGGGGAAATTTTTTGTTGCTACGAACTCAGAATGCGTTATTGCAAAAGGCGTGTTTAACCATACGGGTTAAACACGCCTTTTCAAGTGAGGCATCTGATTTTCCTTATCATAGGGATTGGAAACCGGCTTTAACAAGCTGTATACGTGCTTTAGGTCGCTTTCAAAGCCCATATCCACGAATGCCTTTGCAATTCCGGCAGTTGTATCAGTAAGAACTACAGACGCGTGCGGCAGATAGCTGCGCTCTGAAAGCTATGTAAAAAGAAGGATCAAAGCGGGAGCGCTGGTCTTTCTTTTTATGTGGTTGTTTCGAGTTAGGCGTGAAATACAAGCGTTATCATTATATGAGAGTATGGTATAACATCCATACTTAGTAATGCAGCTCCACGCGTATTAAAAGCTGTTTAATTGCTTGAATTGAAAATAATCAGGTATGCTTGCCTGATTACAAGAAACCCCTTTGAAGCCGGTTTAGCTAAGGTACTAAAAAATATAAATGGAACTTATTATTCAGGAAAGGCGTGCTTATGCACGCCTTTCCTTTCGGTATACGCTATAAATAGAGTGTGCTTTCAGGCTGCTTTCAAAGCCCGTATCCCCTGGGACCGTATCTGCAATTCCTGCTGGTACAGTTGCAGGGAATGAAATTCCTCGTCTGTCTCCGTCAGCTCCTTCTGGAACAGCGCCTCGTAGCGCTGTTTTTTTCTCCTTCAGATCCTCTATACGGCGGACCCAGCGCTCCATGATGGCTGCGCTCTGGCAGCCGCTGTCTATCAGGTAAGCTGCCTTCTCCTGGTACTCCTGCGCCTCTCTGCGTGCGAGTGCATAAAACTCGCCGGCCATCTTTTCACGCTGCTTTGCATCGTCAGCCATAAAAAAACTGTTCACCACCAACCCATCGTTCAGTTCGTATTTTACAAAAGCAGACAAGGAGTCTGTTGGGATAGCGCACTTTACCGTGGGAATCTCGTTTTATGGCGAACTGTTGACACAAATTTGAGGTTGTGTTATTTTTCTATATATAACTCTAATAAATATATAATGGTGCTTCTTGTAGTTATACAAGAGTCTCTTATGATCAGGATTGAAAATCCACGGCAATTTGGGATAGAACAGAGAGGTCGGCAATGAATGTTGCTATTTGTGATGATAGTTTAAGCGAAAGACGGACTATCCAAGAATGGATAACGGACTATTTAGGGGAAAGACCCCAACTGGCAGGACAGCTTTTCTTGTTTGAAAATGGTAGGGCATTGCTGGATGCGGTGAAAAAAAGAGGAGGGTTCGACCTATATCTTTTAGATGTTATCATGCCGGAGATGAATGGTATTCAGAGCGGATTGAAGTTGCGAGAGTTAGGTGCGGGTGGAGAAATCATCTACCTGACTTCCTCCAAGGATTATGCTGTAGATAGCTATTATACCAATGCTTTTTTCTATTTGCTGAAACCGGTGGAAAGAAAAGTGCTGTTCTCTGTGCTGGACAAGGCTGTCGAAAAACTAAACAGGCGGAGAAGAGAAAAAATTGTAATTAAGACGTCTGAAGGACAGAGATGCATTCTGCTGGATCAGATTTTGCTGGCAGAGAGGAAGGGACACAGTGTTCAGTATTATTGTACAGAAGAAACAGTGAACAGTTTAACCTTTCAAAGCACCTTCCGTGAGGTGATGACACCTCTGTTGGCTGATAGGCGGTTTTACCTTTGTGGAGTCAGCCTTGTATGTAACCTTCAGCGGATATCTGCAATTACGGGACAAAATGTTGTGTTGGACAATGGAATCAGTTTTACTGTTCCACGGAGGGGCGCGGCTGCCCTTAAAGCAGCATGGGGTGGGTACTGGCTGACGGAGGGGGAACGCTAATGCCGGTGCTGGGAGTGCTGTCCGTTTCGACAGTCATTGGCATGGTTCTTGTAAGTATTTTTGTGGGGAGCCGCTTTTTTGTAAGAAAAACAGCGTGGCTTATCAGCATGGCTGTCGTCTTGATGATAGGCACGTTGTCGTTCCTTGCAGTAGTTTGGGGTGAGGATATTGCTGTACAGTTTTATACGCTGGTCGTCCATCTTCCGGCTTTTATCCTCTTTACCTGGATTGGGAGATACAGGGGCTGGAGACTGTTGTTCCAACTTCTGTCAGCAATCCTGTTCTGCTTTTTTATTCAGCACGGGGCGGCGTTAGTCTACTACTTGTCAGGATTTAACACCCTGGCGTGGATTGTTTCCTATAGCCTGTTTTCTGTTGCCGTGATATATTTTGTATGGCACTACCTGCGTCCTATGTTCCGCAAGATGCTATGGGAGGTACACCACGGTTGGGGGCTCATGTGTTTGGTGCTGGGAGCATACTATGGGATCACACTTTATCTGATTCCAGGATATGCGGGAACCGAACAAAGCAGCACGGTTTTGAAAGTGAGCCTTTCTTTGATGATGGCAGGTGTATACACCCTGTTGATGATCTTTTTTTCAGTTACCCATCAGGAAACCGAGAGCAGGAATTCCGCTCAAATGGAGGCCTTGCAGATATCAGCCTTAAAAGATCGTATAGCTGCAATGGCCGCAGCGGAGGACGAGGTACGCATAGAACGGCATAATCTTCGCCATCAACTACAGACAATAGCTGAGTTAATCCGAAAAGGATGCGAACAAGAGGCGTTAAACGTTATCAGCAGTACACAATGCCACTTGCATGAAGCGCCCCTTAAACACTGGTGTCAGCCGCCGGTAATAGACGCAATGTTTTCTTTCTATTTTGGGCAGGCCGAACAGAAGGGTATCCAAGTGCAGGCAGATATTTCGCTTCCAGATTGTACGCCTGTGGATGAGACTGAATTATCCATTGTTTTTGCGAATGCTATTGAAAACGCTATCCATGCCAATATGGTTTTACCTGTGCAGGAGAGATATATCTGCTGTAAGATTATATGTCGTCCGTCGCTTATGTTTGAAATAAGCAATCCGTATGCTGGGGAGATCCGTTTTGATGAAAATGGATTCCCGATTGCTTGCGAAGAGGGGCACGGCCTGGGGACGAAAACAATTGCAAATTTTTGTGAGAAATATAGTGCTTTTTGCCAATATGAAGCTGTAAACGGGCGGTTCTCGCTCCGTGTCATATTATAGGATTAACGCGATAGTAAGACAGCAGCTTTAATTAGAGGTCCCAATATCATGTCAGGTAATAAAAAGCGATATGTACCTAATGAAAAGGTGCGTATCGCTTTTTTCATTGGCCAAAGAACCAAATCAGAATAATTATAATCCAATTTTGCATATATTCTCAAAACATCTATGCGCTTTGCTATAATAAAATCAATAGCACTATAGTACATAATTTATATTATGAGCATAATGAAGGAAGCGATTTTGCAGTTTTTTAGAGGAAGAAATGTTAGGAGCAGCTGAAGCAAGTGATATACGGGAAGAAAGGATGTCTGACTTGTACTGGAAAAGTAAGCAGCAGATTTAGAAAATGCTAATTAAATCTTCAGGAGGGGCGCCCCTCCTGGTAGGAAAGGGATACCCCTTTCCTACCACAAAATCCTTGTAAACCATTACAGCACATATCGGAGGAAGTACATGAAAAGAAGACTGATCAGCATGATGTTAACCCTGTGCATGGTACTCTCAATGCTTGCGCCCACCGCCTTAGCAGCAGATGAACAGGGAAATTTGACGCAGGCTTCGGGCAGTGAACAGGCAGAATGTACCTGCGCCATCCAACAGGAGGAGGGCGCTTTTATCCATGCCCCAGACTGCCCGTTTTATACTGCACCCAAAGAAGAAAAGCAGGAAGAAGAGGCTCCGCAGGCAGATGTGGAACAAATTCTGGACATGCTGGAAGCCCTGCCGGTTCCGGAAACGCTGGACGGGGATTGGCGGAATGCCCCAGCAGAGGATATAGCGGCCGCCCGCACCGTTCTGGAGGAGCTGAACGAAGGCGACATTGATCAGGTTCCGGAAGAACTGCTCGTCAAGCTTGAGGATCTGGAGCATATCAGGGATACCGTAGGAGACTGTGCGGACTTGGGCTGCCCATACCATTACCAGCCAGAGGCTTTGTCTGAAATGGAGGAGGGCAGAGAGGAAACCCCGGACGCTCTTACTCTGAGTGATCTGGTCAGCGAATATGGAATCACGCCCCCGATACAGCCGAACGCAGTGTGGGAAGAACAGCACCCGCAGACAATTATTATTGGGGAGGACAATCAGAATAACGCCCATACGGGAGAGCCGGATGGGGATATGGACAAATACCTGGATTTTAGAAACAAAAAGCTGCCTATTGAACTTTCCTTTGAACTGCAGGAGGGTGAATTGCCGACGCAAAGCGCCTTTGTAGCTATCAAGGCATACGATGTGGACGAAGAAGATGGGGAAAATGATTTTGTCTATTTAAACGATGATATTTTTCTGCCTATGGATCAGGAATGTGACCAGTTTTCTAGCTTATTCTATGGCAAAACAACGTACAACAATGAGAACATTGGATACCTGTCTGGCACGAACGGGACATGGAATACAACTGTGCTGGAAATCCCGCTGGAAAAGCTTCGCGCCGGCACGAATACAATTTCCATAACCGTTGCGAAGGGGTGGTGCGTGGAGGTAGACTGGATACAGGTGATTCTGGATGGCGGCAGCAAGGACAGCAGCATTTCCGGCTTTGACCTTACGCTTGGAACGCCGACTGGCACCGCCCAGGTGACCGTTCCCGCCACTGTCACAATCGAGCAAAGCGGAAATACGGTGTATCATACAGAATATACGCTGCTGAATGAAGCGGGGGATGCGCTGGATGCGGCGTTTGGACAGGCATCTGAAACAGAAACTGTTCAATTGACAATCCCCAAGAATTCAGAAGACGGCGAATATAAGGTGGTGGGCCTGCTGAAAGATGATGATGAAAACATCAAAGCAATGGACACAGTTACATTCCGTCTGAAAGACGGAGTACCGAACTTCGCTCCGATTCTGACGCATACGCTTTCTCCTTCCTCACTTACGAAACAAAATGTAACGGTTAACGTATCCGTGGATGACCCTATGGGCTGCGAGGGGATCACAATTATCGGGCCTGACGGCAACGGCGCAAATTACTCAGCATCCCAAAACGGCGAATATGCCTTTACTGTAAACTATACATGGAATGGGCAGAAGCTGACAGACAGCTATATCGTTAAAGTGGACAATATAGATAAAGAGCCGCCTGAGATCAAAGCTGGCGATGTGCCGTCCGTTTATGAGGATACGACGGATGAAGAGGTGGAAGCCTACCTCAAAGCTGCAGTATCCATTACAGATAATACTAAGGTGGATGAAGACAGGACTGTCTGGGAGGGGATAAAGGGGTTGGCTGCATCCAGCGGTCAAAAGCAGGTTACAGTCACTGCCAGCGATATGGTGGGTAACAAGGCAACGGAAACAATTACGGTCACCGTCCTGCCCAAGCCCTTGGAATTGACGATGGAAAATCCCGAGGGACCAGATGACCAGACGTATGCACTGAAAGCTGCCCTGAAATATACTGGCGGGCTGACGATCACGGAATCAGGCTTTGTATGGGGCAGCATGCAGAACCCTACGCTCAATGTCAACAATGGCAGCGCAAAAACAAGTGTTCCGGTGACGCAGAAAGGGGGAACGCTGTCTGCCACGGCTGATAAAATCGCCGAGGGTATAAATTACTATGCCAGAGCTTATGTCAAAACAAGCGATGGAGGAATCTACTACAGCGACACAAAAACTTTTGGCATAGGAGCGCCACAATACGGTGTCTTTTCCATTGAGAATAATGGAAGCAACACCTTTACCATTAGCCGTACGGGAGGCAATGAGGGTGCGCAGACTGTCTATTACCGGACGGTGAGCGGCTCGGCAGTCAGCGGCACGCATTTTACCGGCGTATCCGGAAAGCTGGACTTTGATGAGGGCGAAGAAAAAGAGACCGTTACGGTCACAGAACAGGGAGCTTCGGCTGCTTTCGAGGATAAACAGGCCACCCAGTATTCCAATGCAGACAGAATATACTGGCTGGAGATCTACCGAGTCGATGGCGGCGCCACCATCGACAGCGGCAGGAGCCGCGCGCAGCGCACGATGACAGTGGACCAGGAACACAGGGTTGACCGCAGGATCTTTAATGACTTTGAAAAAACGATAGCAGGTAGCAGTCACGAGCATGGCGATAATACTGACGACGGAGGTCTGGGCTGGGCGGAAGGGAAAGAAGGCACGGACAGAGAAACGCTTGATATAACAAGTGTGTTGACAACCCCTGGTTATTGGCGGTCGTTGACAGGCGCGGAACTCCAATATAAGATGCAGTTTAAGGCGAAAGAGATCGATGACGGATATCAGCATATGCAGGTCACGCCGGGAAACGATCGGCAGGATATCAGTTTCTGGCCTTACGAAGGGAACTGGGACGGTTCCCCACCCCCTGAAAATACCGGCGGCGCGCGCTATGCCTGTACCTTTGAGCATGGCGGTAACAAGAAGAATACGACGCCCGCCCAATATTATATGCCGGACAGCAGCGGCAGCAATCCGGACAACGCCGAGTGGAGCGAGCGATGGGCAAAGGGGATTGACGACGGGAAAAGCTACATTCCTCTGCCGCTGGACGAGGACAAGGTGACAATTAGCTACGCGGCCAGCGGCAAAGACAGCGACAACTGGGAGACACAAAACGAGATACATTATTTCCGTATTGGCGATACATCGGAGCCGCAGCTCTTGGGCGTAGCTCCAGTAGGGGACGGCTACCGGATCGGGGATCAGATTACGGTTTCCCTGATTTTTGACGAGATCGTGGACCAGAAGAACAGTGCAATCAGCGAGGCTGCATTAAAAATTAAAACCAGTTGGGGCGATTTTTCTTATGCCGGCGGTGCAGATACAAATGTACTTTACTTCACGGGAAAGATTTCAGACACAGCAGATGGAGCATTAACAATAAACAGCATTGAGGGCGCTGAATACATCAGGGATATGTGTGATGATGAGGGAACGAGTACATCCTCAGGGACGGGAAACGCCGGCGGCAATGTGGATACAGCGGTTCCGGTTATTACAGTCAGCGAAAAGACCATTGCGGAGGATAACAGCAAGCTCTCTGCGGTAATATCCTCTACCAATGCCACCAGCCTCCAGTACCGGTGGAGTACGGAAACGCAGATGCCCGTAGCGTGGCTGACAGGCGCTTCCGGCGAAGCAGCGGCAACACTGTCCGCTGACGTACAGGAGCAGCCGGCAGAAAGCAAAACATATTATCTGCATGTGCTGGCAACCAACAAAATAAACGGTTCTACATCGTATGCCTGTGAGGCTTTCACATTGCATTCAGGTACGGGGGGAGGGATACCTCCTGTTTATATCGCGCCGGAGTTGCAGGTAAAGGCAGAGGACACACCGGAATGGACAAAACAGAGCAGGAAGATTTTAGTAGACTGGAAGCCGGCGGATCAGGTTGTTTCCTATACCGGACCGAACGGGAGTACAGGGACGGTGACGGGAGACAATGGCTCCGGCCAGCTTGAAGCCGAAGAAAACGGGATATATACTTTTACTCTGAAAACGGATGACGGTGTTCTAACAAAGCAGGCAGAAGTGACAGGCATCGATAAGATGAAACCGGAAATGACGATCCGCGCGCCGGAAGCAGAGGATGTCTATACGCCTGTGAAAGATGGGGAGGAGCAGGAGGAAGTCCATGAGCCAATCATCTATCATGCTATTACGGTTGGCGGAACGGCTTCGGACAACCTGTCTGGCGTGGAAAAGGTAGAGTATATATTTGTTGAACAAAACGAAGCGCCAGAGGGTGGTTGGACACAAGCTGTACTGAAAGACGGTAGCTACAGCTTTACTTATACCGCGGCACAGGAAAAGGAGACAAAGCTGTATCTCTTTATCCGTACAACCGACAAGGCGGGTAATGCGGTGATTGAAACGGCCGGCGAGACGCCATATACGGTTGTAAAGGAGCCGGCTCCCGGGACAACCGAAATTCCTGAATTCTCCTTTCAAGATAGTGGTGCGGGCTGGACAAAGGGGCCGGTGAACCTTCAGTGGAATGTATCAGCGCCGGAAAGTGGTTTTGAAGTGTATCCGTCGGACCAGCCCGTTGTGAGGGATGAACCAGTCGGAGAAATACGGGCGGCAAAGAACGGCCGGTATACGGTTGGCGTCAAGGCCGGAAACGGTGAAATGATAGAAAAAAGCGTGGTGGTCAACAGAATTGATAATGAAGCGCCATGGGTGGATATTTCCGTACCCGAAGGATGGGCAAAAACCAAAACGGTAGAGATATCCGTTACGGATGACCAGTCGCAGCAAGTGGATGCGACTGGAAAAGTGACAGGATACAGCGGCAGCGGTATTGCATCCGTGGAATGGAAAACCGAAGATGGAGAGTATAGTAAAATCGGGGCTGATGAGAGCGGCGGTTATCAGTTTGTCGCGCAGACAAATGGAACATATATGGTCAAGACCACCGATAACGTCGGTAATACAGAGGAATACAGGGTACTGGTCGATAAAATTGATGTTACAGCGCCCAAGATAACGATTGGCGACATTCCAGATGACTGGCAAGGTGAGGAGCAGGAAATTGCCATTACAGCGGAAGATAACGAAAGCAGCATACAGGAACTCAAGTATGCGATAGCAGAAACTAAGGGGACACCGCCCAGTGATTTATTTACGGTTGAGAACGGTAAAATCACTATTGCCCAGAATGGAAAGTGGTATATTTACTACCGGGCTGAAGATCGGGCTGGCAATATTTCCTCCGGTTGGAGCGAAAAGCCGGTTATGGTAGATATGACTACGCCTGTTCTTTCGATTACCGGAGGAGAAAAGGGAAGCGAAGAGCTTTCCCTGAAGATAACGGTAACCAACAACGGCCCTTCGGGCGTATCCATCAGCGCTACTCATGGAACGGAAAGCAGCGAGCCTGTAGAAGGAAGCTACAAGATTGTAGAGGCGGGCGAGTACATATTCAAAGCAGTGAGCGGCGCAGGGAAAACTGAAGAGAAGAAAGTGACAGTCCACAAAATAACCTTTACATGCAGTGAGAGCAGCGTGCCTTCCGCGCAGCTGGTAGTAAATGGTGGACAGGCGGTGAAACCGGCGGATCCTTCGCGTGCTGGATACAAATTCGCAGGATGGCAGAAGGACGGTACAGAGTATGAATTTGGTAAAGGCGTGACCGAAAATATTGAATTGACCGCGAAATGGGAGTTAACAGGGCCGGAGGTGAAGCTGAAGGCTACGCCGGCTGCAGAGACAGCATATACCGGACAACCTGCCATCACACTGATTGCAGAAGCAAGCCATCTGGAAAAGGGAGTGACCTATCACTACGAATGGGAAAAAGACGATATCCCGCTGGAGAATGAAGGCAGTAGCCTGGAACTGACAAATGTAAGCGATTCCGGCACATATACGGTTACCGTGACTGTGGCAACTGCAGCCGGCGAAAGCGCGAAGTCTTCGGACAGCATTGAAGCGGTTGTCCGGCCGGCAACTGTGTCCTTTGCTATTCAGGCAGACGAGACAACATATAATGGAAAGCCTCAAAAGCCAGTGGTAACACAGACTGTTGGACAAACTCCGTCTGTGGGAGAGGATTTCACAGTAAGCTATGAACAGGCTGGGAAAGTGGTATACAGTCCGACGGAAGCGGGACGTTACGATGTTATGGTAACGCTTACAAGCAAAAACTTTGCATTTGAAGGTGGACTGGATAAGAAGAACATCGGCTCCTTTTGGATAAACCGGAAACCAGTGCAGGTTATCTGGCGAGGGTTGGAACAAATCTACAGCGGACAGGAACCTGAAAACGTAATAGGGCTTAGCGGCGTCCTGCCAGGAGAGGATTGCGGGCTTAAACCGATTCCCTTGCAGGCAGATGCGGGAATATACCCTTTGCAGGCGGAATTAACAGGGGAAAATGCTGAAAACTATGTGCTGACAAACCCAGATGCGGTATTGACAATCCGTCAGGCACCGGTGGCTTTTGAGGTAACGGATAACGTTGTACAGTACACAGGGAAGCCGGTATATGCCAAAATATCCCCCAGTATAGGAGGGTTTGATAAGTATGCAATCACCTATTGGGATGAAAATGGGAATCTGGTTGCAGAGCCGTCTGCAGTTGGCACATATACGATCCAGGTGAAATTGACAGACAAAAACTATCGTCACACAGATGCCGCCGATGGCGCAGCCCGAAAAATTGGTACACTGACTATCACAGAACAGGAAGCCCGCACCTATTCGGTTTCCTATACGGGAGAAGGAACGGAGGGTGTTCCCAAGGGGGAGGGGCTGGCGGCCAGCTCTGTGGTACTGCTGCCAGATGCAGAGCGTGCAGGCTTTGAACTGACTGGCTGGGTGTGGGACGGTGTATGGTATTACCCAGGCAGCTTGTTTATGATGCCGGCGGAAGACGTTGTCTTTGAGGCGCAATGGGAGCCGGTATTCCAGATAGGCGGCGAAGTTGTCACCGATGAGACTGAGAATCCAATAGCGCATGTAACCGTAACATTGAAACTGGGGGCTGAGGTGATCGCTGAAACTGTGACAGACGACAAAGGGAGGTTCTCTTTTGATGGCGTTTCAGCCGGTATCTATAATCTGGTAGGAAGCTATAATGGGATTATCATGACTATCCAGGCGGAGATCCGAAAAGGTGAGAACAGTATTACGATTGAGATGCCGCAAGGGAAAACAAACTCTATAGTGAGGGTGGCGGAGGATGCGCCGAGGTTAACAGTTGGTAATCTGGAAACCGTCTTTACGGCAAAAGAAGCGTCCGAAGAGTTATACACTGTGGCTGACAGCAGGACTGTGCAGGCTGGTGGTGTTGTAGAAGTGTGCATGACTGCAAAAAACGTTTCGGAAAGTGAGGCGTATGAAGCGTATAAGCAGGTAAAAAGGCATGACCAGGACACCAATATCGGGCTGATTCTGGACTTATCCATTGAAAAAAACGTCCGGGCACAGGATGGAACGGAGATTCCAGAGCAAAGCATCGAAAATGTAAAGGACACAGGAGTTTTGCTGGAGACGCGGATCCCGTTAACACCGGAATTGCAAGATAAGGACAGTTATACTGTTTATCGCATCCATGAAAGTGAATTGCAAACACTGACCGAAAAGGCGAACAGTGATGGGGAGCGTATCGAACTGGCGGATGACGGGAGAACACTCATTATTTATGCTCGCTGCTATTCTACCTATATGATAACTTGGAAGCCTGGCCATTCCAGTAATGGCGGTGGTAATAGCAGTGGTACGACCAGCAGCAGATATCCTATTTATGTGGAAACCGACGGCAGCGGCACAGCGGACTCCAACAAAGACAAGGCCGCGTCCGGTGAGACGGTCACGATCACCACGGAGGGCGTGGTGGAGAGCATTACCGCAACAGCCGACAAGACCGGAAAGGAAGTCAAGCTGACGGACAAGGGCAATGGAAAATACATCTTCAAAATGCCCAGCTCGGCGGTCACGGTCAAGGTGCAGTTTGAGCAAAAGCCGGAGATTCCCAGTGTGGCCGACCCTGACAGCACCGGCGTTTCCTCCATGCTGAACACCAGAGAGCATATGGCCTACATGGTAGGCTATGAAACCGGGGACTTCGGCCCTGCAAACAACATCACCCGCGCCGAGGTGGCGCAGGCGTTCTACCGCCTGCTGCTGGACCAGAGCCACAGCCAAAGCCCGTCGTTCCCCGACGTGGCCGCGGATGCGTGGTATCACGAGGCGGTTGTGACACTGGCGGCAAAGGGCATCATCACCGGCTACGAGGACGGTACGTTCCGGCCGGAGCAGCCCATCACCCGCTCTGAGTTTGCGGCTATTGCGGCCCGCTTCGCCAGGGCCAGCACCGACAAGGCGCTTACGTTCCCTGATGTTCCAGCGGACGCATGGTATCGCGGGGCGGTGCAGACGGCGGTAAGCTACGGCTGGATTAACGGCTACGAGGACGGCACCTTCCGTCCTGAGCAGCCTATTGGCCGTGCGGAGACGGCGGCTATCATCAACCGCATGTTGGCCCGCATTGCAGACCGCAGCGCGGTGGACAACGGCGCGGGTACTCGTTTCCCTGATGTGCCTGCAAGCCACTGGGCGTTCTACGACGTGGTGGAGGCTTCCACGGAACACGATTACACCAGAGACTCCAACACGGCTGAGGAAAGCTGGAGTTAATTTGACCTCCGGGGGCTTGTCCCCTGTACCGAGGCCGCTTATGGAAACTCCCCCAACAGGAGAAGCGGCCAGAACCGAATAGCACCACAGGCGAAAAGAGGCGCGAATGTCATTTGCGACATTCGCGCCCCTTTTTTATCCGACCTTTTCTGAGTGGATTTCCCATAGTTCAGCAAATACCTGAAAAAAACAGGGAAATATAACCCGCACCGACAAAATCCGCGGTGACTTGGCAGGGTACTTGCCTCTAGGAGTGTTGACAAAGCCCCTCATTGAAAAAATATAGACACGTTCTTGTCTGGTCAATGCTTGTTCTGTATAGGCTGGAGGTATAATATACGCAGAGGTAATAGGGCTTGATGGAGGAAAGAGGACGCCTGCTTTTTGCGGCTCTGGCTGTTATTAAACGCCATACCGCCCACATCGGACAGCATATCCGCGCTCACCGCGCCGATATTGACGCTTTTCATTATAGCATGGTAGCAGCTTCTTGACGTGTGATCAATTTCTTTGGGGCGAATAAAGAAGTTGTTCCGGTACCGCCGACACCGTTTACTATTCCCAAAGCTGTTGCCTGTAGAACATATTTAGAGTTGGTATCAGCATAATGGCAATGCGATGTATCTATAGATGAAAGATTTAATCCACATACGTTTAACAGAGAGATTGCCATTTCACAAAATTCTTCGCGTGTGATAGGCTGTTGATATGAACTCTGCAAATGATCAGGAACTAATCTGAGTTTAACGGCTTCATCGCAATCGTTTTCTGCCCATGAAGATGGTGCGGCAAGTGAATATGTAAAAGTTAGTAAAAAAGCTAAACTAACGGAAATTAATTTTTTCATAGTGTATCCCTCCGCTTCCTTATAGCACTTTTGCTTATTTTATCACTTCTACTTGGTTGTTTCAAGTTAGGCGTGAAATACAAGCGTTATCATTATATGAGAGTATGGTATAACATCCATACTTGGTAATGCAGATCCACGCGTATTAAAAGCTGTTTAATTGCTTGAATTGAAAATAATCAGGTATGCTTGCCTGATTACAGGAAACCCCTATGAAGCCGGTTTAGCTAAGGTACTAAAAAATATAAATGGAACTTATTATTCAGGAAAGGCGTGCTTATGCACGCCTTTCCTTTCGGTATACGCTATAAATAGAGTGTGATTTCAGGCTGCTTTCAAAGCCCGTATCCCCTGGGACCGTATCTGCAATTCCTGCTGGTACAGCTGCAGGGAATTAAATTCCTTGTCTGTCTCCGTCAGCTCCTTCCGGAACAGCGCCTCGTAGCGCTGCTTTTTCTCTTTCAGCTCCTCTATGCGGCGGATCCAGCGCTCCATGATGGCCGCGCTCTGGCAGCCGCTGTCTATCAGGTAAGCTGCCTTCTCCTGGTACTCCTGCGCCTCCCTGCGTGCGAGTGCATAAAACTCGCCGGCCATCTTTTCACGCTGCTTTGCATCGTCAGCCACAAAAAAGCTGTTCACTACCAGCGCTTTGTCGTTCCGGTTGGCATGGTTCAGCTGCTCTATCAGGTCCTCGAACAGGCCAACCTGGTGCATTTTGTCCCGCGGGATGAAATACAGCCTGCCATAGACCGAGACCGGCAGCGCGTCCAGTGCCTTCAGATAGTGCAGCAGCACCGTGTCTATCTGGCTGCGGCCCAGGCAGTTCCGGAACACGCCGAATTTCTGCTCCATGTCCGTGCAGAGCTGGTCCACATCCAACAGCGGGTCGCTCTGCACGGTATCGTGGTACATCATGCCGGCGCCGCTGTCATAGCAGACGTTGGCCAGCTTCTCATACCGGTTCGTGCGCAGGCCAACGCTCTCCCGCACCAGCTCGCGCGAATAAAGGTTCCCGTCCCGCTGGTTGTCGCGGCAGTAGATACGGAAGATCTCCTGTGCGCCGCCGGAGCCGGACATGGTCCGCCGCGTCACACGGCCGGTCGCATTCCGGAAGGCGTCCACCTCCGAGATGCGCCGCCCGGCATACGGGAAGCCCAGCGCCGCGCAGATCCGCTCGAAATCGCTTTGCTCCACCAGCACATCGGCCAGCGAATAATACAGGAATTTGCCCAGCAGCCGGCTTTCGTCCGTGCTGTTCTGCACTACCATAAAGCCGTTCGTATTGTTTGTCATAATGCAAATCCTCCTTCATGCGCTTCGTTTCATCGCCAGAAAATCGTCTATGCCCTTATACGCAGGGTCCCATGCCATCGTGCGGCAGGGGACGCCGGCTTTTTTCATCTCCAGCCGCAGGCGGGAGACAGCCGCCTGTACCTGAGGGTTGCAGCGTTTATCCATGTCGAACGCCTCCCATGCCTGTGAGACGCGGAGCTCCTTCAGCGCATCCGCCAGGAACGAGACTGCATTCACGCCGGGGATGCAGACGAAAAGCGTCCCTTCCGTCAGGAAACTGGACACATCGCCCTTTATCGGGCCTTCTGTGATCACCGCTTCCTTCCGGCTGCGGTCACCGGCGACATGCACCCAGCTCCGCGCGCCTGTCCCATACGGCCTGTCCGCGCTGGACATCCATGCGTACTTCATGCGTTCCGCATCGTCGCGCCGGATCTGGATACCCTGCACACGGCCGTCCGCCGCGCGCACCGGGACCAGCAGGCCGCTGTATGCGCACGTCCGCCACGCGCCCAGTTTGTAGAAAAAGCCGGGGATACCGTTCAGGTCAAAGCGGGCGGAAAGCTGCGCGGCGATCTGGTCGCGCAGTTCCTTCCCGCTCCCCAGTGTGCGGTAGCCGTTCTGCCGGATGGCGGCGTCGGTCAGGCCGCGGGCGAGCAGGCTGTCCCGGTGCGCCGCAGACAGGGGCAACAGCCCCAGCATGGCGCGGTACACCGTGTCCCGCCGGTCAAGCGGCGCCGGCCCGCGTTCGGGCGGACACTGCACGGCCGGACGGGGGAAGTGGATCACGCTGTCCCCCAGCAGCTCGTGGTAGGCGTCCCTGTAGGAAAGCCCGGTGCGCCTTGCGTACAGGGAAACAGCATTGCCGTGCGCCCCGCAGTGGAAGCAGTGGTACTGGTCCGTGCCCGTGTACAGGTATAGCCGCCGTCTGCGGTCCCCGCAGAACGGGCAGTTGATATGCACCTGCCGCTGCCCGCTGTCCTCCACCGGCAGGCCGCTCTTCCTTGCCGTGGGCAGGATGGGGAAGGTCTTATAGCCCATCACGTCACCCAGCCTTCCGCTGCGGCTCGTCCAGCGCTTTCACCTGGAGCGTCTGCCGCGGTACGACGCGGGTCAGTATCATCTGCCCGCCGTGCTGCGCGGCGCCGAGGTCGCACAGGCTCTCCGTGTTGTCCACGAACAGCGGATAGCTTTTGCCGGATAACCTGGATAACAGCTCTACCACCTCCAGCCCGCAGCGGACGCGTTCGGAAAGGGAGAGCCGGACATAGTCGCGGCCATCCCAGGTCAGCTTGAACACGTCCCGCAGCTCGCCGCTTTCCTTCATCGACTCATACAGCTTGAGGCCGGCCCTGCGCATTTTCACAGGGGCAAAGAGCCGCGCCGCCCGTTCGGACTGGTAGGCTTTTGCCGCCGTGATCTTGTCGTTCAGCGCGCGGATAGTTTCGTCCATCCTGTCCAGGGCTTCCTTCTGCCCCATGGGCAGGCTGGCCATCAGCTTTTCTATCTGGCCGATCCCGCTTTCCAGCCTGCTCTGCTCATGGAACAGGGTTTGGTACTGCTGCGCTTCGTCGGCAGAAAGACCGCCAAGCACGCGCTGGGCGGACAGTTCCTTGATCTTCGCCTTGATCAGTTCCCGCTGCTGCGCGGCGGCGCCTGTGGGCAGGGCCTGGAGCGCTGCGGCAAGACGGGAGATTTCGGCGGCTTTCTGCGCTTCAAACTGTAGACGGCTTTGCGTTTCCTGTGCGGCGAGCGCTTCACTCTGTTGCCGCAGGGCAGTGCCGTCCGTCTGGATCTTCTGCAAACGCTGGGCAAAGGCTGTCTGTACTTCAGGGAATGCAGCGCCGTCCAAGCGGCGCAGGCAGGTCGGACAGACACCTTGCTGCTGCAAATACTGTAAACGGCCTGTCTCGTCATTGTACTTGCCGTACAGAAGATGAAGCTGGTTTTGCATCTGCTGCAGCTGTGCCGCGCCGGCAGATTCGTACTGCCGCTGCTGCGCGGCGTCCAGCTCTGCCTGCAGGGCCGCGCGGCGGCCATCCGCCTGCCCGTCCTGCACCGCATCGTACTGCGCGCTGAGCCGGGCGATCTCTGCATCCAGTGCAGTAAAATCCTGCGCTTCCTGCTTGCGCACGAGCGGCGCGAGCGCTGCAGCGGTGTGGGCAAGCAGGGCTTTCTTTTCGTCCAGCTCCTTTTGCAGCCTTGCACGCTGGCTGTCCGTCTGCTGCATCTGGCCGTCCAGTACCAGCCGGTCCTTTTCCAGCTCCTTCAGCTCGCTGCGCTTCTCTTTCAGGTAGACCTCCGGCATTTCCAGACGGTCGTCCCCGAGGACGCCGCGCATATGTTCGCTCAGCTTTTCCATCACCGCTTCGTGCGGCACAGCGGGCAGGTACTGCTCGATCAGCTTCCGCCCGTCCCCGCCGAGTACCTCTGCAAAGTACAGGGGATTGAGCAGGGAGAGGATGAGGTCGCGGCTGCCGAACCGCTCCGCGAAGCGTTCCTGTGTCATCAGCACGCCGTCCAGTGATACGAAGGTCTTCCCCTCGTGCCGCCCGCGGCGGATCACATGCGTCTGGCCGCCCTCCGTGCGCACGGCGATCTCCACGCGCATGTTCGCAGACGCCCCGTTCTGCAGCCGGTCCAGATCGCGTCCGCCGAAGTACGGCGCGCCGGTGAGCGCATAGGCGATCGCGTCCGCGACCGTGGACTTTCCCTGGTAGTTGTGGCCCGTGACGGCCGTCCTGTGGCCGAACGTCCAGGTATGTTCGTCTGCAAAGCAGCTAAAACCGGTAACAGTCAGCTGCACGATCTGCAAAGATGTGATCTGCGCCATCAGCACACGCCCCCTTGCGTATGGCTTTCCATCCAGCCATGCAGGACGGAAACAGCCTCCCTGTGTCCAAGCTCTGGGAACTCGCGTTCCAGATACTTTGCTGCGCCGAACATATTAATAAGCCCGCTGTCCCGCAGCCCGTCCAGATATGCATAATAGGTATCCTGCTTCATCTTTTCCTCCGTTCCCTCACGCGGCAGGCTGATAGTCCTGCAACTCATAGTACGTCCCG
>NZ_JAOQJE010000022.1:19285-22699 GCF_025567315.1 Agathobaculum ammoniilyticum
CAGCTCCGCCGGATGGGCGATCTGCCTGTACCTGTCCAGGGACGTCCATTTGGCTGGGATCTCATATAAATACCGTCCAACGCTCCAGAGTACCGCCGCGCGCTTAAAGCTGTCCGAGATACCGCCCTTGATGGCCTCGATGTCCGTGTTCTCCGCGCCGTCCACCTTTTCTACCCATTCCCTGCGCTCTTCATGATAGATGGAGAGCCCGCAGAGCTGGGAGGAGACAGGCGCTTTCGGCGCTTCGGACGGGTCCTCGTATTTGCCCGGCCTGGGCACATACTGGTGCCACGGGATGAACCTCGTGCGCCAGAAAAACGGCCCAACCACATCGTCCAGCCGGTTCTGGATCGCGCGGCTGTCTATGAATGCCACGGCCAGCCCTTCGCTGTTCGAGTTTCGCGTTTTGGTCACGCGCCACTCTACGTCCGCGGCCGCAAACGGCTCGCTGAGCCGCTTGTGCAGTTCTGCTCCGGTCATTCGTCATACACCTCCCCCGATGAAATCCGTAAGTGTTTTCCCGTTCGGGATCAGCACGTCGCTGTAATAGTACGCGGGATCCTTGTCCTTCAGGTGTTCGAACAGCTCCCGCGCGGACAGGCCGAGCCTTGTGCAGTCCGGCTTATAATAATCGTCCCCAAAGGGCAGGGAGAGTACGCGGTGCATGAGCCCGCGCAGCTTCCACAGCGTATCGTAGCCAGTAAACTGGTTGGTCCCCACGCAGAGCGAAAAACCGTTGACGTTTGGGAACGGGAAGCGGTACAGCTTTGTCTCAGGGGAAAGGCTGCCCGCATCACAAACCGCCATCTGGAAACCGTTCAGCATCCCGCCTTTCATTCTGCACCGCAGCAAAAGGCGAGGCAGCGGGAAATCCGGATACACGGTCTTGTGGTACCAGACCGTGCAGCGGTCCGTGACGTTTTGGAGCGTCACGTCCCAGCCGTCCGGATACGCGGTGAGCGAGACGACGCCCGGCGGGAGCAGGCCGCTCCGCACAGGGGCCATCCGGATATGCGCTTTGAACTCGTTTACCAATGCGCCACCAGGGATGTGCTTGACCTCATGCGTGCCGTCTTCGCGGACCAGCTCGGTTTTTACCACGCTTTTCAGCGGGTCCAGATGCAGCACAGCCTTGCGGATGCTTCCAGCCATCATGCCGCCTCCTTTGCCTGCGCGGGATGCGAAAAGCTTATGACCTGCCCAGTCTTATCGTCCGAGGCCAATATCTCCATACTGGAGCGGAAATACGCCATCACATCCAGCAGTCCGGCCAGCAGGGGTTCCCAGTCCGTAAACTGTTCCTCATATATCCAGACAGATAAGCCAAACCCGTATTCATGGTGTGTCTGTGTTACCAGACGGAACCAGCATCTGTACGGGCAGTAATCCAGCATGGTGTTATTGAAATACGAGAGCGCGTCCAGATAGTAAACGTCCTGCTTGAGCGGGATACCGGCTTGTTCCGCGTGCCTTTGCGCAAAGAGGAAATAGTCCTGTATCACGGCGTCCGAAAAGTACATCCGGCAGGTCATCGTATCCTCGTCTTCGCGGATATCAACGAAGTCCGCCAGCGCATTGAGCAGCTCATACCAGTGGGTATAGAGGAAGTCCTCATCACCCCAGAGCGCATTTCCAGTGTTCCGGATGAACCCCTCCAGCCTGCCGGCCTCCTGGTACCGGGCTGCGAGCTCCAGCTGCAGGAATGCGTACTGCAAGTCCTCATAGCTTCGCATGAATATCGCCCCCTCAGACATAAAAGATCTGCGGCTGGGGCGCCGGCTTTGTATAAACTGCGGGCTGGTACAGCTGGAGGACCGGGCCGCCAAGGCTGTCTGCTTCTCCGCAGCGGTAATACATGTCGTGGGCGTCCTCCGGCTGGAAAGCACCCCAGTCTATTTCATACAGGGAAATATCCTTCCCAAACAGGAACGGCAGGGCGACGTGTTCCGTAAGATACCCTGTGCCGAACAGCGGTTCGTTCTCATTGCTCTCCGGCAGGCTGTCCAGACTGCGGATAAAATCTGTCATGTTCAATTTCAGCATCTTCCTGTCCTTTCTCATTAATATTCGTCCGCAAACAGGATGGTGGTCACGGAGCGGTCCCACTCGGTGATGATGAACACCTTCTGTCCTGCTGCCTGATACGAGGAGAGCAGGCGTTCGCCGTTTTTCACTGCATGGTCATTCTGCGCCCAGTCTTCGTCACAAAGGTCTCCCCAGTCACAGCGCAGGTGGCGGCTGAGCAGCCGGCTGATTGTTATAGCGTCCAGCTCATCTATCACCCGCCGTGTTGCAGCGATCCTCCCGTAAGGGAAGCGGACATAGGTCGCTTTTCTTTCCTTTGACTGTTTCAAAATCGTATCCTCCTTCAAGGCAATACCACATCATTCCGCAAATCGCCGATGATGCAATGGTGCGGTGCTATACCTTTAAGCCAGCAGCTTCACGCCTTGGGGCGTGAGCACATTGAACACCATCTTATTGCTCGTCGTCTCGATGATCTCTGTGGTAGTCGTACCGTCTGTCTCGTCGTACTGCTCGCCGGTGCGCCGGCGGACCGCCTTTACAACACGGCCTTTCAGGACATGCGGAGCGTCGCACTCGATCAGCCCGTTGATGAGGCCGGAACCGCCTACCAGGCCGATCTGGCCGATGGTGAGCGGCAGGAGCGGGCGCTTTTCACGCCCGTCCAGCGTGGACTTCTGCGGCAGCATACTGCCCATGCGGCGCATCTGGTCTGCGAGCTCGCGCACGTTGAACCGAGCGCCCTGGAACAGGGGAACAGCCTTCTCTGCATCCGGCAGCGGATAACTGCCCAGCGGGATCTGGTCCAGCGTAGGCAGCTTATCCGGAGACAGCGACGCCAGCTCCAGCAGCCTTGCCATCCGCGGGTTTTCCGCGCGCGGCTTGCGCACGCCCAGCACCGCGATCTGCCGGAACTTCCGGAACTCCTCTTCACAGAAGCGGTACGCCATCAAACTGTTAAAGTGGGCGGCAAGAAAACGGCACACGTCCTCGGTGAGACGGTAATAGGGGATGATGCAGGCCAGCACCCCGCCCAGCATCAGGTGGTCATAGCCCTCGCCGAGGAAGCGTTTCTCGCTCCGCGCGCCGCCATAGAGCTGCAGGTACGGCGGGTTGAGGAACAGCAGGTGGAACGCGCTGCGCGAGATGCGGGAGAAATAGTAGCTGCCCATCGCGACGTGGTCCAGCTGTTCCTGTGCCGCTTCCGCACGGCTGTCATCCAGCTCCGCGCCGTAGGTCGCGGCGTTTTCCCCTGCGCCCAGCTGGGAGAGGGCATTGCCCTCCCCGCAGCAGGGGTCCAGCAGGTTCACCGTTTTGCCTTCTGGGAACACCAAAGCGCGGCGGATATACGCGACATGCGCCGGGTCTGTGGGATAGTACCCGAGGCGG
>NZ_JAOQJE010000023.1:0-21333 GCF_025567315.1 Agathobaculum ammoniilyticum
CCGACTACGGCATCTGCGGCGACCTGTTCAAGGTCGTTCCCATGATGATCGACGCTATCAAGGCTGCTAAAGCTGCTAAGTAAAAAACAGAGCTTAAGCGAAAGCCCCTGTCCAATGGACAGGGGCTTTTTTTACTACTTATTTATGATTTTTGGGGTAGGGCGCACGCACATCGGTTTCTCCGAGCAGATAGTCCACGCTGGTATGATAAAAATTCGCCAGCTTAATGAGAACGTCGGTGGGGATATCGCGTTTCCCCATCTCATAGTTGGAGTAGCAAACCTGTGTGCAGTTTAATATTTGTGCAATGTCCCTTTGCAGCAGGTCGGCATCCTCGCGTAAATTTCTGATTCGTGCGTACATAGTTGCTCCTCTTTTAGAAGAAATGGCTATATTCAAGTGTACGCAAAACGAATTGTTATATTGATTTATAAAACAAAATGTTATATAATAAGCAAGGAACAAAGGGGGAGTCGTTTAATGGGGAGCGTATCGGTTATTCTCAGCCTGCTTGTGTTTGGGGTGTTAAACATCGTGCTTATTTTGGTGGAAAAACGCTGATGAGACAGCAATAGCGGTTCGCAGGGCAGTTTTTACGCAAAAAAATCCCGATCCATATTGGATCGGGATTTTTTAGTCAGGGGTTATTCGTCCTTTGCGCTTTCGCTGGGATTTGATTCGGCAGGAGCCTGCTGCGCCAGCGTCAGCCTGTCATCCGCGACGTCCAGCGTTACATGGTCGCCCGCCTTGATGCGGCCCTCAAGGGACTGCTCGGCAACGAGATCCTCCACCTCGTTTGTGACCGCGCGGCGCAGCGGCCGCGCGCCATATATCGGATCGAAGCCGGCCTTGGCAAGATGCTTTTTCGCGGCGTCGGTCCAGTCCATGACGATCTGCATATCCTGCATGCGTTCGGCGACCTGCCGCAGCATACCGTCCGCAATCTGAGCGATCTCCTCCTCGGTCAGGCGGTTGAACACGATGATGTCGTCGATACGGTTGAGGAATTCCGGCCGGACCGCGTTCTTCAGCTCACCGAGCACATCCTCCCTAATCTGTTCGAAGGTGCGTTCGGCATCGCTCGCGCCGTCCGCGGCAAAACCGAGCGACTTGCGGGTATGGCCTGTGATCTTCTGCGCGCCGATGTTCGACGTCATGATGATGATGGTATTCTTAAAGTCAATGTGCCGGCCCTGGCCGTCCGTCAATACGCCATCCTCCAGAATCTGTAGCAGAATATTGAACACATCCGGATGTGCCTTTTCGATCTCGTCGAACAGCACGACCGAGTACGGGTGGCGGCGCACCTTCTCCGAGAGCTGGCCGCCCTCGTCGTAGCCCACATAGCCCGGAGGCGAACCGATCATGCGGGAAACCGCATGCTTTTCCATATATTCGGACATATCAATGCGGATCATGGCGTTTTCGTCGCCGAACATGGCTTCGGCCAACGCCTTGGAAAGCTCGGTCTTGCCGACGCCGGTGGGGCCGAGGAACAGGAACGAGCCGATCGGGCGCTTGGGGTCACGCAGACCGACACGGCTGCGCCGGATGGCCTTTGCGACCGCGGTAACGGCCTCGTCCTGGCCGATCACGCGCTGGTGCAGCGTGTCCTCCAAGTGCAGCAGGCGTTGGCCCTCGTCCTCCGTAAGCTGGGCGACGGGGACACCTGTCCAGCCGGAGATCACAGCGGCGATATCATCCGCCGTGACCGCGCCGTGCGTTTTGGTCTGCTGTTCAGACCATTCCTTTTTGCGTGCTTCGAGCGCTTCGCGCTTTTGCTTTTCTTCATCACGCAGCTTGGCGGCGTTTTCGAAGTCCTGGCTCTTGACAGCCTCCTCCTTTTTCGCGGCGACGGCGGCGATTTCGTCCTCCAGCGCTTTCAGGTCGGGCGGCGCGGTCAACGTGGACAGGCGCACACGCGAGCATGCCTCATCGATCACGTCGATCGCCTTGTCCGGCAGATAGCGGCCGGTCACATAACGCACGGATAGCTTGACCGCGGCATCGATCGCCTCGTCCGGTATCTTGATGCGGTGGTGTGCTTCATACCGGTCGCGCAGGCCCTTGAGGATCTCGACCGCGTCCTCCGGCGTCGGCTCGTCGATCTGCACGGGCTGGAAGCGGCGCTCGAGCGCGGCGTCCTTTTCGATGTTTTTACGGTACTCATCCAGCGTGGTCGCGCCGATGACCTGCACCTCGCCCCGGGATAGTGCGGGCTTGAGGATGTTTGCCGCGTCCGCCGCGCCCTCGGCGGCGCCCGCGCCCATCAGCATGTGCATCTCATCGACAAACAGGATGGTGTCTTTCTTGGCGGTCAGCTCCTCGATAACCTTTTTGATGCGCTCCTCGAACTCGCCGCGGTACTTGGTGCCAGCGATCATGCCGGTCAGGTCGAGCGAGATCACGCGCTTGTTTTTGAGCGTTTCCGGCACGTCGCCCGCCACAATCTTCTGCGCGAGGCCCTCGACAACGGCGGTCTTGCCAACGCCCGGATCGCCAATCAACGCCGGATTATTTTTGGTGCGGCGGGACAGGATCTGGATCACGCGCTGGATTTCCTTGGCGCGGCCGATGACCGGATCGAGCTTGCCCTCCCTGGCGGCGGCAGTCAGGTCGCGGCCGAACTGGGTAAGAGCGTCCTTATCCGAAGCGCCGCCAGTCGCGCCTGCTTCCGCAAAGCCGCCCTGCTGTGCGCCGCCGAGCGTTTCGCTCAGCTTTTCTGCCAGCGTCTGCGGCGTGACCTTGAGGTTGGCCAGCGCGGTCAACGCCACGTTCTGCCCTTCGCGCAGGATGCCGAGCAGCAGGTGTTCGGTGCCGACGTAATTGGTCCCCATCTGGCCCGCAGACTGCAGCGACAGCTCGATGATGCGCTTGGTGCGCGGGGTCATGCCCTGCGGCGCGGCGCTGTCGGGTGCGCCGCGGCCGGACAGGTCCTCGATCTGCTTCACCAGTGCATCCTCGGTCACGCCCGCCGCGGCAAGCGCTTTGGCGGCAGGGCCGCCGCCCTCACGCAGCAGGCCGAGCAGCAGATGCTCCGAGCCGATATAACTGTGGCCGAAAGAGCCGGCGGCTTCCTGCGCCAGCGTCAGGGCTTTCTGGGCACGTTCGGTGAAACGGTTTTGATAAAACATAAGTCAACACTCCTTTCAGGGGGTGGGAAATGGAAAGTGAATAAGGAAAGCTCACGCGAAGCGCAGACTTTGCGCGGTCTCGCGCAGCAGGGCGGCGCGCTTCTGGTCGCGCTCCTGCGGCGCGCCGGTCAGCATGGCCGGCCGGATGCGCTGTTCCAGCCCGTAAAGTACCTGCGGCTCCACGCCGGACAGCAGACCCATCTGCAGGCCGACCAGTACGTCCGAAATACATTGGATGGCTTCGCCTGTATCGATCAGGTAAGCCGAACGCAGCGTGCCGGCGGCGCGGCAGACGCGGTCCCGCAGCGCGGCTTCGTTCTGGCTGCGCACCTGTTCGCGCGCCTTCTTTTCCGCGTCGATGATCGCGGTCGCGGTCTCAACCAGTTTATCGGTCAGCTCGGCTGCGGAAGCGCCCAGCGTGATCTGGTTGGAAATCTGATAAAAACCGCCGACCGCTTGGGAGCCTTCGCCGTAGGCACCGCGTATCGCGCATCCGCGGCTGCCGGCATAGCCGGCCAACTGGTTGATGCCGCCGGTGGCGGTCAGCATGGGCAGATGCAGCATGATAGAGGCGCGCAGGCCGGTGCCGACATTGGTCGGGCAGGCGGTCAGGTAGCCCAGCCGCTCGTCATAGGCGAATGGCAGGGTGGCTTCGATCAGCGCCGCGATGCGGTTGGCGGTTTCCAGGCACTCCTTGGGACACAGGCCCGTGCCGATGACCTGCAAGCGGAGATGGTCTTCCTCCCCGACCATGATGGACACGCCGCCATCACGGGAGACGATCAGCCATCCGCCGTTTCGCGCCAGCTCGGGGGAGATCAGATGCTCCTCGACGAGCTGGGACGCTTCGGTCGAGCGGGGAATGATCTGCTTTTTTTCGAATTCCGGCCCAATGGTAGGGTTGCCGCGCAGCGCGGAAAACACCTTGTCCGCGATCTCGCTGTGCTGCGCCGGCGTCAGCCGGAACGGGTACCCCTTGAGGTTGCGCGCCAGCCTGACACGGCTGGAGGCGGCCAAACCGGTGAAGCCGCCGTGTAATGAAAACAGGCTCATTTCTGCTCGCCCTCCATTCTGCGGATCTCGTCGCGCAGGCGCGCGGCCTGCTCATAATCCTCGCTTTCCACCGCCGCCTTGAGCTGCGCGCGCAGGGCTTCGACCGGATCGGCCTGCGGCTGCTCCGGTGCGGCCGGCGCCGTGCCAATGTGGCGGTCCGCGCCGTGGAGCTTGCGCACATACGGGTTCAGGATATCCGCGAACGTGCTGTAGCAATCCGGACAGCCCACACGGCCGGTCTGCCGCAGCTCGCTTTCGGTCATGCCGCAGGTCGGGCATTTGCGCTCGGTGCCGAGCAGGGTGGAGGTGGGTGCCGCCGTGCCGAGCATATCGTTCCACAGGCTGCCGAAGCCGCCGCCAAGGAACGAATGGAACGGATCGCTCCAGAAATGGTTCATGGACTGGAACGCGTTTTCAAACGTGCCGCCAAGGTTTTCTTTCTGCGCGCATTCCGGACACAGGTGCATCTCGCGCGTGACGCCGTTGATAGTTTCCTTATAATACATGGTCGCTTCATTCTTGCCGCATTTTTCGCATTTCATAAGTCGTTTCTCCTTTCAAAGAGGATGGTGTATCGTGAAATTTTTACAGGATTTAGATGGTTGCAACGCCCATTACGGCGCATCGGAAGATTGCGGCGCGCAACCGGTCGCGGTCGGATTTTTCGACCTCCGCCAGCGCGCCGTCCGAACAGGCAGAGAGCAGAAGCTGTCCCTCGCGCTGGGTGAGCAGCTCAGCGGAAACCAGCGCCCGTGTCAGGCGGGCCGCGTCATTCTGCGTCAGCCGTCCGCCGATGCCGCGCGCGGCTTCCAGCAGCGTGCGCTGCTTATCGTCCAGCAGACGGACGATGCGGATATAGCCGCCGCCGCCGCGCTGGCTTTCGACCAAGTAGCCGTGTTCCGGCGTGAAGCGCGTTTCGATCACATAATTAATCTGGCTGGGAACACAGGAAAACCGGTCCGCCAGGCTTTTGCGCTGCACCTCCGCCACGCCGCCGCCCTCTGATAGCATCTCTCCGATAAAGTCGGCGATGATATCTGACATTTTCATGGTGGTCACTCCTTAAGCCAGGGATTTTCGTTTGACCTTTCCTGACCTTTGATTTTATTATAGAAGATGACTGATGAAAAAGCAAGGATTTTTTCTGACTAAATTTGACCTTTGTAGAGAAACAGAATAGGAAAACAGAGGGTTTTCTCAGGATTTCTCGTTAAAACAAATTTTTTCTAACTTTTTTGGATAATCACACCTATTTTATATATGTGTGAAAAGTTACCGATAACTAACCGTCTGTTTTTGTTGATTTTTTCTTATCTTGTGTTACAATAAGTGTGTAAAATACTTTTGGAGGTGCAATACCAATGGCATATGTTATCAGTGGCGCATGCATTAGCTGTGGCTCTTGCGCGGGCGAGTGTCCGGTAGGCGCTATTGCTGAAGGCGACGGCAAGTACGAGATCAACGCGGACGCTTGCATCGATTGCGGTTCCTGCGCAGGTTCCTGCCCGGTAGGCGCGATTTCGCAGGGCTAAGTTTTTTTAACTTACTTAAAAGCGAAAGTAAGACCCCGCTCCATTCGGAGCGGGGTCTTTTTTTGCCTGCGGTGAGGGGGTACGCCGCGCCTCGGAAAGCGTGTGCGCATCACCGGACAAAAGGGCGATGTGTTAAAAAAACGTAAAGAAAGGGGGGATGCTTTGTCACTAAATGACCAAACTTTCACACGAATTCCGAGTAATTCAGGAGAAAATACACATTGCAAAATGGAGAAAAACGGCGCTATAATATGTCGTAATAAAAATTGAGAGCTGTGCGCTGGGAAAGACAACCGACGCATAAGAAGGGGGTAAGAAAATGGACACTATGCAGATCCTTTCTGTCGTTGTTTTTTTGGCGGTCATGGCTGCGATCGTGACGGAAAAAATCCACCGCACGGTGGCGGCGGTGGCGGGCGGCGTCCTGCTTGTGTGCCTACATGTACTTACGGTGGATGACGCGGTCGGCTATATCGATTTTAACACCATCGGCGTGCTGATCGGCATGATGTTGTTCGTGGCGGTGGTGCGAAACTCCGGCCTATTTGAATATGTGGCAATTAAATCGGCAAAGCTCGCAAAAGGCAACCCTTGGCGGATTATGCTGCTGTTTGCAGTACTGACGGCCGTGCTGTCCGCGTTTCTGGATAACGTGACGACCGTGCTGCTGGTCGGCCCGATGACAATTTCGATCGCGGGTATCCTGGGGCTGAATCCGGTGCCGTTCCTGCTGACGCAGATATTGGCATCCAATATCGGCGGTACGGCGACCCTGATCGGCGACCCGCCGAATATTATGATCGGCTCGCAGGCAGGGCTGAGCTTTGTGGATTTTATTATGAATACCGGTGTGGCGGTGTTCTTTATCATGGCGGCGGTCTGTGTTTGTTTCTATTTTATGTACGGGCGCCGTATGGTGGTGGAAGCCGATAAGATGGCGGCGGTCATGCGCCTGGACGAAAACAAGTCGATCAAGGATCGACCGCTGATGATAAAAAGTATTGTGATGATTATTCTGGTGGTGCTGGGCTTTGTTTTCCATTCCACCTTGGGCGTGGACTCTTGCATTATCGCTCTGGCAAGTGCTACAATAATGTTACTGATTGGTGGTCAGGAGACTGAGGAAATTGTACTGGGCGTGGAATGGTCCACGATCCTGTTCTTCACAGGGCTGTTCGTTGTCGTCGGCGGCATGGTTCAGACCGGTGTGATCACGGCGCTCGGCAACGCTTTGGTCACGGTGACTGACGGCAACGCTATGCTGCTGATGATCCTGATCCTATGGGGGTCGGCATTGTTTTCGTCGTTTCTGGACAATATTCCATTTGTCGCGACGATGATCCCCCTGATCCTCTCCATGCAGGCGGAAGGAATGGACGTAACGGCGCTCTGGTGGGCGCTGTCACTGGGCGCTTGCCTCGGCGGCAACGGCACGCTGATTGGCGCGTCGGCAAATGTTGTCCTTTCGGGCATTTCGGCAAAGCATGGCCACCCGATTACGTTTGCAAGCTACCTGAAGGTGGGCTTTCCGATAATGCTGCTGTCGGTCGTTATTTCAACCGTATTCCTGCTTGTTCGTTTTCATTGATAGATAAAACAGATCGAGAAAGAGGGAGATCATATGATTACAAGCAGCTTTTCCGGCGATATTATCAATGCCAGCCTGCGTCAGCTCGGCGCATCCTCCATCAAGGAGATCAGGAACGGGATACTATATATTGCTAAATTTGAGCTTTCGGAGGATCTGTGCGTCACCTATGTGTTTGACGTGACCAAGCGCGACCGCTATTTTCTACAGCGCGTGACGCCCTACCCGATCTCGCATGGCGATTTTACCAGCGCGCAGGAGGTTGTGGAGTTCATCCGGAAAGATATCCGGAAGTTCCGCAATGCCCAGAATTCTCATAACTTCCCGAAGTTTCTCGATACGACTAATGCGATGGTCCTGTTTTCCCATGCGGTAGAGCTGCTCTTTCTGGAGCGCAATGTTACGCCGGAGGATCTGGACAGTATTTATCAGACGATCCAGAGCGGCCTGCATAAGATCAAGGACATCCATGATCGCGCGCCCAAGATTGAAGAATGAACAAAAGAGCTTCTGCACAAAAATGCAGAAGCTCTTTTGTTGATCTTTTTGTCTTTTTTTTGACAGGTAGGCTGGATGAAACTGAAAAAAACGCTATAATGATAGATAGATGTTTTTTTAAGACTGAGAGGGGTGGAGACTCGTGTCCTATGATTTCCTCCTGACCATTGCGATTATCCTGCTATTTACAAAGATTTTCGGCCTGACGTCAGAGCGTGTCCATATGCCGCAGGTGGTGGGCGCACTGGTCGCGGGCGTGATTCTGGGACCAAGCTGCTTGGGACTGGTGGGGGAGAATGATTTTCTGATCAAAACCGCGGAAATTGGGGTGATCCTCCTGATGTTCAGCGCTGGTTTGGACACCGAGCTGGATGAGCTGAAATCCACGGGCTTGGCATCCTTTGTAATTGCGCTGATTGGTGTGATTGTGCCGTTTATCGGCGGCGTCGCCTGTTATCTGCTGCTGGAAAATGATCCGGCGGATACCCAGAATATGATAAAAGCGGCGTTCACCGGCGTCGTGCTGACAGCGACCTCTGTTTCTATCACGGTAGAGACGCTGCGGGAGCTCGGCAAGCTCAAAAGCAAGGTGGGTACGGCCATTTTGGGCGCGGCGGTGCTTGATGACATCCTCGGCATCATCGTGCTGACCGTGTTGACGGGCTTTACCGATCCGACCGTCCAGCCGATGATGGTATTTGTGCGGATCGCGGCGTTTTTCGTGTTCCTCTGCCTGATCGGTATTGTCATGCACAAGGCGTTCATCAAAATGGATAAGCTGTGGGGGCATCACCGCCGACTGGCTATTTATGCGCTGGTGTTCTGCTTCCTGCTCAGCTTTGTAGCAGAGCGCTTTTTCGGCATCGCGGATATCACAGGCGCATATTTCGCGGGATTGATTCTGTGCAATATCAGTAATACGCGCGCATACGCGGCCAGTAAGCTGAATGTGCTGAGCTATATGATGTTCTCGCCGCTGTTTTTCGCCTCCATCGGCATCAAGACCGAGCTGGGCGGGCTGACCGGACGGCTGGTGGTATTCGCGGTCGTCCTGACGCTGGTCGCGATTCTGAGCAAGGTCATTGGCTGCGGGCTGGGGGCGCGGATGATGGGCTTTCAAACCTATGACGCGATTTCAATTGGACTGGGTATGGTGTCACGCGGCGAGGTCGCGTTGATCGTGGCGCAGAAGGGCGCGCAGGCGGGCCTGATCGACGCAAACATGTTCCCGCCGATTGTTCTGGTCGTTATTGTAACCACGCTGATCACACCGATTCTGCTCAAGATCGGCATGCGGCGGCAGACGCCGGCGAATACCGAGCTTTCGGGCAAGGAGGCGGAAATGTTGCCTAATACAGAACGCTACTGACCGGATACGGAAACCAGACGGGCCTGTTCGTCTTTGTGGGTCCGTCTGTCATTTTTCCGTCCCTGTTCGTTTAAGTACCACTGCGATGGGGTGCCGACAGGTTGGCTCGCTGCATATTGCAAGCGCAGGGCTGACCGCGACAGACTTAGGCCGGAAAACAGAAGTTGAAAGGGAGGAGATGCTGGAGATTTTTAGATATGTAGAGCGTAAAGACATTTCGTTGAGTTTGAGCCTTGTTCTAAAAGGGAGTTTTTTCAGCTTTCCTTGCTGACGCCGCCGTATTGTGGTATACTTATTGCGTATATTAAAGTTCAAACTGGAGGGAATGAAATGAAGCGATCCAAATTTCTGCCCGTTTTTGCGGTGGTGTTGTGCGTACCCGGCGTTGTGGCGCGCGCGCTCCATTTTTTGAACGGTTTTGATAGCAGGAACGGCCTGCCGGTGACCGGCAACGCATGGGTCTGGTACTGCGCTGTTTTTTTCCTGCTGTGCGCGGCCGCTTATGCGGCCATGGCGGCGCCGCTTCGTGCGGAGCGGAAAACGCCGTTTGAGCAGCTGCTGGGTACGCAGGGCGTGGGTTTCCGGATGATGGCGGTCATCTCCGGCCTGCTGCTGGTTTTGGGCGGCGTGGGATACCTTTATCTCACGATGACTACGGTGGAGGAGGACGCGGCCGGATGGGCGCAGGCATTGGAGCTTGCCTACGCGGGCATAACCGTGCTCGCCGGCCTCTGCAGCATTGGCCTGGCGAAAGCGCAGGGCGTGGAAATGACATCCCATTCCGCATTGCTGACGCTGGTTCCCCTGTTGTGGAGCTGCCTACATTTGCTCGTCAATTACCGCATGACCTGCGTGGACCCCAAGCTCCCGTCGTTCGGCTTTGGACTGGTAGGCGATATCCTGCTGGTTCTGGCGTTTTACCATTTGGCGCGGCTGCTGTACGGAAAACCGCGTCCGGCCATGCTGGCGTTCTTTGGCGCGATTGCGGTCACGATGGCGGTATCGGATGCGGCGGGCTATGGCCTGTCTTGGCTAATGGGGGTGCATGGCGTGGCATGGCCCGCAAAAATGGTACTGCGCAGCGGCCTGTCTGTGGCAGCGGCGCTGCTGCTGCTGGCGGAACTTTCTGTATTGACCGCTGGACATCAGGAAATGGAAAAGGAGGTAGCCTGAATGCTGTTTGTATGTTATCCGAAATGCACCACCTGCCAGAAAGCGCAGAAGTGGCTGGAGGAAAAGGGGGTGGAATATCAGTTCCGTGATATCAAGCAGGAAAAGCCGACCGAGCAGGAACTACGCCAGTGGCACGCGATGAGCGGGTTGCCGCTCAAGCGCTTTTTCAATACAAGCGGTCTGCAGTATAAGGCGTTGGGTCTGAAAGACAAGCTGCCGTCCATGAGCGAGGACGAGCAGTTCGCCCTGCTGGCGACCGATGGCATGCTGGTCAAGCGGCCGCTGTTGGTCGGGGCAGATTTTGCCCTGCCCGGCTTCAAGCCCGCAGAATGGCAGGAACGGCTGGAAGGCTGACGGATTTTTGGCAGAAGCGTGGGAAAGCTGCGCTTCTGCCGAGAAAAGCATTGACATTTACCGATGGATGTAGTATAATCAATCATGCTTATCGGGCAAAGCTACGGAGCGGTATCGAAGTGGTCATAACGAGGCGGTCTTGAAAACCGTTTGTCCGAAAGGGCGCGTGGGTTCGAATCCCACCCGCTCCGCCAAATACCTGATGGCGGAAGCTACAAACTTGACATGGAGACGTACCCAAGCTGGTGAAGGGGCTCCCCTGCTAAGGGAGTAGGTCGGGAAACCGGCGCGAGAGTTCAAATCTCTCCGTCTCCGCCAAAATTTCGCACTTTTCTGAGGAGGAAAAGTGCGATTTTTCTTTTGTGTGGGAATATTAGAACTTTTTCGGTGTTTTCAAGAATCTATACTGCAATCTTGACTGCAATGGGGTCTGCAAAGCCAGACGCAGTGCGGGTTTGCGGCTATTTTGCCACCGGCAAACTGGCGATCAGTTCCTCCATTCTGGCGGCGCTGCTCTGCTGCATCTGGTTGCTGACATGGGCATAGGTCTTGAGCGTGAATGCCGGTGCGAAATGGCCCAAGTTGGTCTGCACGGTTTTGATGTCGTCGCCATTTTCAATCGAGATTGTAGCGAATGAATGACGAAGCGAATGGAAGGTATAGTTTTCCATACCGCAGGATTGCAATGCCTTTTTCATATGCTTATATACCGTCTGATGGTTGAGCGGACGGCCGAAGCCATTGGTGAACACCAGATCAAAGGCATTAGCCCACAGCTCACCAGCGAGCAGCCTTTGCGCCTGCTGCTTGCGGTGCTGCTTCCGCAGGAGGCGGATGGCGCTTGCGGCGAGTACAATGCACCGCTGTTTGTTTTCTTTTGGTGGGGTGAGATAGTAGTTGAACGAGCCGCGTTCATGCTTCTGCTGCAACTGCTGCCGAATGACGATGCTGTTTTTCCCCCACAGGATATCATCCCAGCGCAGGCCGAGGATTTCAGACTGTTGCATGCCGGAAAAGATATCAAGGAAAAAGATGTTGTAAAACTCGTCGTCCTCGACTGCTTTCAGGAAACGGGACAGTTCCGAGGAAGTGATTGCCTTTGCCCGGCTTTGCGTAACGCGAGGCAGGGTGCATTTGTCGGCGACGTTGCGGATAATGATCTCGTCACGCTGGGCGGCGGCTAACAGAGCGTGAAGCGTCCCGAATACGGTATGCACGGTTTTGGGCGCTAAGCCTTTGCCGTTCACGCCAAGCGACGCGGCGAACCGCTGCACTTCCCGATGCGTCAGGTCTGTCAGCTTCTTTTTACCCAGCGCGGGAAGAATATGAATCCGCAAGTTCTTTTCATACGTCCGCTGGGTAAACGGCGCGAGCGTGGAAACATGGCTCTGCATATATTCTTCCGCATATTCGGCAACCGTGAGCTTGTTCGGCTCCTGAAACGTGCCGTTGTCGATGCTTGAAGTCGCCGCGCGCAGCCTTTCCGCGACCTCCTGTTGTGTCTGTGTCCTGCCGTAGATCGTATGGCGGAGCAGTTTGCCGGTTTCAGGATCGGGCATAGAGGTATATTGCGCAATCCACCGTCCGTCGGGACGCTTATAAATTGTTCCGCTACCAGTTTCTCGTTTTTTCTTTTTGCGTGCCATTATAACTGTAGTCTCCTTTTCGACACATGCTGTTTCGGTTGATGTTATAGGAACAAAAGGTATTTAAGTCTATAACATGAAATATTCCTTGTTCTGCATAAAAGCAGGGCTGCCCATGTTCGGGCAGCTCAGTTTGCAGTGTGCCTATTTATTGTTTATTCGATCAGCAGCTACTGTCTGGGAGCAGGTAGGGTAGCCATGGGTTGTTTTGTCCTGCACGTCCAGCCGTTCGATCAGCTTGTCCCGCTTTACCAGTAGGCGTTTGCCGATGCGAAAGGACGGGAAATCCGCGCGGTGCATCAGGTTGTAAGCCGCGCTGCGGCTGACACCGAGCAGGATCGCAAGCTCGAGTGCGCTGTATGTACTCTTATCCATTTTAGAAAACCTCCTTTGTGTCGTCGAACCAGTAGGATTGAAATACTGGGCCGTCACCCGTGAGGAAACGGACGTGGGCGTCGCGCGGAATCCGGTCGCTCGCGTCCGTGTTGTACAGAATCTTCTACCGCAAATACAATGCAGTCCATCGGGAGCGTCTCACGGCGGTGATACTCATAGGTATTTGTACACCCTGCCTTCCCGAGCAGATCCTTGCGCTGTTTCAGCTTTTCAGATACACTGTCAAGTAGGCTATCAAAGCGTCGCGGTCGAGGATTAGCTTGCAGTTTGGGTGTTTGCGCCAGCTGCGGCCAAATCAACTTGAGGAGAACGGATTTGCCCGAACCGGTCCCGCCGCCCAGCAGCACATGCGGGATCAGGTTGAGGTCGAGCGAGACTGTCCCCAGCAGGCTTTCGCCGAGCACCAGCCGGCAGGCGGGAAATGCGTCACGCAGATAGACATCCTTCCACGGCAGCAGCTTGGGCAGGCCGCTTTTGGCAGGAACGGTAAACAGCCGGATGCGGCGCTAGCCGTCGCACTCCTGAATATATGCGACATGGACATTCAGCGCGGTTTCGATATCCGCGCTTTTCTGTTCCCATACGGATTTGGGGACGCCGCAGGCGAGAAATTCGAGAACCGTGATGTTGCTGTGTGCATCATCTGTTTCATCCTGACGGACAGCAACCAGCAGCGGTACTTCACCGGCGTGGTTGACCAGCCCAATGCAGGGTGTTCTGGATACTTTTCGCCTTGGAGGGCGTCCCAGCCCATATGATGAGTACTGCCAGCCCGCCAAACACAAGGATCGGGAAGCAGAGGCTGAACGCGATCCGGCTGATCGCATCGAACATATCCGGCCCGCTGTACGCAATGTCCCAAGGGCGGACGATGCTGAAGGTCAGTGCGGCCAGCAGATAGAGCACAAGCAGTTTGAGCCGGTGCTGGTCTGTCCAGATCTCCCTGAGGCCGTATCGGAACATCAGGAGCATGTAGTTCCGATACGTTTCTTTTTCCAGCAGACTGCGTTTATTGCTGTTCATCTTCAAAAATTCACCTCCATTCGGGTAATAGGCGGCTTTTCCTCCCGATACTCGGTAAAGCTCTGAATACGTCGCAGGAATGCTTTCCATGTGTCAGGGTGACAGAGCTGCACCGTCTCATATTGCCGGTTCAGCGGCAGGTTGGACGTGATGTACACCTTGGTAAAGCACGCGACCTTGTCGCTGTACCGCGCGGGTAGTATGGGAGGATAAACATCCAGCAAATTGAGCATTTCCTCGATTGGGCTGCGAGGTGGATTCCTCAAACGCGATCACAATCCTGCCCGTGATAATCGTCGAAAGAGACGCCTTTGCCGTTTTGGTAGTTGGTCACGCGGTAAATGTCGCGTGCGTCGTGCCTTTGGTAGATGCCACGGGTCTTACCCGTACCCGTCGCGCCGTAGATGTACTGCACTTCTACCACCCGGTTTTGTTCGGCGTATTTCTCGGAAAGAAACATCTGCCGCAGTGTATCAATATCTTTCACCCGGAACGCAAGCTTGGGGTTCTCACGGATGATTTGTGTGGTCGTCTTACCGGCTGCGATGTCTTCGAGCAGGGCGGACATTTCCGGGGCTTTTTCGTTTTGTGGCTCAGGCATATGCCCGTATTCTTCAAAGCTGCCCGCTACCGCAGTTTCTGCCTTATTTCTGATAAGGGCATGGATGCAACTTCCATTTAATTCCACTATTCCGCGCGTAAATAGGAAAATAAAATTTGTCGGGTTTGCATAGAAAAGGCCACGCACAATGTCATGTGCGTGGCCTTTTCTATGCTTGAGCCGCGTTACGCGTGATAGCAGCCGAAAAGCTATTGTTAATCCCGCGGTTTATGCAAGGCTCATAAGAATAAAACCGCTCCTTGTTGAGCAGGTCTGCTATACGGTTATGGCTTCGACTCCCTGCATTTTGCGCGGAACTCAGAAACAGTCATTCCTTCATGTTCTTTAAAAAGCTGGTACAGGGTTTTTGCTGAGGAAAAACCAACCAGTTCGGCAATGCGTTCTACCGGATAATTGGTGTCGAGCAGATAATTTTTTGCATAGTTGAGACGGTAAATATTCAGCGTACGCTTAAAACTTTGTCCAAAATACTCCTCAAAAACACGGTTGATATGGCGCGGCGAAACATAAAAGACATTCGCAATATCCTGCACGGTAATATTTTTATTGTAATTGGCGTGCATGTATTTTGTCATTTCAACTGCCATGTTGATATTGGACATATTAACCGCTGCCGGTTCCTCCTTGCCGGTGGAGACCATGTTGCGGAATATCTTTATCAGATATTCCTGATACAGCGCGTTGATCATTTGCCCTTTGCCGGGCAGGTCCCTACTGATTTCCTCATCAAGCCGCGCGAGCACTTTGTCTGATTTATACCGGTCCTTGCAGATGAAATATGTGTTTTCATCAAAATACTTGAGTGCTACGGAAAGGAAATCCATCTCGGATTGCGTGCTTTTGCTGCGGCTTTTCAACGAATTGACTGTTGGGGGCGTGAACACAAACACCACATACTGCTTGAGCAGCAGCGGTTCGTATTGTGTGTAATGGTATATTCCGGGCGGGATGACGGCAAACGAGCCGCCGACCAGAGTATGGGGGTGTCCATCGATCATCAAATGCTGCATACCGCTCAGACAGTAATAAATTTCATAGCATTCATGGACGTGCCGGAATTCCACACAGGTCTGGTCGAGCATGTCCGCATAGTTGACCACAAAGTCCAACGTGCCCATCGACATCCGAACCAGATTGGGATTATAAAACGGATAACGCTTCTGCTGATATTTCATATGCTGTCTCTTTCCTCAGATCCGCGGAGTACATACTTTTTATTATCTATCTTATCATATTTTCCCCTGTGAAAAAACAGGATTTATGCAAAGTAATGTTTCAAAAAAGACTGATATTTCTGAAATGATGTCCCTTTTTGACACAATGTTAAAACAATAACAGAAAATACGGTATTTTATGTGACTTATACACAATAGCAGCGAGACGCATCTGTCATATTCTATAAAATGCACATATCTAACAGACGAGTTTGTTGGTGGATATGTCTCTTTTCGGAATTGCCAATCCGGCCATTCTCTCGGTACAATATAGCCACAATCACACAGGGCAGAAGGAAGGAGGGCAGGGAGATACGGCGGTCTAAAAAAAGAAAAAGAGGAGGTAAACGTCTGCTATGAACAACAATCCCAAGGATCCTGCAAGCTGGGCAAAAACGTCCTCCCAGTTTGGCTATTACAAGTTGCCGAAAAAAGAAGTATGGGGTTATTCCTCGATTGATTTTGCGATGAATCTGGTGTTCCAGTGTATTGCGCTATACATCAGCTATTTTTACACTGATATCTTTGGGCTGCAGCCCGGCCATGTCGCCATTATTTTTGCGGTATCACGTATCTGGGACGCAATTAACGACCCGATGATGGGCACGATCTGCGAACGCCTCCAGCCGAAGAAGGGCAAGTACTGGGTATACATCCGTTGGGGCGCAGTTCCGTTCGGCCTGGCTGCTGTCCTGACGTATACTACCCCGAATCTGAGCTATGGCCTGAAGATCGTCTGGGCGCTGGTCACCTATAACCTGCTGAATATGCTGTACACCTTTATCATCCAGCCGTACATTTCCGCGGCGTCCCTGATGACAAACGACCAGAGCGAGCGCACCCGCCTGCAATCGACCCGCATGACGCTCGCGCAGGTCGGCGGCGTTGTATGCGCAATCATGCTGCCCGAGTTGTCCGGTTTCTTCTCGAAGTATATGACGCTGGCGCAGGGCTACATGGTTACCACGATCATCATGGCCATTATCATGGTCGTCATCCTGCTGTGGGGCTCGAGCCAGATCGTGGAACGCATCCCGCCCCAGCCGGTTGACCCGAACAACAAGGCCAACATCAAGGATGTCTTTTACCTTCTGTTCCGTGTTGGTCCGGTATTCGTCACCTTTATCCTGTTCCTGGGCGTTTACACCATGAGCCAAGTACAGTCCACAATGGGCGCGTACTACATCAATTATTACGCAAACCGCGGCGATATGCTTTCCTGGTTTTCCATGATCATGATGCTATTTTCAGTTATTGGCGTGCCGTGCGTACCGTTCCTGGTCAAGCGCCTGCATAAAAAGGGCACGGTTATGTTCGGCCTTGCGATTGCGGGCATCGGCTGCCTGATGCTGTACCTGATGCCGACCACCGCCATCACCGGCATGATGGTCTCCCGTGCGATCACCGGCTATGGCTACGGCATCCTGATGGGCATTTGCTGGTCGGTCATCACCGACCCGGTGGAATACGCCGACTGGAAAACCGGTAAGCGCTATACCGCGATTGTCATGACGCTGGTCGGCTTGGGCATCAAATTCTCCATGATCATCGGCGGCTCGTTGCCGACTGCGGTATTGGAAGCGACCGGCTATGTCGCAAACCAGGCGCAGAACGAAGCAACTCTGAGCGCAATCCGCATGATGACCACGCTCCTGCCGCTGGCAGCGGTTGTGGTAGCTATGCTGGTCTACGGCCTGTTCTATCACCTGAACGAAGAGAAAATCAGCCAGATCCAAAAGGAAATTGCCGGGCGCAACGAAACGCGCGAAGCGCAGAAGGCAGCAAAATAAACCGTATTGGAACACAGAGAGGAGATATTAAGCTATGAAAGTTGTATGCGCAACCCGAGTGGGCAACATGAAGGACCCGAACCCGGAAACCCGCGGCACAGTCGGCATCGTCGATATGCCCATCAAGGAGCTGAAGGACGACGAAGTGCTGATCAAGGTAGCCTATTGCGGCATTTGCGGCAGCGACCCGCATGTGGTGGACGGCTGCTTCAACAAACCCGAGGACGCACCGTTCGGCATCGGCCATGAGATGTCTGGCGTGATCGAAAAGCTGGGCAAGAATGCCACGGCGAAGGGTCTCAAGGTCGGCGACCGGGTTGGCGGTAACTTCCTCGGCTACTGCGGCAAGTGCTACCAGTGCTCGATCGGCCACCCGGAATACTGTACGGATGTCGGCAACGAGCCGTGCATGGCCGAATACGTTGTCTGGAACGAATCCCAGGTCTGCAAGCTGCCCGACGGCGTCAGCCTGCGGGAAGGCAGCCTAATGGAGCCGCTCTCCATCGCTGTGCGCGCCATGGACAAGGCGGGCATGCAGGTCGGCAAGCGCGTGCTGATCTCGGGCGGCGGCCCGATCGGCCAGCTGTGCGCACAGCTGGCGGCCAAATTCGGCGCGGCCGAGCTGACCCTGTCCGAGCCGGTTGAAAGCCGCTGCGAGCTGGCAAAAAAGATCGGCGTGGAGCATATCATCAACCCGATCACCGAAGATGTGTACGAGCGGGCCATGGAGATCACGAACGGCCTGGGCTACGACGTCATTATCGAGTGCTCGGCGGTGCCGAGCGCGGCGGAAACGGTGCTGAAATGTACGTCGAAATATGCAAACCTGCTGTATGTCGCCCAGTTCCCGACCGATTACGAACTGCCGCTCAACCTGTTTGAATACTCCTACATGCGCCAGGTCAACGTCACCGGCATGTACTGCGCGCACTTCAACTTCGAGCGCACCGCAGAATACCTCAAGTATGTCGACCTGTCCGCGTTTACATCAGACGAGCAGGTGTATGACATTGACGACGTGGAAGCGGCATTCGCCATGCATCTGACCAGTAAATACCCCAAGATCCTCATTCGCTGCAACAAATTTGAAGGCGAATAAGCCAAACGGAAAGGATGAGACAAAATGAGTGTTAAACTGCAAACCATCACGGAGCTGGAGGACAAGTGTGTAGACATCCGCTCCAATCTGCTCAACTTCATTTACCGCATCGGTATGGGACATCTGGGCGGCGAGCTGTCCATCGTGGAAATGACAGTCGCGCTGTACTACAAGTACCTGAACTACGACGTGATGGACCCGCACAAGGAGGGCCGCGACCGCTTCATCCTGTCCAAGGGCCATTGCTCGGAAACCCTGTATACGATCTTCTCCGATCAGGGCGCCTATACGCAGGACTACATGGTAGAGCACTTTGAAAGCTTGGATACCTACAAGTTCGGCATGCACTCCAACCGCAAGAAGTGCCCGCAGATCGAGGTTTCCGCTGGCTCGCTCGGCCATGGCCTGCCGATCGCGGTCGGCTATGCGCTCGGAGCGCGCTACCGCAAGGAAAACTACCGCGTTATCGTCATGATCGGCGACGGCGAGTTCGACGAAGGCACCAACTGGGAAGCGCTGATGTCGGGCGGCCATTACAAGCTCAACAACCTGGTGTGTATCCTGGATAAAAACCAGCTCCAGATGACCGGCAACACCCGCCAGATCATGAATATCGACCCGGTTGCCGACAAGGTGCGCGCGTTCGGCTGGAATGTCATTGAAATAGAGGACGGCAACGATATGGCGCAGGTGTGCGCAGCGCTCGACCAGCTGCCCCCGCTCGATTATTCCAAGGAAGCCAAGCCGACCTTTATTATCTCCAATACGATAAAGGGCAAGGGCGTTTCCTTCATGGAAGGCAACCACAAATGGCACGGCGGCGGTATTGGCGAGGAAGACCTCAAGATTGCGCTCGCAGACGTTGCAAAAATGAGAAAGGCGTGATGATTTATGGCAGCGAAAACAACGTACGATTTTGATATGATGCTCTCCAACGCCCGTGAAGCCTACGGCGAGGAGCTTTACAAGATGGCCTGCGAGGGTAAGGATTTCGTTTTCACCTATTCGGACAATGTCGCACCGTCCTCCTCGGCGGGCAAGCTGCTGAAGGAATTCCCCGAGCGCTGCTTTAACTTCGGTATCGCCGAGCCCGATCAGGTGGGCGCGTCCGCCGGCCTTGCACTCTCCGGCTGCACCGTGTTCTCCCAGGTGTTTGGTCCGTTCCTGCCGCTGCGCGCAGCCGACCAGATCCACACGGACATCGCCTACAACGACGTCAACGTCCGTTTGATCGGCACGCACTCGGGCGTGACCGCGGGCGGCGGCCCGACCCATAACGACATCGCGGACCTTGCGCTCTACCGCGCTATCCCGAACCTGACGGTCGTTGTGCCGGCGGACGCCAACCAGTGCTGCAAGTTCATCCGCCAGTCGATGGATTTTGTCGGCCCGATGATCATTCGCATCGACCGTGCAGGCTCGCCCAACGTCTACGCCGAGGATTATGAACTGACCATCGGCAAGGCGATCGAAACCATGGAGGGCACGGACGCTTATATCATCTCCTGCGGTTCCAACCTGTATGAATGCCTGATGGCGGCCAAAACGATGAAGGAAAAGCATGGCGCGAGCATCGGCATCCTGGATATGCACACCATCAAGCCGCTCGATACGGATGCGATCCTGCGCGTTGCGCAGAAGACCGGCAATATCGTCACCGTAGAGGACCACTCCATCAACGGCGGCTTGGGCGGCGCGGTAGCGGAAGTGCTGTGCGAATCGAGCTACAAGGGCAACTTCAAGCGCGTCGGCATGCCGGATGAGTTCGCTGTGCTCGGCTCGGTGGATGCGATTTACCACTACTACCATATGGATCGCGACGGTACAGTCGAGGCACTCGAACGCATGCTGCACCTTGCAAAATAAACCGAACCATGCACGCTGCGGGGCGCGCGATGCTGTGCGCGTCCCGCCTCCCTCATATCGTGCGGCCTGCCGCAGAAAGGAAAGTTAGTATGTCGAACCCATTGGATAAGTTCAATATGGATTGGTTCCGCTTGGACGGGAAAATCGCTATGGTCACCGGTGCAAACCAGGGCCTTGGGATGGCGTATGCGGTTGCATTCGCCAAGGCAGGGGCCAACCTGTTTATCCCTCACTTCACCGAGGATGTTTCCGAAATCAAGGCGCTGATTGAAAAGGAAGGCCGGCAGGTGCATTTCCTGCGCGGTGACCTGACCGACAAGGCATACCGCAAGGATTGCGTAGACGAATGCATGAAGCAGTACGGACGCATCGATATTCTGGTCAACAACGCGGGCGCGAGCGCTTTCCACGATTTCGACGATTACCCGGATAAATACTGGGAAATGTGCATCAACCTGGACTTCAATGCGGTCTATTACCTGTCCAAAGAGGTGGCGCACATCATGAAGGCGAAGGGCGGCGGCAAGATCATCAACATCGGTTCCGCGCTCAGCTATACCTCGGACGCTAAGTGCCCGCCCTATACCGCGGCTAAGCACGGTGTCATCGGCATTACCCGCAACTTTGCCAACGAGTTGGGGCGGTTCAACATCCAGACCAATGCGATCTGCCCCGGCTTCCTCGCTACCGAGGTCAACGCAGAGCTGCGTAAAGACCCTGCGTTTTACAATAAGATCACAAACCGCATTGCAGCCGGGCGCTGGGGCGAGCTGGACGACCTGATGGGTACCATGGTGTTCCTGGCCTCCCGTGCATCGGATTACTTGAACGGTGTGGACATCAATGTGGACGGCGGTTTCTTCACCGTGCTTTAACAGGATACAATAAAAATGCTTTGGGAAATCGGTTTTACGGAGCGATGCCGTAAAACCGGTTTTCCGCTATCCGCGCTGCTGGGCGGCGCGGCAAACCGGAT
>NZ_JAOQJE010000024.1:0-14340 GCF_025567315.1 Agathobaculum ammoniilyticum
CGCCGCGCACTTCCGCAGCTCGTTTACTATACTATATCCCCCTCCACTTTGTCAAGTCCTCCCTCCCCCTTTCTTTCTATAACTACCGTTTCCTCCCTTGTCCTTCCAGCGCTTTTCTGCTATAATTTTTCTATTGGAACCAATGGTATAAAGGAGGTCACTGGCTTGCCTATAAAAATAGCCGACAGTTTGCCCGCGCGTGCGATTCTGGAGAGCGAAAACATATTTGTGATGACCGAGCACCGTGCAACAACGCAGGACATCCGCCCGCTGCGCATCGCGCTGCTCAACCTGATGCCGCTCAAGATCGTGACTGAAACCCAGATCCTGCGCTGCTTGTCCAACACACCGATCCAGATAGAGGTCGACCTGATTCAAACGAAGACCTATCACTCGAAAAACACCCCCGAAGACCATCTGCTCACATTCTACAAAACATTTGACGATATCCGCGATCAAAAGTATGATGGTTTTATCATCACCGGCGCCCCCATCGAAAACATGCCGTTTGAAGAGGTTGAGTATTGGGATGAGCTGGTCCGCATTATGGACTGGACGAAAAACCATGTACATTCCACGTTGTATATCTGTTGGGGCGCGCAGGCAGGCCTTTACCACCACTACGGCATCCCCAAATATCCCTTGCCGCGGAAGATGTCCGGTATCTTCAAGCATCATGTGCTTTTCCCGAAAGAGCCCCTTTTGCGGGGCTTCGACGACGTATTCTGCGCCCCGCATTCACGCCACACCGAGGTACATGCGTCCGATATCCGCAAGGATGACCGCCTGCGCCTGTTGGCGGAATCTCACGAGGCTGGCGTTTATCTGGTTGAGGCGATGAACGGACGGCAAATTTTCGTGCTTGGTCACGGGGAATATGATCCGGACACCCTGAAGAAAGAATATGAACGCGATCTCGCCAAGGGCCTGAACCCCGAGATCCCCCTGCACTATTTTAGGAACGACGACCCCAGCGACGATATTCTGGTCACCTGGAAAGCGCATGCCCACCTTTTCTATACCAACTGGGTCAATTACTACGTTTACCAAACCACACCCTACTCCCTCGATAAAATATAAAAAAAGAAGCGGCCTCAAGCCGCTTCTTTTTTATGCCTCTTCCATGCCGACCAGATGGCACAGCGTCATCAGGCTGTCAGACAAGTGTACATTCTCGACCGGAACGCCCAGCCCCTCCAGATGCAGGTCCTCTCCCGTGAAGTTCCACAGGCCGCGGATACCATGATCGACCAGCTCATGCGCCAAATCGGGCGCATGGGTGCGCGGAATCGTCAGGACGGCAACATCCGGCTTGCGCCGGTCGACAAATTCAAACAGCGTGCTGCTGCTGCGCACCTCATGCCCGCCAAATTTTTTTCCCACTAACTCCTGATTCGCGTCAAACGCACACAGCAGCTTGAATCCGCTGGCCGAAAAATCGAAGTTGTTGAGCAAGGCCCGTCCCAGGTTGCCCGCACCGATCAATACCGCCGTGCGGCCGGCGCGGAGCCCAAGAATAGCGCCCAACTCCTCCTGCAGCTTATCTACATTGTATCCATATCCCTGCTGGCCAAATCCACCAAAGCAGTTGAAATCCTGCCGGATCTGTGAAGCGGTCAGCCCCATACGCTCAGCCAGGGCGCGCGAGGAAATGCGCTGTACGCCCTCAGCTTTCAGCTCACAAATATTGCGGTAGTAGCGCGGCAGACGCTGCACCACCGCCTTGGAGACCTCTTGTTTGCGCTCCACAGGTTTTCATCCTCTCTTTCCCATCACAAAATTACAGCTTCGCAATCGTTTCCAGTACATAATCCGTGAATTCCTGCGCGGTCGCACCAGTATCACGCCCATTGACCACTACCTTTTTCTCTTCAAACATGCAGATATCGAGCGCACGGTCGAGCTTATTCGCCAGTTCGATCTCACCGATGTGCTCGAGCAGCATCACGGAGGCGCGCAGCACGGAGGACGGGTCCGCGTACTGAGCGCGCCCCTCCTGCACCATGCGCGGCGCGGAACCGTGGATGGCCTCGAACATCGCGTAGCGCTTGCCGATATTGGCCGAACCCGCGGTGCCTACGCCGCCCTGAATCTCGGCCGCCTCGTCGGTGATGATATCGCCGTACAGGTTGGGCAGCACGACCACCTTGAAATCGCGGCGGCGTTTTTCGTCCAGAAGCTTCGCGGTCATGATATCGATGTACCAGTCGTCAAACTCGACCTCCGGATACTCCTTTGCGACCCGCTGGCAGGTGTCGAGGAATTTGCCGTCCGTGGTCTTGATGATATTGGCCTTGGTCACGCAGGAGACGCGGTTCTTGCCGGTCTTGCGCGCGTAATCAAACGCCAGGCGCGCGATGCGCTCGCAGCCCTGCGAGGTCGCCACTGTAAAGTCGATGAACAGATCGTCCGCAATCTGCACGCCCTGCGAGCCGACCGCATAGCCGCCCTCGGTGTTTTCGCGATAGAACGTCCAGTCGATCCCCAGCTCAGGCACCTTGACTGGACGCACGTTGGCGAACAGGTCGAGCGCTTTGCGCATCGCCACATTCGCGGATTCCACATTCGGCCACGGATCGCCCTTGCGCGGGGTCGTGGTCGGCCCCTTGAGAATTACATGGCACTGTTTGAGCTCCTCCATCACATCGGGCGGGATGGCGCAGCCCAGCTCAGCGCGACGCTCGATGGTCAGCCCGTCTATCACACGGAACTCCACTTTCCCCGCCTTGACCTTGTCGGCCAGCAGGGCCTCGAGCGCGTGCTGCGCCATGCCGGTGATCATCGGGCCGATACCGTCGCCGCCGCACACGCCGATGATGAGCTTGTCAAGCTTTGTATAGTTAATAAAGTCATCCTGTGCTTTCATATCCGCGATGCGCGCAAGCTGGCTTTCTACCACTGCTTCAAATTTATCCAGAATGGACTGGTCGATCGACATAACGGTGTCCTCCTCATACCATTGATATTATTTTAACAAATTTTCTGCATCCTGTCAAGAAAGAGGAGGCTGGGAAAGCGCCCCTCTCCTCTTTTCCTTATTGCGCCGCCTGTTCCTTGGCATAGTTGAGCGTGCCGCCCGCGAGCAGCGCGCCGCGCTGACGGTCGGAAACGTCGCAGTCCGCCTTGAAGGTCCTGTCGCCGCATACCACGGTAACCTGACTGCCGTTTTTGATTTCCTCCAGCACATGCGGCAGCGCGATCTCATCCAGCAGGTTGATCGCGTCGTAGTCCGCCGGATCGGCGAAAGTCAGCGGCAGGATGCCCGAGTTGACCAGATTGGCCTTATGGATACGGGCGAACGACTTGCACAGCACGGCTTTGACGCCCAGATACAGCGGAACGAGCGCCGCGTGCTCGCGCGACGAGCCCTGGCCGTAGTTGGCGCCGCCGACGATGACGCCGCCGCCCTGCTCCTTGCAGCGCGCCGGAAATTCCGGATCGACATTGATAAAACAGTAATTCGAGTAGTATGGCACGTTCGAACGGTAGGGCAGCAGCTTCGCGCCCGCCGGCAGGATATGGTCGGTGGTGATGTTGTCCTCGGTCTTGAGTACGACGCGGCCCGTATAGGACGCTTCCAGCGCCTTGCCCAGCGGGAACGGCTTGATGTTCGGGCCGCGTACAACCTCGACCTCGGCCGGATTTTCTGCGGGCCTTACGATCATGTTGTCGTTGATGACGAAATGCTCCGGCATTTCAATCGCCGGCATTTCTCCCAGCGTGCGCGGGTCGGTCAGCACGCCCGCGAGCGCACTCGCCGCCGCGACCTCGGGCGATACCAGATAAATCTGCGCGTCCTGCGTCCCCGAGCGGCCCTCAAAGTTACGGTTGAAGGTACGCAGGGATACACCCGCGGACTCCGGCGACTGTCCCATGCCGATGCAGGGACCGCAGGCGCACTCGAGGATGCGCGCGCCCGCCGCGATAATATCCGCCAGCGCACCGTTCTGTGCGAGCATGTTAAACACCTGTTTGGAACCCGGGCTGATGGTGAGCGAAACGTCCGGATGCACGGTTTTACCCTTGAGGATGGACGCGACTTTCATCATATCGTAATAGGAGGAATTGGTGCAGGAGCCGATGCAGCACTGATTGACCTTAATCGCGCCGATCTCAGCGACCGGCCTGACATTGTCCGGCATGTGCGGCATCGCGGCCAGCGGCTCAAGCGCGGACAGGTCGACCGTGTATTCCTCGTCGTACACCGCGTCCGGATCGGAGGACAACTCGACCCACACATCACCGCGGTCCTGCGCCTCGAGGAAGCGTCTGGTTTCCCCGTCGGACGGGAACACCGAGGTCGTCGCGCCCAGTTCCGCGCCCATGTTGGTGATGGTCGCGCGCTCAGGCACGGACAGCGTCGCAACGCCCTCGCCCGCGTACTCGACGATCTTGCCCACGCCGCCCTTGACGGTCATCTGGCGCAGCACGTCCAGGATAACGTCCTTGGCGGAAACCCACGGGGACAGCTTGCCCGTCAGGTTGACGCGCACCATCTTGGGCATGGGGATGTAGTACGCGCCGCCGCCCATCGCAACCGCCACGTCCAGGCCGCCCGCGCCGAACGCCAACATGCCGATGCCGCCGCCGGTCGGGGTGTGGCTGTCCGAGCCGATCAGGGTTTTACCCGGCGCGCCGAAGCGCTCCAGATGCACCTGATGGCAGATGCCGTTGCCCGCCTTGGAATAGTAGATGCCGTGCTTTTTGGCCACCGAGCCGATATACTTGTGGTCGTCCGCGTTTTCGAAGCCGGACTGCAGGGTATTGTGGTCGATATACGCGACCGACCGCTCGGTCCTGACCTGGTCGACACCCATTGCCTCAAACTGGAGATAAGCCATGGTGCCGGTAGCATCCTGCGTAAGCGTTTGGTCGATCCGGAAACCGATCTCCTGTCCTTGGACCATTTCTCCGTCCACCAGATGCTCCTTCAGAATTTTCTGTGCGATTGTCATACCCATTTGTGTTTCTTACACTCCTTTATGTCCCTACGCGGCGATATTTGCGCCCGCCGCGCCCCGCCGCTGCAAAGCGGGTCCGTTGCGGCTTCCACAGCCTTCTCCACGGCATGCGCGGCATACCGTGCCCAAAAACAAAACAGAAGCGGCCTTTGCAACGCAAAAACCACTTCTATTTTACAACATTCCTTATCTTTTGAAAAGACCTTTTCGCTATCGCTTTTCACAAATATTCGCACTGATCTCCGCAGTTGCGAAAGCATTCTGCAGGGTCAGACCCACACTACCTGCAAGGTATTCATAATATGCCTGGCTCCCGATCATGGCCGCGTTATCCCCACACAGGGAAAGCGGCGGCAGGTAGAGCCTGGTGTGGGTGCGCTTCGCCATCTCCTGCAGCGCCGCGCGCAGGAACGAGTTGGCCGCCACACCGCCCGCGCAGACCACGCGCCGCGCATGCGTCCGCTGCGCCGCCATCTCCAGCCGCGGCACCAGCGTATGCACGACCGCCGCACAAAAAGAGGCCGCAAGGCCGTTTTTGTCCAGCGTTTCGCCTTTCTGCTCCGCATTGTGCGCCAGATTGATGACCGCGGTCTTGAGGCCGGAAAAAGAGAAGTCAAGCGGCGCGTCCTTGATGTGCGAATCCGGCAGCTTGTAGCACATCGGGTCGCCCTCCTGCGCGAGCCTGTCGATCTTCGGGCCGCCCGGGTAGCCCACGCCGAGCACGCGCGCGACCTTATCGAACGCCTCGCCCGCCGCGTCGTCCCGCGTGCCGCCGAGGATCTCAAAATCCGTATAATCGCGCACCATCACGATCTCGCTGTGTCCGCCGGACGCAATCAGCGTCAAAAACGGAGGCTTGAGATCGGGATACGCCAGATAGGTCGCCGCGATATGCCCGCGGATGTGATGCACCGGAATAAAGGGCTTTTGCAGCGCAAACGCCAGCGATTTCCCGAAATTCGCGCCGACCAGCAGCGCGCCGATCAGTCCCGGCGCACAGGTCGCCGCCACCGCGTCCACCGCGCGCTTGTCCATGCCCGCGTCGGCCAGCGCCTTTTCCGTCACGCGCACAACCGCCTCCATGTGCCGACGCGACGCGATCTCCGGCACCACGCCCCCATACAGCGCGTGCGTTTCGATCTGTGTGTCCACCACGCTGGAAAGTATGTTCCGTCCATCCTCAACCACGGCGGCCGCCGTTTCGTCGCAGGAGGACTCAATTGCCAAAATCCTCATTGTCTCACCCGTTGTTCCCGTATTGCAAAATATGACGCGCCAGTTCCGCGTCCTGCCTGTGTACATAGATCCGATACTCCCGCTGGTACTGCGCGCGGATCCCCAGCACATCCTGCCGCTGCAGCATGCGCTGCGCATTGTCCCGCACCTCTGTTCGGAACGCGATCTGCTCACGGCTGAGCGCCTGCTGCGCTTGGAAAAAGTCTTCCTGCGTATTGGTGCATAAAATCTGCTCGCGGTTCATCGGCGTAATCATTTTCCCGCCTCCTTTATCCAAAAGCAAATATTTCCTGTCCCTCGCCACTCTGCTACAAGCCGGCCGGCATGCGGTATACCGCCCAGATCACCGCTGCCGTTGGCAGCAGCAATGCACCGCACAGGCTCACCTGCAGGCGCACCGCATGCCCTTTGGGATCTCCGCCGCACTGCACCGCGCGCAGCGCGTCGCACAGCGCATGGCAGAAAGAACAGGCACACAGCACGGCGCCGGCCAAAAGGGCCGCCAAAAGCATCATCTCTTTCTCCCCCTTTCCGGTTACCGCATCGTGCCATCCGATATCTCTTTTTCCATGCATACGCAGATCTCGTCCCCCGCGAAATCGCCGAAATTCGGCACCAGCCGGTACCCCTGCTTCTGATAAAACGCGATCGCGTCCGGCATATCCGCGCCGGTTTCCAGCACCGCGCGGTGGCACCCGCTCGCTGCGGCGTGCCGTTCGAGCGCGGCCACGATTTTGCCCGCCGTCCCGCTTCTTCGGTATTCCGGCCGGACATACATCCGCTTGATCTCCGCTGTTACCGGATCATACGCGCGCCAGCAGCCGCAGCCTGCCGGCCGTTCCTCTATGTAAGCCACCACCGCGCAAGCCATTCCGTCCAGCGCGTGATACGCCTTGTACTTTTCCGCCACCGAGCCCCAGCCTGCATGGAAATATACATCCAGCTCCGCAACCAGCACTGCCAGATCCGGATTGCTCACATCGACAAAGCGAAGCGCCGCCCGTTTTTTATCCACCGTCCCCAGCGCCTTTTCAAAGCAAAGGCAGTTTTCCGCACCGGCCGGACTCCCATAATAGGGCATTGTACGGTATCCCAGTTTCCGGTAAAGCGCCGCCGAATCCCCTGTGGTCCGCGCGGTTTCCAAAACAGCGCGCGTATAGCCCTGCTCCGCCGCGTTACCCTCCAGCGCGCGGATGACCGCGCCCGCAATCCCCCGCCGACGGTATTCCGGCCGCACATAAATGCGTTTCAGTTCCACGGTATGCGCGTCCGTCCGCTTCCAGCAGCCGCAGCCTGCCGCGCATCCATCCTCATAAACGACCAGCCGGCATCCGAACAGATGCGGGTCGTTATATTTCGCATAGCGGCGATGCACCTCGCCCACGATTGAAAAATAATATTCATCCAGCCTGCCCGCCAGTTCCAGCAGATCGGTGTTTTCCGCATCGACAAACCGAAGCTCCATCCAGCCTCACCCTTTCAGAAAAAATGTCATCAGCAGCGCGTCCTCAACGGGCGCGGTGTAAAAATTCTTTCGCACGCCCACCTTTTGGAAGCCCGCATTCTCGTACAGGGCAATCGCGGGCATATTGGACGTGCGCGCCTCCAACGTAACAAAGGCCAGCCCCTGCGCTCCCGCGTGCGAGACAAGCGTCCCGATCAGCGCGCGGCCGACTCCCTGCCGGCGGCAGTCGGGTGATACCGCAACATTGGTGATATACCCCTCGTCCAGCACGGTCTGGCAACCCACATAGCCGACCGCCACGCCGTCCCGCTCCGCAACCAGGAACAGACCTTTCCCCAGTTCTTCGCGGAGCATATCCGCGCTCCACGGCGCGTGGAAGCACACTTTTTCGATCTCCGCGAGCGCGGCCAGATGACGCTCCTGCATGGGTACGACCGTCATTCTGTAAGCCTCCCGATGATGCCGCTTATCCCCCGGTCGATCTCGGCCGCCGCGCGGCGGTAGGTATCCAGATCGCCGCCAAACGGATCGGAAACGTCCTCCGGCAGCAGGGTGAATATCTTGTCCGCACAGTTCGGATACAGCTCGCACAGGCGGTCGTAATGGGCGCCTGTCATGCAGACCAGAAAGCGCGCCTCCCGCACCAGTTCGGGCGTGAGCATGCGCGAGCGGTGCCCTGCAATGTCCGCGCCCAGTTCGCGCGCCGCCGTGACCGCGTTTGGCGACGCGGGCAGGCCGTTCTGGGTGAACAGTCCAGCGGACGCCGCCGTCAGACCGGTCTTCTTCTCCCCGCCGCGCGCACGGAACAGCCCCTCAGCCATCGGCGAACGGCAGGTGTTGCCCGAGCAGATGAAAATGATGTCGTCCATTTTGGAATTCCCCCTGTCAAAAACCGCCCGCGCCGCGCGCGGTGCGCCCTCTCCTCTCAAACCGATCGGTTCGGGTAGAATCACTTTGTGTCGTACCAGCTATGCCCCGCCTTGGCCTCTGCCACCAGGGGCGCATCCATAACGAACGCGGCTTCCATTTCTTCCTTGAGCAGGCGCATCGCGGTCTCCTGTTCGGTTTTCGGCGCCTCCAAGATTAATTCGTCGTGGACCTGCAGGATGAGCCGGCTCTCCAGGCCCTCGCGCAGCAGGCGGTCGTGTACCCGCACCATGGCGATCTTGATGATGTCCGCCGCGGTCCCCTGGATGGGCGTATTCATCGCCACACGCTCCCCAAAGGAACGGATATTGAAATTTTTGCTTTTCAGTTCGGGCAGCGCGCGGCGGCGGCCGAACAGCGTGGACACATAGCCCTTTTCCCTCGCGTTTTCCTTGATATCCTCCATATATTTTGCAACGCCCGGATAGGTCGCCAGATAGGCGCGGATAAACTCGCCCGCTTCCTTACGGGTCACGCCGATATCCTGCGCAAGCGAAAAATCCGATATCCCGTACACAATACCGAAATTGACCGCCTTGCAGGAGGAACGCATCTGCGGCGTGACCTCGTCCAGCGGCACATGGTATACCTTGGCCGCGGTTGCGGCGTGGATATCCTGCCCGGATCGAAACGCCTCGATCATGTGCGCGTCCTGCGAGATATGCGCAAGCACACGCAGTTCGATCTGCGAGTAATCCGCGTCGATCAGCACATGCTCCGTGTCGGGCGCGACGAACATACGCCGCAACTCACGCCCCAGTTCAGTGCGCACCGGAATGTTCTGTAGGTTCGGGTCGGTCGAGGACAGCCGCCCTGTCGCGGTCACAGTCTGCTGAAAATGCGTATGGATACGCCCGTCCTTTTGGCTGACCACCTTGAGCAGCCCATCCACATAGGTGCTCTTCAGCTTGGTAAGCTGCCGGTATTCCAGTATCCTGGGAACGACCGGATGGTCTTCCGCGATGCGCTCCAGCACGTCCACGTTGGTCGAATAGCCGGTCTTGGTTTTTTTCGGCGCGGGCAGGTGCAGCTTTTCAAACAGCACCTCGCCGAGCTGCTTGGGGCTGTTGATATTGAATTCTCCATCTGCGTCGCGGTAGATCTGCGCGATCAGCTCATGGATACGGACGTCCAGCCGCTCCCCAAACGCGCGCAGCTCGTCCGGCGCGACCGCACAGCCCACGGTTTCCATTTCGGCCAGAATGCGCATCAGCGGCAGTTCTATCTCATAGTACAGCTTGCGCATGCCCAGCTCTTCCACCCTGGATGCTGCTTCCTGATAGATCGCACGCACAGCCCCTGCATGGCGCGCGCACGCCTGTTCCGTCTGTTCCTGCCCGCCGAGCGGCGATACGGCAGCCGGATCGTCCAAGTCAAGTTCTGGCAGTTCGGTGCTGCAATATGCCAGCGCCACGCGCGGCAGGTCATATCCAGACTGCGTCGGATCCAGCAGATACGCGGCGAGGCAGGTGTCGAACACAATCCCCTCCGGCTGGATGCCACGTGCAAGCAGCGCCGCCGCCACAGGTTTCGCATCATGCAGCACCAGCTCGATCGCGCCGCCGAACAGACGGCGCAGCAGCGCATCCCAATCCGCATCCGCAAAGTCATCCGCAAACAGCATCGCCGCCGTATCCGCTTCCAGCAGGCACATCGCACCCAGCGTTTCCGGAATCACCGCAAACACGCGGCCCGCTTCGGTCAGCGCGTCGAGCAGCCCAAACGCTTCGGCGGCATTTTGGATGCGCTGCGTCCGGAGCTCCGGCAGCCTGGGCGCGGTATACGCGCCGCTCAGCCCAAGCTTTTTGATAAAGTTTTTAAACTCCAGGCGGGTCAGCAGTTCATAAAGCGCTGCCTCGTCCCGATGTTCCTCCGGCAGGTTTGCAACATCCAGCGCAAGCGGCGCGTTGCGGTCAATGGTCGCGAGCCAATAGCTGTCTTTCGCGGACTGCGCGCCCGCTTCCAGCTTTGCTCGCGCGCCTTTTTTGATTTTTTCATCCTCCAGGTTCGCATACACGCCTTCCAGCGAGCCGAAATCATGCAGCAGCTGCATTGCCGTCTTTTCCCCGATGCCCGGCACGCCCGGAATATTATCCGACGCATCCCCCATCAGCGCCTTCAGGTCGATCAGGCGAATCGGATCGAAGCCGTATCTTTCACGGAACTTTTCCGTATCATAGGTTTCATAGGTCGTCTGCCCCATTTTGGTGGAAACCAGAAGCACAGTCGTCCCGCCGCCGATGAGCTGCAGGCTGTCACGGTCGCCCGTCACGACCACGCAGGTGTCGCCGTTTTCATCCGCTTTCCGGCTGATCGTGCCGATCAGGTCGTCCGCCTCATACCCTGCCAGCTCGCAGCGTACCACACCCATCGCATCGAGTGTTTCTTTCATCACCGGCAACTGCGCCGCCAGCTCGTCCGGCATCCCCTTGCGGGTTGCCTTGTAGGAATCAAATTTCAAATGGCGGAAGGTTTTTTCCCGCACGTCAAAGCACACAACCGTACGGTCAGGCTTTTCATCCTCCCTGAGCTTGAACAACGTGGCCAAGAACCCGTATACCGCGTTGGTCGGCAGCCCTTCATGGTTGGAGAGCTGGCGGATACCATAAAAAGCGCGGTTGAGTATACTGTTTCCATCGATCACCATGATTTTCATGCGCGTATTCCCCATCATTCAACAAATTTTTCTTATCATATATTATATCCTATTACCAGCCGTATTTCCAGACAAAATAAGGGACGGGGCTTCCGCCCCGTCCCGCGCCCATATTCCTTATGCGCCGAACCGCATCTGCAGCCGCAGACGATCGGCTATCATCGAGATGAATTCCGAGTTTGTCGGCTTGCCCTTGACGCCCGACACCGTATAGCCGAAATAGCTCTGCAGCGTCTCGATATCGCCGCGGTCCCACGCGACTTCGATCGCATGACGGATCGCGCGCTCAACTCGCGAAGAAGTGGTCTTGAACTTTTTTGCAATCGACGGATACAGCACCTTGGTAATCGCGCTGACCGCCTCCATGTCCTCGACCGCCATCATGATCGCCTCGCGCAGATATTGGTAGCCCTTGATATGCGCCGGCACGCCGACCTGATGGATAACCTCAGTTACGCGTACTTCCAGCGCCATTGCTTCCCCCGTTTTTTCGGCCTCCTGCTTTCCGGATTTCCACATGCGGATCCTTTCGCAAACCATTTCCGCTTCCATAGGCTTGCGCAGAAACATATCCACGCCCAGCGCAGTACACTCCGCGCCCGCCTGTGGGCTGGCGAAAGCTGAAAGGACAACGGTCGCGGGCTGCTCCTGCCTGCGTTCGTGCAGCTTGGTCAGCACCATGATCCCATCCATCACCGGCAGCACCAGGTCGATGATGAGCAGATCAGGCTTAAGCTCTCCTACTGCCGCAACCGCTTTCGCGCCGTCCTCCGCGATACCGGCAAGCTCCATATCATTTGATTTTTCGATTGCCGCCGCCATCCGTGCGCAGAATTCGCTGTCGTCGTCTGCGAGCAATACTCGAATTTTTTGTTCCATGTTGTCAATACCAGCCTTCCAGCAATTTATTTGTTCTCTGTCTTAGCTGTCATTAATTTACCATATAATTCCATAATTTTCAAGGCTATTGTCGGAAAAGCTGGATTTTTTTCTCGTCATTTTTCGACAAAATGCGACGAATCGAGCGAAACATGAACAAAAACTTCGTTAATTCGTCATTTCCTCAAGCATCCGTTCAATGCCAATCGCATAGCCGCAGGTAGGGTCGTTTACCATTACGTCAGTACGACCATGATACCAACGCTGTTAAATCTTTGGAAGCTTGGGGAACAAATCAATCACAATTTTACCATCCGGCCCTTTGTCATACTCTATTTTATAAAGGATTTCTTTAAGCAAAGCATTCCGCTCTTTTGGGGACATGGTATCGTAGCTTTCCAACAGATTCTCTGTTGTCGGAATTAAATTCGAAGATACCGCATCGGTCTGTTCGTATTTGGCCAGTGATGTCAGCAAGATATTCTTTTGCTGTTGTAGGCGGGCAACCGAGTCGCCTATTTTTTCTTGGCGTGTTTTGAACAGTTCGAGGGAGTAAACGCCTTGTTCAACCATGTCATACGCTCTTTCCATTTGCGCGTTCCTCTTTTCAAGCTCATCATCCAATCCGGCAATCTTTTTCTTGCAGGCCGCAATATCTTCTCCAAATCCAATCGTCGAGACTTTCACCCTATACCCTTTCAGCCACACCCGAAGCGCCGCTATAATTTGCCTTTCAACAAGATCATAATTACTGCTTCCGTTATGGCAGTTTCTTTGGTTGACACACCGGAAACGCGGTACACGGTAGCGGGTAGTAGTTGTTCTCCCTATTCGTTTCCCGCATTTCGCGCAGTAAATCAGTCCTGCAAAGGAATTTTCCAATGTAAACTCTTTGCGAACTTTTACTGACGGCTGCCGGTTGATCCGAATTTCCTGCGCATCCCAAAAAATTTTTTCACTGATCAAGGCAGGGTGGCGCCCTTCATAGAGCTGATAATCCGCAATGTTTTTCTTGCGTTTGATATGCTTTTCGACGATTCCATTCTGGAATGTTTTAACGTGCTGGCTCCAGCCACGCCGTATTTTCCCCATATATACGGGATTCGTCACTATGTTGGTTATGGTTGAATACGTCCATAGATCCCCATGACGGGTTGGTATTTTTTCGTCATTCAGGTAATTTGCTATGTTTTTTGTTCCCACATAATGAACATACATATCAAAAACCTTTTTTACCACGGGCGCTTCCTTCTCGTCAGGCTCTAAGGTAAACCCTTTTTCTCCCTCAAGCTTTACCCTGCGGTAACCGTATGGGGCAATACTGGAAATATACTTTCCCTCTGAAGCGGAGCTTTGTCGTCCACGAATCAGCCTCCGATTTATCGTTTTATACTCCCTACGGGACATAAACAAGCCAAACTCAAAATACTCTTGATCGAATTCATCGTTTGGATCATAGGTCTTGCTGGGCGTGATAATTTTCGTGCCGGAAAACTGGAATATTTGACTGATATATGCTTGATCCGCACCATTTCCTCGTGCAAGCCTTTCCAGGTCTACGACAAGGACACCTGTATACAAGCCTGCATTAACCTCCTCAAGCATTGCTTGTACTTGAGGCCTTGCGGCAATGGATTCCCCTGATACCACTTCGTAATATGTTTTTGCAATATGATACCCTCGATCTTTAGCCAGCTTATTCAAAATTTCTTCATGACGTTTCAGTGTTTCCTCTACATTTAACTCTGCATAATCACGATCAAAGCGAGACTTTCTCAGGTATTGAACATATCGCTCCATGTTTACCTCCTCTATGATTCAGTATACATTCTTCACAGTATGTTGTCAAACCATTTAGTTTGCAAAAGCACATCCATTTTATATTTTTCCCACATTTACAGCATCTTTTTATACCAAAAACAACTTTTCCTTGTCCAGTCTCTTGTAATGTGCGGAAACTATTTGAGATACATGTTCCATACAGGTTTCAACAGAGTCTATACACCGGTCATCATGAATTCTTACGATACTCTCACAGTTTTCTTCAATGTGGCTTATCATTAATCTCCACCTCACGATAGCGTTTCCACTATTATCCCCCATAGGATATAAGTTATTCTCTAAAAGGAACCATCGGTATTCAGCCGCCGATGGTCGCTGTTGATCTGCTCATTTAACCCAGCGGATTGCAACTTTCCGGCGCTTACTTCATAGGA
>NZ_JAOQJE010000025.1:0-2909 GCF_025567315.1 Agathobaculum ammoniilyticum
GCTCTCCTTAATCTGAGCATGTTCCAGAGCAATCTGCTTCGCCTGTTCCTCACTGATCTGGGTCGTTGGCTGCTGGCCACTGCCTGTGTTTCCGGAATTCTGGTTCGTCGCTGCCTGATTCTCTGCCACGGCAGCCTGCTCTACTGATGGCATGTCACTTACCGGAACCTGCCCGCTTTGCAGCAGCGATCCCGTTTGCGACGGCGCCCCCTGCTGCGGATAGCCAGCATTCCCTGCACTCGAAGCTATAGTTGGCGTACATCCCGCCAGCATTGCAGCCGCGCCAAACGCCATCATTGAGATCATTAATCCTTTTTTCATGTCCCAGAACCCCTTTCCTTTAGTACATCTGTAGTATATCGTGCTTTCATTAAAACTTCATTAAAAAAGTACATATTTTAGAAAAATATTATTTTGAAACAAAAAAGGCATACGCCCATAGGAGCATACACCTTGTATTTTTTGCTTCCGATATGCTGATTTTTACCTGTCGGGTAGAAAAGACAGGGTGTGAAGTACAGTAAGTCCTTATAACTTCGTACATCGTTTCATATCGGGACTTTGTATGTGCTTTGTCTTTTGTTTTTTGTAATAGTACCCCCCTGTTAGATAACGGGGGCTTTGAACGGCTCGCTACGCTCGCCCAACCGCCGAAGTGAACCGCCCCCTCGCCAGCAAAGTTGGCGTGGCGTATTGTCTTACGACCGCCACCGTGGGCGGATCGCTCCGTCGGTTGTTGAGATTTTGCACTTATCTTCCGCACAAACTGAGGATTATCGGATTAAAATAGATATTTACCTGCTACCAAATAATATCCTGAATCAAGCAAAAGACCAAATGAAACTACAAGCAAAATTATATAACATACATGAACGACTGTCTTAAGCCCCTTTTCCTTTAATCTATCCACCCATTTCACGAGTTTCTTTAATAAATTCATCTGATTTGCTATATATACGATAACAGCCATAAACTGACTTACCAAAAACCAAATCGTAAGTAATAAAATTGCTGATAGAAAATTATTCGACTCTCCGCCAAGTAAAATCACAGCATAGTAGGTTGGGTCTGTGAAACAAGTTATGGAAAAAACAAATCCAGTAAACAAATACTTAAACGAAGAACCTTCTACTATTTTTCTATTTTCGTCCTCTTTTTTCGTTTTATAAAATATTTTTTTAATGACGAATATAACAACAATCAAAGATAATACAAATTGTAATACTGCCCATAATGGACTGTCTGCTTCTGGTGTAAAGCTTCGTAATATCTCCACGGCTGATACACCAAATATTGTAGCTAAAACTGCTCCTATCAAAATAGAAAATCCCATAAATGAAAACCAAAATAAAGATATTTTTGATTTACTGTCCTTCCGAAGCCCCATACTTATCATATAAACAGCAGTAATCGGGTCAATACCCAATATTCCAAGCCCTATTGTACTTATTATTTTGTGAACCATACTTTTTCTCCTTTATTCATTTATAATATTGTCAACTTTAGCCTTAAAATTATCAAGATATTTATTCATTAGACGGACGATTTCTTTTTGTTCTTCTTTTGTCATTTCTCCAAAAACATCGTTTTCAGCTTGTTCAATAGGTAAAATTTTTTCATTTACAAGTTCTTTTCCAGTCTTTGTAAAATGAATATAAATTTCTCGTCCAGTTCCTTTGGTGAAATCAATCAAACCATTTTCTCTAAGTTTGTTTACCGACGAATTGACTGTTTGCTTATTCAAATAGCAATATTTATAAATCTCGGTTTGCGTACACCCCTCTCCTAAAACAAGAATAGCTTGCAAGATTTCATACGCACTATCAGACAAACCTTGTTTTAAAGCTATTTCATGATAAAATTCGTTAATTAAATTACTGATACGGTCAAACTCTTGTAGTACTTGATTTTGTTTGAATTCCATTGTTATCCTCCTAGTATGAAATCATACTCGTGCAGTATAGTATAATTTCATACTTTTGTCAATGGAAATAAAAAAATCAGTTAATCAAATATTCATAGACTAATAAGTTTTAGAGTAATCAAGCAGAAATGAAATAGTCTGCTGTTATACTGCATAGAAAAAGACACTCTTTTTCAAGTGTCATTTTTCCATAACTCTATATTTCTTTGCATAAGTTGTTACATCAAGCTCTTTCATTTGTTGTAATTTCGTTGTAATTTTTCTTATTTTTCTTTTCTTGTTTTACGGATAGATACTGTATTTATACCGATTTTCTCAAATCTTTATCTCTTTTTGTTTCAAAATCAGCCGATTAAAAAATATCAGATACAGATGAAGTTGCCTTTAAAAAAGTATAACTTTTCAAAACCACCAAGCCATGTGTTCATAGAATGGATGTAATGAAAAAACTGCCCTGCATACAAAGCCTCGTATACAGGGCAGTTTTTTTCATTTTCTCTTTGTTATCACAGCAAATTAAAGAGCAGATATTGCTTTTGCATAGCGCCATAATAACCTTTGCGATCAATAGTATGAGGAGCAAAACGCCCCGAATAGGGAATAGTAACAGGTCGGGTAAGGGATGAGCATTGCTGTCCATCCCTCCCCTAAGAACCGTACGCGAGAGTCCCCCTCATACGGCTCAAGTCTTACAAAAGGCTCCTTTATTGGCAACTCTGCTCAAAAGCAGTAATCAGGCTGTGGATTTCTTCGTGACATTCCTTGTGTACCATGATTTTCTGCCTATTCCTTTCCGGCTGGGGCATGCACCTTGAAGCCGGTTTCTAAGGAAATCGGATAGAATTGATTTTACTTACTCCAGCTTTCCTCGGCCGTGTTGGAGTCTCTGGTGTAATCGTGTTCCGTGGAAGCCTCCACCACGTCGTAGAACGCCCAGTGGCTTGCAGGCACATCAGGGAAGCGAGTACCCGCGCCGTTGTCCACC
>NZ_JAOQJE010000025.1:3159-14125 GCF_025567315.1 Agathobaculum ammoniilyticum
CCGGAACGTACCGTCCTCATAGCCGGTGATGATACCCTTTGCCGCCAATGTCACAACCGCCTCGTGATACCACGCATCCGCAGCCACGTCGGGGAACGACGGGCTTTGGCTGTGGCTCTGGTCCAGCAGCAGGCGGTAGAACGCCTGCGCCACCTCGGCGCGGGTGATGTTGTTTGCCGGGCCGAAGTTTCCGGTTTCATAGCCTACCATGTAAGCTATGTGCTCTCTGGTGTTCAGCATGGAGGAAACGCCGGTGCCGTCAGGGTCGGCCACACTGGGAATCTCCGGCTTTTGCTCAAACTGCACCTTGACCGTGACCGCCGAGCTGGGCATTTTGAAGGTGTATTTGCCGTTGCCCTTGTCGGTCAGCGCGATTTCCTTTCCGGTCTTGTCGGCTGTTGCGGTGATGCTCTCCACCACGCCCTCCGTGGTGATCGTGACCGTCTCACCGGACGCGGCCTTGTCCTTGTTGGAGTCCGCTGTGCCGCTGCCGTCGGTTTCCACATGGACGGGGTACTTGTCAGTGGTGGTGGAACCACCTCCACCGCCGCCCCCGCCGGAACCGCCGCCACTGTTATCCTTTTCATAGACAACCGCAATCGAGTGGTCGGCGGTTACATTGGTAAAGGTGTAGCTGTTTCCGGTCAGGCTGGCCGGGGCATTGTCCACGGTCACGCTTTTCAGCTCATAGCCGCTGTTGGGGGTAAAGGTGATCGTCTGGTCCTTGCCGTCCTCCACCTGCACCGCGCCGCTGGGGCTGGCCGTGCCGCCCGTTACGCTCACGGTGATGGTGTGCTTTACAGGCGTGGGCGGCTCGGTCTTGGCTTCCGCTGTGGCGCGGATGATAATATCGCCGCTCACGTCGGTAATGTTCACCTTGCCCGTGGCCGGATTATAGATGGAGGGATTGGAGGCCAGCTCCATGCCGCCCATCTGGATGCTCACGGATTTCATTTCGTAGCCGCTTTCCGGCGTCAGGGTGGTTTCATAGGTGCCGCCCCGTGCAACCGTTTTCTCCGCACTGGAGCTGGTCACATGGGAGAGGGCATAGCCGACCTCAAAGGAGGTCTGCTTCCAGACGGCATACAGGGTCACGGTCTTGCCGTCCTTGTCAATCAGGCCGTCCGCAAGGGCCTTGTCCTCCTTGACCACCTTGCCGGAGGGGGCAGTCGCCCAGCCGGTAAAGGTGTAGCCTGCCACGGGATAAGTAAACTGGTTCTGCGTCAGGTATTGGGTTTTGGTATCCCATGTCACATTCTTCATGGGCTGCATCGTACCCTCGCCGCCGTTGGCGTCGAACTGGATGGTGCCGGTATAGGGCCGCCATGCGCCCTTGAACGCCACTGTTACGTCAGTTGCGTCACGGAACTGCTCGGTGTGAAGCAGGCCGGTGGTGTTGATGGTGTAGGTCTTTTCGTTGTGCGTGCCGGTATAAACTCCGTCACGGTCAGGGCCGCTCAACGTCACTTCCTGTCCGCCGATGGTCAGGGTGGGCACCCAGCCGCCAAAGATGTGGTTGTCCGCGTGCTCCAGAATGGAAATGATGGCATGGTTATCGCCCACCATGATTTCCTGCGCATGGACGTGCTGCTCGCCGTCGCCCGAGACAATCTCGCCCGGCAATTCAGGCGCGCCGTTGGGTACATGCTGCGCATCATTCTCGCTGGTGTACTGGTATGTCACCGTGATTTTGGGCGCGCTTTCCTCTTTGATTTTCCATGTGCCGGTCAGGGTCAGGTCGTTGTCCGGCATGGAGAAGCCCGTTTCGCCGGGGGTGACGGTGGCCTGCGTATCCGAGCGTACCCAGCCGCTGAACTCATAATAGTCATAGCTGGTGGTGGGCTTGGCCGCGATGCTCACCGTGTTACCCGAAGTGTATACACCGCCATGGGGCAGTACCGCGTCGGGCGGCACCTCACCGGCAAAGGCATAGGTCAGGGTATGCTGGTTAGAAGGCTCCGGCTTTGTACCGTCCTCCTTATCCCACAGGCGGTACACGTTGGAGACGGCCGAACCGGCGCTGTCCTGCGCATAGGCGATAGCGTCCCAGTAGGTGTATCCGTCGCTCCCTGCATCCTTGCTCTGGTTGGTACAGGTAATGGTGATCTCGATTTCGTTGCCGGTATAAAGGCCCTCAAAGGTGCCGCGCAGGACGGGACTGCTCGGATCAGATTCGTCCAGGTAGGGCTGCTTTACAATCTGCCCGCCCTTGAAGCCGCCGGAGGAGCCGTCGCTGTACTCAATATCGCTGACTTCAATATCTGTTTCGGTTATGGATTGCGCCACCTTTTCGGGTAAGGGGAAAGCCAGTTCTATGCGGCCGCTCTGCGCGCCCGTACTGCCCGCGTATTTCACCCGCACGCGGTAAGTGAAGCTGCTGCCCGCCGGGGTTGCTTCATCGTGGACGATGATAGAGGAATCCCCAGCGGCCTGTACTGCCGCATCGCCGTTCTGGCTGTTCAGCGAGGTTGAAAGCGGGGACACGCCCACGCTGCGGACATTTGCCATAGCGGCCAGCGGTACAGGGGCAGCCTCTGCCGGGGGCATGTCCTCAACAGGGGCTGCGGGTTCGTCTGCCGGTTCTTCATCAGGGGTCGGTTTCTCTGCCGGAGGTTCGGTTACTTCCGGTTCCTCAACAGGCGGTTTCTCCGGTGTATCGGGTACTTCCGGTACAGGCTCCGGCTGGGGTTCGCTTTCGCCGGGCGTTTCTTCGGGGGCTTCCGGTGCTTCCGTATCCGTGCCGGGTTCGTCTGTGGGCTGCTCTGGGGTTTCCGCAGGCTGTTCCGGCTGGTTATCCGGCTGCTCCGGCATCTCCACAGGCTGCTCCGGTTCAGTGGGCAGGGCAGGCTCTTCCACCGGGGAAAGCTCCGGCTGGGGCAGGTCGCTGATTACATCCGCGCCGCCCCATGGCGCACCGTCCACCGTCACGCTGCCGGGGAACTTTGCCGCGATGGCTTCCATAGCGGCTTTTGATTCAGCGTCGCTGCCGATTTCCAGTGTCGCGCTGTCAGGAACATCGTCAAACATGTTGTGAAGGCTAAGGTCCTCTGCCTGGGCGCGCATCCTTTTCCATGACAGGTTTACACTTTCCAGTGCCTCACAACCATTGAACATGCTGGTAAGAACTGTCAGGTTGGGCAGAATCCAGTTGCTCAGGTCTACGGATTTCAGCGAGGTGCAACCGTAGAACATCTCTTGCATGCTGGAGAGGCTGTCAAACTTAGCACCGCTTTCTGGTGTTTCAAAGGGAATATTCTCCAATTGGGCACAGTTGTAGAACATACCCGACATATTCTGTACCGCATTGTTCCCGCCCAGTTTGATACTGCCAGTGATACTTTTCAGGGCTTTGCAGTCCCAGAACATCCTTTCCATATCCGTGACGTTAGAGACATAAAAATTATTTCCCAAATTAAGGGTCATCAGACTGTCACAGCCTTCGAATATACGGCCCATATCTGTTACATTGGAAGTATTGAATCCACTCAGGTCAAGGCTTGTTAGACCGTCACAGCCGTAGAAGGTACAGTTCATATTCGTGACGCTGGAAGTATCCCATTTACTCACGTCAATGCTCGTCAGGTTAGTACAATCATCGAATATAGAATTCATATTCCGGACGCCAGATGTGTCCCAACCGCTTACATCAAGCGTTGTCAGGCCATCACAGTTCCAGAACATAAACTCCATAGTCTCGACACTGGAGGTATCCCAATTGCTCACGTCAATGCTTGTCAGACTCTCACAATCGTAGAACATATAGTCCATATTCGTGACGCTGGTGGTATCAAACTTGTCTCCCAAGTCAAGGCTTGTCAGACTCTTGCACCCGTAGAACATATAGTCCATATTCGTGACGCTGGTGGTATCAAACTTGTCTCCCAAGTCAAGGCTTGTCAGACTCTTGCACCCGTAGAACATTCTGCCCATACCCGTGACACCGCTGGTGTCAAAATTGCTTACGTCAAGGTGCGTCAAGCCATAGCAATCCCTAAACATATCGTTCATATTTGTGACGTTGGAGGTGTCAAATTTATCTCCTAGGTCAAGGTTCGTTAGTTTACCGCAGCGGAAGAACATCTCGCTCATATCTGTGACGTTGGAGGTATCAAAGTTATCCCCAAGATCAAGGCTCGTAAAGCTATTGTTTGCTTTGTCATAGAACATCCCGCTCATATTTGTGACGTTGGAGGTATCAAAGCTGCTCAGGTTAAGAAAACCTGAAAAGCCAATACACTTAAACATGCAGGACATATTCTCGGCACTGGAGGTATCCCACTCGCTTAAATCAAGGCTTTTTAAGGTGCATATTGGGCCACTGGAATTATAATTGTAACCGATACCACAAAACATACCCGACATATCAACAACCTTGCTGACATCAAGGGATTCGATACCGATAATCTCTTCAAGAGATGACCTATCTGGCGATTCACCGTCAACAGCAAAGGTATAGGACATACTTGTTACCTGAGAGGTATCCCATCCGCTTATATCTATCGTCCGTAAATAATTCTTATCGTAAAACACTCTGTCCATTATTCTAACCTGGGATGTATCCAAGGCGCGAAGATCCGCTGTTTCAATATCATCATAAGGAATAAACTCAGTCATATCCTCGGGTGCTTTTACCCCATCTGGTCCGGCGATATACGCTTCGTATTTTCCGCCCTGGGCTTGATGTGGCACCAGATAGAGTACTACTTTGTCGTTCTCCGTTTGTCCGACATGCCGTGCGTAGACGGCGTTTGGAACATTGGTCAGCTTGACGCGATGCCGGTCATTATCATCCTCTACCTTGGCATACGTTACCGCTTGGTCTATGACGCTGAGGCTTATAATATCACTACTGCTAATCATATCGCCGTTATCCGCTCTCACACCAAGGTTAAACTTCGCATCATCCGCTATCTGGTTTCCGGGCGGGTCGGCAATATCTACATTGCCCAGCTCCAGTTCCACCTCCACATGGCCCCATGCGGGTTCCAATACCATATCGCTGGAGGGCATCGGGATAATCTGTCCGGTGTTGTAGTGCGTCCCTTTGTTCGGGCCGCTTACCACGTTCCAGCCGCCGAAGCTGCTGCCGGAGTTCACCAGCCCCTCGCCGCCGGGGATGGTAACGGTCGTTCCCACAAGCTGCTGGATGGCTTCCGGCGCGCTTCCCTCCGCGCCGCCTGTCTGGAAGATCATTTTACTCTGGCGGCGGTCAATGACCACCTCCGGCAAGGTCAGCGTCATGCCGTAGAGTGTGCCGTCGTCAAATATGCCGGTGTGCAGGCCGCCGTTGGAGTGGTCGGCCGGAGCGGTGATGCTGCCGCCCTGAATCACTTTTTCCTGTGTATAGACCTCTGGATTGAGTTCCACTTCCAGCACAAAATCAATGTCCGCCTGTCGGCATACATGCTCCAGATGCACGTCGATGCCGTTGCCGTCCGCCGTGGGGGCAGCGGTCATGTCAATATAGGCGCTGTCCGATTCATAGTAGCGGTTTTTAATTGCCTTTACCACGGACTGATTCCCGTCCAGATGCAGGGTAAAATCAATATCGTGATAGTGGTCATGCACCACCTGTTCCAGATCGGCCCGCATTTCATCCCTGAAAATGGTTGTGTCAGGGGAAGCGTGTGCCGCCACAATGTCAGCGCCGGGGGTATGGGCCTCGCCGTGGTGGGTGGCGTATTTCGCCAGCATCTCATTCGGCTTGTCCGCGAGCTGCCATGTAATGAGCGCGTCGCCCTCTCCCAGCTTGCCAGACAGGGCTTTTAGCTGTTCCTCAATCTCGCTTTCGTTTTTCCAGCCGAAGCGGTCCCCCAGCACCCAAAAGACCACGGTTGGATTCCCGTCGTCCATTGCCTCTACCGCTTCCATGGCCTTTTTCAGCGCCGCCGGCTCATTGGCTACCCCCTGTCTGGGCGTGCCATGCTTATCTATGGCGTCAAGCAGGTCGTTTTTGCTCCCTATAACGCCGCTGTCTACCACCGTGTTCTGGTAGGTGATCAGCCGCGTGTCGGAGTTTACGCCGTAATCATAGATGTAGTTCAGGCCGTTAGTCCGCATCATGCGTTCAAATTCTTCATGGGATTCCCGTCCGGTAACGGCCACATCCACAAGAAAAATCAGATTGACCGGATCGGCCGAAATCCCCTTCTTGTGATAGCGGATCTCCGCGCTGGTACGGTTCACGTCAGGGTACGTCACCTCAACCGTGGCGGTTTCCGTCTGCGGCTGCGCTGTTGGCACCGGCTGCGGGTCCGCCGCCAGCGCGTAGGTAGGCAGTAAGCCCACAAGCATCGCTGCACTGAGCAGGAATGACAGCGCCCGCTTTCGTAAGTTTACCTGTTTCATTTCATTTGCTGCGCTCCCTTCATTTTTCTATTTGTTCCTACTGCTCAAAAAAGCTCCCCTTGCCGGATACGTCCCGGGCCGGTGAATCGTATTCCACCCCTCCCTCTTTCAAGTTCTGTGTCAGGACAAAAACATTCTTTTGTTTCGCGGCCCGTCCAAAAGCATACCGGCGGGTAGTAAGACAAATATATAATACCATATTGGTAATATTTATATCAAGAAAATCCGTCAAATTTAGACATGGCAAACAGGCCGAAAAAATGCACAAATTTTTTCGGCCTCATTTTCATGCTTTCCCGCCGCCTGTTTTTCAAGACTGCCCTGTTAATTGCGGCCTGCAATCTGAATAGCTGTGCGCAACAGCAACAAAAGAATGTTTTTGTCTATTTGACGCCTCCACAAGCAAGGGGGCAAAAGAATGTTTTTGTCCCTTACCGTATCAGGCGCAGGCGTTCCAGGTGCCGTTGATGCTCTGTGCCAGTAGAGAGAAGATAGATACGGGTCGTCTCGACGCTGGAGTGTCCCAGCACGTCGGCCAGCTTGATAATATCCCGGCTGGCCCGGTAAAAGCAGCGCGCAAAAAGGTGCCTGAGATTGTGGGGGAACACCTTGGAGGCCGCCACGCCGGCCTTTTTGCAGATGGACTTCATTTCCGCCCATATCTGCTTTCTGGACAGCTCACGGCCGCTTCTGGTGCGGAACACCGCGCCGGAAGCGGTCTTTTGCTTTTTCGCATACTTTTGCAGCTTGCGGCACAGCTTGGCCGGAAGCAGAATTACCCGCACCTTGCCCTTGAGGGAGATTTCCGCCCTGCCCGCTTTCACCGCCTCCACTGTGATGTATTTTACTTCGCTTACCCGGATGCCGGTGGCGCAGATGGTTTCCAGAAGCAGGGCCAGCCGCGTCCGGCCCGCCGTCTCGGCCGCACAGACCAGACGTGTGTATTCCTCCCGCGTCAGCTCCTTTGCCGGATCGCGGAACACCTGCCGCTGGAGCCGCAGCGCCTTGATATGGCAGTCCGGCCAGCCCATGTAAGCGAGAAAGGAATTGACCGCCGCCAGCATGGAATTTACCGTGGCAATGGCATAGATACTGGTGATGTGCTCCTTCCATCCGATCAGCGCCGCCTTGGTGAGCGGCTTTCCGGCCAGATACCTTTGCAGGGCGTTCAGGTCGTGGATATATTTCTGTATGGTCTGCGGGGCGCGTTCCTGCTCCTGCAAATGGGCGGCATAACTTGTGAGCTGTTCCTCGTCGATTGTGTATTGCGGCATATTGGCGTCCTCCTGTCCGTAACGGTTATACCGTTATTGTAGCGGACCGGCGCTACGCCGCACAGCGGGTAAGCGTCAAATAAAGCAACGGATTGTTGGTAGAGGTAGAGTGTGAGAAAATAAGGATAAAAGTTGCAGTGGATAGCATTAAGGGAAGTCAAAGGAAGCAGAGGAGCTGGGAAAAATGACAATTCGGGAAAGACATCGGGAGCAGCAAGTGGCCCAATGGACGGAGCTCGTACAGGAATGCCGGAGCAGCGGGCAAACAGTAACGGGATGGTGCGATGAACGGGACATCAGCACAAAGACGTATTACCGATGGGAGAAAAGAGTATTGCAGCGAAGTGGCCACGGGATAAAAAGGGTGGAAAGAGTACCGGCAGAAAAAAAGGCGGCTGAATTTGTAGAGCTGAGAGTGAGGAAGGAAGGGATGTGGAACAGGGAGCTTCTTCAGACTGCTCCAGAGGGGAAACAGTCGGCAGTAACAGTGGTGGTAAAGGGGCGAGGGATAGAAGTTGAGATTTATGCGGGAGTGGAGCTGCCGGTGATAGAGGCGATCTGCCGATCGGTGTGCCATGCTGAATGATTTTCGCGGCGCGGAAAAAGTGTATATAGCCTGTGGGTACACAGATCTGCGGAAAGGGATCGACGGCCTGGCGACATTGGTACAGCAGCAGTTCCATCTGGACCCGTTCAGCAATACGCTGTTCCTGTTCTGCGGTTACCGGCGGGATCGGATCAAGGGGCTGTATTGGGAGGGGGATGGATTTGTTCTGGTATATAAGCGGTTAGAAGCAGGCGCCTTCCAGTGGCCGCGGAACGGAGATGAGGCGCGCCAGTTGACAGGCCAGCAGTACCGCTGGCTTATGGAAGGATTAAAGATCGAACAGCCCAAAGCGCACAAAGCGGTGACTGGCCTGAGTATGATATAGCGTTGAAAAATTGGATGCTATTTTCCTCGAAATCCCTTGAAATGCGGGTGTTTTAAGGGGTTTTGTGTTATAATGAGAATATGAAAAATGAAGTGAATATTATCACAAGCAACACGGAAATGGTGACCATTTCCCGTGCGGAATATGAGTCTCTGAAGGCGGAAAGAGACGAGCTGAACCAGAAGCTGGACTGGCTGATGGAGCAGATGCGTCTTGCCAAAAAGAAAGTCTATGGGGCATCGTCCGAGCAGACGAAGGAAGAACTGGCAGGCCAGTTGAGCCTGATGTTTGATGAAACGGAAGCGTGGCTGTCTGCTAAAAGGACTTCCGTAACGGAGAGCAAGGTTGTTGCCCACACCCGGCAGAAGCGGTCTTCCCGTGTGGAGGAGGTACTGCCGGACAATGTTCCTGTTGAGGTGGTAGAACACCGTGTCCCGGAGTCTGAGCGTAACTGTCCTGAATGCGGTACACTCATGACGGAGATTGGGAGTGAGGTTCGCCGTACTCTGGTGATGATCCCCGCCCAGGTGAAGATCCGGGAAGATGTTTATTTTACATACGCCTGCCAGAACTGCAAGCAGACGGGGACGGAAACACCTGTCCTGAAAGCCGAAAAAGAGCCTCCCCTGATCTCAGGCAGCTACGCCTCCCCAGAGGCTGTGGCTCATATCATGGTCCAAAAGTTTGTGATGTACGCTCCGCTGTACCGGCAGGAACAGGAATGGAATCGGGCTGGGGTGATGCTCTCCCGGCAGACGATGAGCAACTGGGTGTTGCGGGTGGCGGAGGATTGGCTGCGGCCCATCTATGACCAGATGCACCAACAGTTGCTTCAGCGAGAGGTCCTCCACGCGGATGAGACGACTCTGCAGGTGCTGAAACTGGAAGGGCGGACGGCCAGGAGCAAGTGCTATATGTGGCTGTACCGGACCGGTGGAGACGCCGGGCACCCCATTGTCCTGTATGAGTACCAGCAGAGCCGAAAGGCGGAGAATGCCGAGGCGTTCCTCAAGGGCTTTACGGGCTGGCTCCATGCTGATGGTTATTCCGGCTACCACCGATTGCCGGAGAACATCCGGGTGGTTGGCTGCTGGGCGCATCTGCGGCGAAAGTTTGACGAAGCGGTGAACGCCTTGCCAAAAGAGCAGCAGACGGGCTGCGCGGCGTTGGAGGGACTGCAATACTGCAATGTTCTCTTCGCCATTGAAAAGGAACTGGCGGATCTGCCGCCGGAAGAACGGTACAAACAGCGTCTGATCCGGTCCAAACCGGTGATGGACGCTTTGTTGGCATGGGCGGAAACAAAAACCGCCCCGCCCAAGTCCTCTTTGGGAAAGGCGCTGTATTATCTGCGGGAGCAGTGGCCATATCTAAAATGCTTTTTGGAGGACGGGCGGCTGGAAATAAGCAACAACCGGGCAGAACGGAGTATGAAACCCTTTGTGATGGGGCGGAAGAACTGGCTGTTTGCAAATACGGAAGGCGGGGCCCAGAGCAGCGCCATTGTTTACAGCCTGATTGAAACGGCCAAGGAAAACGACCTTGACCCATACCGGTATCTGGTCTATGTGCTGTCCAGGGCGCCATCTATGGCCGTGGCTGACAGAGAGTGGGCCACAAAACTGACGCCGGATCTTGTTCCGGTGCAATATCGCAGGGGCCAGGAGGACTCTACAATATAGGTTTTTTAATGGACTGACCGAAAGGCCGGTCCATTTTTTTCGACATTTTCCACCAAAGGGGAACTACAGAGCCTCACAGGTAATCCCTTCCATCCCTTATGCTTTGCATGAAGGGAGGTGAGGAAAATGGAAGCAAGCTTTGATGGAGCAAAACTGCGCGAAGTACGCAAAGACCGAGGCAAGACACAAGCGATGCTGGCCGTAAAAATGGGCACTTCTATTCGCCATGTACGAGCCTTGGAGACCGGTGAGAAGACAAACCCATCCGCATGTCTTCTCTGTAAAGTAGCCGTGGCTTTGGATGTCCCGATGGAAACATTTATGCGGATCCAGCCAGAAGAAGGGGATGAACTTGTATAAAGCAAAAGGAGATGAAACCTTGCCCTACCTAAATGCGACTTGTGATCTGTTGTACAGCCTTGGAGTAACCGCGAATTATAAGGGGTTTCTTCATACTACCTACGCAGTGTCTCTGTGTATGGAACGGCAAGACAGGCTTCTGTTGGTAACAAAATGGCTTTATCCTGATGTTGCCAGGAGATATGGGACGAACTGGAAGGCAGTGGAACGTAATATCCGAACCGTATCCAGGATTGCGTGGATACGCAACCGCGTACTCCTGGAATCCCTTGCGCAAAGGCCTCTGGGGCAATCCCAAATTTTGTGTAACCGCCAAAAGCGGTGCAAATAGAGAAAAATTTATCATGGGCGGCAGACGGGTAAAACGGCT
>NZ_JAOQJE010000026.1:0-6633 GCF_025567315.1 Agathobaculum ammoniilyticum
CGGCTGGAGGCGCGTGTGGAGGGCATCGTGGTGGACACGTTCGGGGACACGATCGATCGGGAGATGCTCTCAGAGGAGCTTGCCGCCGAGCTGGACGCGAAAGCGACCCAGGCCGCGCTTACCGGCGTTGACAGCCGTCTGCAGTCCGCAGAAGCTACCCTGCAGGCGCACACCGCGCAGCTTGCACAAAAAGCGGAGGTGTATTTCGGCACCTACACCGGTGACGGCGCCGCCAGCCGTTTGATCAATATTGGTTTTACGCCAAAAGCCGTGATGGTGATGTGCGGCGGATATGCGACTTATTCCAAGGGTAGCCAGACCCATTGGTACGGCGGCCTGGCGCTGACGGGAAAGCCGGTGAAAGCATCGGACGGCAGGTCGGTATTGAACATCGAGGCGGGTGGTTTCCGCGTTTACACGGAGAGCACGCAGGTTTTTGCCGACTATGTCATGTCGAATACGGCAGAGCGGTCTTATCACTACATAGCCGTGAAGTAAAAAGGGAAAACCCCTCTCGAAAGAGAGGGGTTTTCGAATGCAAGCACGGAATTAAGCAACCGTAGTGGTAGCGGTGATAACCAGATCACCATTTACAATTGCGACACTCGATACTGCGGTATTGGTCGCGCCCGTCAGCGTGACATTGTTTGCCTGAATCGTCGATGCAAATTCGTTGTTGTTCGCATCAGTCAACTCGACAGTAATCTTCACAACAATCGTGTCACCTGTTGCGATGGTATCGCCGTCAACATTTGCAATAACGCAAGCAGCCTTGTCAACAACCGGAGTTGCCGTGTTAACCGCAACCGGGGTCAGAGTGGCGGACAGCGTACCCGGGTTGTAAGCATTCAGAGAGCCAGCATTAGTCGCTTCTGTAAAGTTTGCAATCGTCACAGCAGCAATCTTCTGCGTTGCCACCGAGAACTCCTGAGTATCCTCAGTGCTGCCAACCTTAACTACCAGCACATAGTCGCCAGCCGGCAGAGTAGCACCCTGAGTCAGCTTGCCCTGTGCAGCAGTTTCATTGTTGCTGGTGATAAAGCCAAACGGAGTCGTTTCGGTAACATTAGTGGAGTCTACCAGGTTGGTGCTACGGGTGGTAGCATCAGCTTTGGTGTAAACTTCCATCTTCGGGGTCTCGCCGATTGCATTCTCGTAAACAACGTTTACATCAAATGCAGTCGTACCGCCGAAAGTCAGGGACGGAGCCGCAGACTTGATTTCAACGGTAGCAGCAGACGGATCCGGAGCCGGGGTAGAGCCGTTGGCCGTAAAGGTCGCGGTAACATTGCCTGCGCCGGTAACGATCAGCGAATCAAACAGGTTGTATTCGCCGCCCTTGACAGACAGGGTAACCGTACCGTCGTTGTCGTTAGTCTCGATATCGGCAACATTGGTCAGCGTCAGCGTGCCATCCTTGTCAGCGTAGAACGAAAGCTGCATGATCGCGCCTTCGTAAGCCGCGCCCTCGTCGGTGTCGTTCGTGCGGGTGTTCAGCCACTGTACGTCAGACAGGCCGGAGATAGAGGGCAGCGTGTAAGCGCCATAGCGCTTGCCGGCGATCTCGTTAACGTCGATTACAATAACCTCGCCGCCGTATACCAGCAGGTTGGTCGCGTAGTAGGTAGTGCCGTTAACCTTCTGGCTATTCGCCTTGGTTGCAACGCCATCTTCCAAGCCGGTGCCAGCCTTGGAGTCAACGTACAGAACAGTGCTGTAATCATCCAGATCCTCATACGGGAGGTTAATCGTGCTGGATTCGATCGTGGTGCCCTTGGAGTTAACAGAGGTGATGGAACCAGCCGTTACACCAGAGGTGATCGCAACAGCGTCGGTCATGACCTTGTTGCCATCCTCATCATTGATCGCGGTGTAGCCAACGATAGTACCCTTGGTGAAGTCGTTCTCGCGGGACTTCTCAGCTACAACCTCAACGTTTTCAGCGCCGGTCCAAACGGTGAACTTGATGTTGCCGTTGGAGAGCTTAACAGCGTCCTTGGTGATGAAGCCGTAGTTCGCATTCGAAGAAATATTGTCGAATGTAGTACCCAGAGAACCGTTGCCGTTGAACTCAACAGCGATAACGGAAGCGCGGTTCAGGCCGTCTACGTCGGAGGTGAAGTAGCCCAGAGTAGCCTGATACAGGTTGTTGGAGCTGCCATCGACATCGAGCGTACCGTCGCTTACCAGCGCCTTGAGCTGCTTGCCGGTGATGTGCTTGATGTCAGCCTTGGTCGTGTTGGCCGGCGTACCGTGGCTGTCCGTCGTCCAAACGATAACGTCTGCGCTGTCAGAAATGCGGTCAGTGTCGACCTTATCGCCAGCGGTATCCAGATCCTCCTTGCCCTCGTAGGTGAAATCACCGTAGAAGTCAGCGGTGGAGGCAAGGGCAATCAGCTCATAGGTGCTGCCGGACTTGCTGTACTCGTAGAACTGGCCGGGAACAATAGCGGTACCCTTATCGCCGTTCTGCTGCGTAAAGTAGGTGTTCTTCAGGTTGATGGTCGCCTTGTCGCCGTTCGGGAACATGACGCGCGCCTGATCGTTGGACAGGCCGTCCTGGCCAACATAGGACACGAACAGAACGTCGGTCAGCTTGTCGGAACCAGCGGAGGTCTTGTCAGCGTAGAACAGAATGCCGTTTACGGCAACATATTCCGCCTCAACACCCGGCTTTACGTTGGTGTTGATGTCCTTGTTGGAGGAATCGGTTTCATTGAACCACTCGTCGCCGATCTGGTACTGCTTCCAGCCGGTCTTATCCTTGGTGGCCTCAACAGTGCCGGTCGCCTTGGAGGCTACGACGATATCGTTGTTGTCGTTGTACAGGTTCTTGGTGATAATGACCCAGTCGTCCTTCTCAACGTCCTCGTCGATCGTGTCTTCGGAGAACTTGTAGGTTTTGCTGCCCGCGATGATCTGCGAGGAAGCGACATAGGTAACCTTGGCAACGTCTACCGTCTTGATGTAAGCGGTATCGATCTTGTTGTTGTCATCGGTGTCGATCAGGGTGATCACGTCCGCCGACTGCTGATCCTTGAACGCGCCAGCCTTCCAGTTTTCGTTCAGCTCTTCGCCGTCACGGATTACAGTCACGCCGTCGGTTTCAACCGAGTAGCTCTCGTCGTCAATGACGATCTTGCCGGCGTCGACGCTGATCTCGTTCTGATTGACCGTGACAACACTGTTGTCGTCGATCGGGTAAACGCCGAGAACAGAGTTGTTCTTGCCGTCCTTGAACAGAACCTTGACCTTCTGGCCCAGCAGGCTCGAGTAGTCGGTGTCAACCTTGACAAAATGCTCGTCGTCGCTGTCGCTGTCGGTGCGGTCAGAAGAGGACATCTGGATATCGAGGTCGGAGCCGTCGATGCTGATCAGCGTACCAACGTTGGTCCACAGGTCCATCCACTTGCGGCCAACGGAGATCGAAGAGCCGCCCAGAGCGAGGCCGTCCTCGGAATCGTTGACGAAATCCTCAACGATTTCGGAGTAGCGGACAGCGGTCATATCCAGCGCGTTGGCGAGGATCTGCGCCGCGTCCTGACGGGTGCAGGCGCCGGTGATGGAAGAGTTAACGTCGTTCAGCAGGCGGTTGGTGGTTGCCAGGGTGACGGTGTTGGTCAGCCACTTGGTGCCGGTCAGACCAGCCTTGTCCGCGCGGTAGCCGCCCAGAACGAGCGCCATCTTGAGCGCTTCGCCGGTGGTTACGTTGCCGTCCGGATCGAACTGGGTCGCGGTCTTGCCCGCAACGATGCCGGTATTCTGCAGGTACTTGATGTAGCCCTGATACCAGCTGTCGGTCAGGTCGGTGAACGAAGTCGGGTTGTTCGCATGAGCGGAAGCGTCGTCGTTGCCGCCGTTGCGGATGACATAAATCATCTTGGCAAACTCAGCGCGGGTGACGTCTCCCTCAGGATTGAAGCTGCCGTCGCTGTAGCCATTGATAATGTTCAGCTCCGTCAGCAGGTCCACGGCTTCTGCGTTGACAATGTCCGCCTCATCCGTGAACGCCGCACCGGCAAACATGGTGAACGCGCATGCGAACGCCAGCACCAGTGCGAGAACCTTTTTCTGATGGCGCGATACTGCACATAATATAGAGGAAATTACCAAAATGCAGTCAAAACTGTCTTAATAAAAAACTTTTCCGTGTTAGGGAAATTTTGGATAATCAATAATAAACAAAACAAACAGCCAAATTCGGCTTCCACGATTCAGAAAAAATTTTGCAATTATTTTGTGCAGAAACACTATTTCTGTTTTCCCCTGCTTGTACAAGGATACAAAATGCGGTATACTTTTATATATCATTTTACAAACAGAAAGGGCAGCTTATGAAGCTCAAAACCAGGATAGCCGTTATAATATGCAAAGTATCCGGTGCGCTGCTGCGCAAAATGGGACGCGGCGGGACCAACCTGCCCGGTAAGCTTGCATTAAAGATTGATAAAAATATTTTGGGAGAGCTATCGCAGAGTGTCAAAGTAACCGTTGTGACCGGCACAAACGGCAAAACCACGACCTCCCGCATGATTGAACAGGCGTTTTCGGATGCAGGATTTCGATATTTTTCCAATAAATCCGGCGCAAATCTGTTGACCGGCATTATTGCGGTATTTGCTCAGTATTGTTCCCTTTCCGGAAAATGTCGGTATACCCATGCGCTGATTGAATGCGACGAGGCCGCGTTCCGGAAAGCAAGCGAATTCCTGCCGGTAGAATGCCTGGTAGTCAATAACATATTTCGGGATCAACTGGATCGGTACGGCGAGATCACCCATACGCTCAACGCTATTCGGGAAGGCATCACGCATATTCCGGACGCTGTGCTGTGCTTGAACGCGGATTGTTCGCTTACCGCCTCGCTGGCTGAAAAGATCCCTAACAGGGTGGTTTGGTTTGGCGTCAATGTGCCGATTTATACGCATGCGGCGCACGAGCTGTCAGACGCCCCCTACTGCATTCACTGCAAAACCGAGTATCAGTATGATTATGTGACATACGGCCATCTGGGGGGGTTCCATTGCCCGAACTGCGGATATGGCAGAAAAACGCCGTCCATAGCGGTCACCCAGATATTGACGGCTGGTGCGGATGCCTCTGATATCGTGCTGGATATCTGCGGACGGGAGTACGACGTACATGTGAATCTGCCGGGCGGCTACAATATTTACAATGCCGCGGCCGCGGCCGCGGCCGCCCATGTCGCCGGTATTGACGATGAGACGGCCGTCAGCGCATTGGGGCAATTTGAATGCGGCTTTGGCCGCGCAGAGCAGTTTACACTCGGCAAAGCACAGGCACGGATGATGTTGGTAAAAAATCCGGCGGGCTTTAATCAGGTCATCAACCTGATCGCGCATGACGAAGGCAGCTATAAACTGGCGTTTCTTCTGAATGACCGCTTTGCGGACGGAACGGATATCAGCTGGATTTGGGACGTTGATTTTGAGGCGCTGGCGGAACAGCAGGAACGGTTCACCCAGATCCTGGTTTCCGGCGTCCGTGCAGACGATATGGCGCTCCGCTTAAAATATGCCGGCTTCCGGACAGACAGACTGGAGGTCGTGCGGGAGTATGAGACCCTGCTGGATCGCGTGGGCGCGGATGAAACGCCAGCCTTTCTGATGCCGACCTATACGGCGATGTTCGACCTGCGCAATGAGATCAGCCGGCATACGGATATCAAGGCATTTTATGAATAATGGAGGAGACGGGAAATGGAACTGAATATCTGTCATTTATATCCGGATATCCTCAATCTTTACGGCGACCGTGGCAATATCATAACGATGAAAAGGCGCTTGGAAGCACGCGGTATGGCGGCTCATATAGAGGAATGCTCGATCGGGCAGCCTCTGGATATCGAGGCATACGATATCTTTTTTATCGGCGGCGGTCAGGATTTCGAGCAGGAGGTCCTTCTGCGTGATCTGGCGGGCGGCAAGGCGCGGGACATCCGTGCGGCGGTCGAGGATGAGAAGGTGTTTTTGGCGATCTGCGGAGGCTATCAGATGCTGGGTCAGTATTATAAAACCTGGGACGGCAGTCAGATGGATTTTATCGGAGCAATCAATATCCATACCATAGGCGCCAAAGAGCGTATGATCGGCAATTATATGTTCCGCACAACGCCGGAAAGCAGCGGGACGATCGTGGTAGGGTTCGAAAACCATTCGGGTAAAACCTATCTGGGCGAAGATGTCGCGCCGCTGGGCATGGTGCTGAGCGGTTACGGCAACAACGGCGAGGATCAAACCGAAGGGGCGCGTTATAAAAATGTGTTCGCCACCTATTCGCATGGTTCGCTGCTTCCCAAAAATCCGGAGCTGTGTGATTTTATCCTGCAGAAGGCGATACAACGGAAATACGATGTTGTTCAGCCGCTATCCCCGTTGGATGATACGCTGGAAAATAATGCGCATGCATATATGCAGCAGCGCCTCAGCAGAAAAGCATAGAGAGAGTTCGGTGCGGCCTCCCATAAAAGGGAGGCCGTTTTGTATGTTATAGACAAATTTCTTTTCTTACTTTTGGAGGGCTCATTTGTGCCAAACAGGCGCAACCCGCATAGGTGGCTTTTGCGGATAAAAAATAGAGGCTTGTAAAAAAGTTTGTCCATTTAGTTATTTT
>NZ_JAOQJE010000026.1:6883-13895 GCF_025567315.1 Agathobaculum ammoniilyticum
GTCGGAATTTGAGTATTCATTCATGCAAAAGAATAATTATAAAAATACGCCCCTCTTTTATAAGAGGGGCGTATTTTATTCTTCTACAGGCTTCTCTTCGTGATACGCCTGCGCTTCCCCACCGGAGGATTTCCTGCGGCGGCGTCCGCCGCGTCTGCGACGGCGCTTGGGGGCGTCGCCGGTTGCGCCTTCGGCAGCCGAAGCGCTTTCCGGCGCGGCAGGCTCTGCCGCTGAGGGGGCGCGTTCGGGCTTGTCCGGCTGAGCAGACCGCTCTGCGCGCGGCGGACGGACAGATTCGGCTTCCTCCCGCCTGCGGCGCTCCTCGGCCAGCGCGGCGATGTTCTGCCGGTTGCGGCAGGCGCCCTTCACCACGCAGCAATCTGCGCACTGGAACTCGGTCAGGGAATGCTCCGGACTGTCGTCCAGCTGCACCTTGCAGGTGCCGCGCAGCATTTGCGTGGAAATGACCTTTCCTCGCCCCTCCGGCGTATCCACCACGCTGCCCTGCTTGGGCGTGACCTTTTGCAGCTCGGCATAGGCTTCGTGCTCATATTTGAGACAGCACATCAGCCGCCCGCAGGTGCCGGATATTTTGGCAGGGTTAAGCGACAGGTTTTGATCCTTGGCCATATTGATCGAAACCGGATGGAAGTCCTCCAGATAAGAGGAGCAGCACAGCTCGCGGCCGCAGGTGCCCAAGCCGCCGATCATCTTCGCTTCATCGCGCACGCCGATCTGCCGCAGCTCGATACGGGTGCGGAATACGCTGGCCAGATCCTTGACCAGCTCGCGGAAGTCCACGCGGCCATCTGCCGTAAAATAAAACAGCATTTTGTTCATATCAAAGGTACATTCGACCGTGACCAGGTTCATGTCCAGCCCGCGTTCCTCGATCTTGCGCTTGCAGACGATAAACGCCTCGTCCGCGCGCTTTTTATTCCGCTCGAGCGTTTTTCGGTCCGCGTCGGTCGCCACGCGCAGCATGCGTTTGAGCGGCTGCACAACCGTCTGGTCAGGTACGTCGGTGTTCGCCTGCACGCACTCGCCGTACTCCAGGCCGCGCGCAGTTTCCACGATCACGCCCGTCCCTGTTTCCACAGGGATGTCCTGCGGGTCAAAATAATACATCTTTCCGTTTGGCTTGAAACGGACTCCGATAATTGTAGTCAAAAGCTGATATCCTCCTATATTATAGAAAGCAGATGCGGTATACATCGCTTGTCAGCGCACAGGTCACTGCCGCCGCCGCGGCGTTGCGGCCGATCCGACCGATCAGCTCTCCAATCCAGTCATATACCGCCAGCAGGCGGCTGGCGGGTACCGTCCGTGCCAGAGCGCGCGCTTCGGTTTCCAGCGCGGGCTGCAAAGGCGGCTGCGGCAGGGCTTTGGCGAAAAACACAGCGTCGCGCAACGCGGCCTGCAGAATGCCCAGCACACCCATCAGCGTCCGGCGCGGCGTTTTTTCGAGCGCCAGCGCGGCCAGCATCATCCGCTCCTCGCGCTGCGCGGCCACAGCGGCCAGATACGGCGCGAGCAGCGCGGCCGCCTCCTCATCCGAAACCGCGGCGCCGGCCGGCGCGAGCGCGAATTTCGTGCAGCGGGAGCGCACGGTCTGCAGCAGAGCGTCCGGCTGTTCGGCGGCCAGGATGAAAAATGCATAGCCCGGCGGCTCCTCCAGCTCCTTGAGCAGTGCGTTCTGCGCCATGGGGTTGAGGTTCTGCGCGTGGCAGATCACAGTCACGCGCCGCGCCCCGTCATTGGGGACGATCGCGTTTTCCGCCTTAATGCGGCGCGCGAGATCGACCTTCAGCTCCTCGTCGCCCGCATCGATCATCATCAGGTCGGGATGCACGCCCTGCTCCGCCTTGCGGCAGGACAGGCAGGTCCCGCAGGGCCTCGGCCCACCGCTCTCGCACAGGATCGCGGCGGCTAGGACGCAGGAAAGCGTCTTCAGCCCGTCGGGATCGTCGCCGGAAAGCAGGACGGTCTGCGGGAAACGGCCGGACAGCGCGTTCCGCAGGCTGCTTTTGAGCGCCGTGTTGCCCGGCAGACTGTCAAACGAGATCAAAGCTTTTCAAACCGCTCGACATGCAGCACGAACACGGTCGCGCCGCCGACCTCGACCTGTACGGGCGTGGATGGGAAAAAGCCCATGCCCAGCTCGGCGGTGGTCGGGATGATCTGCTTGCGCGAGGAGGAATGCTCGCGGATGATGTCGAAGCAGGCGTCCAGCTTGGATTCCTCCAGTCCGATCAGGATGGTGACGTTGCCGGCCTTGAGGAAGCCGCCGGTCGTCGCCAGCTTGGTGATGGAAAAGCCCGCTTTCATCAGGCTGTTGATTACGTCCTGTGCATCATCATAATTGATGATCGCAAGTACCATTTTCATAAAAGGTGTCCCCCTTTTCCGCTCTGCTGCGAGATAACCACGGTGATTTCTTCTATTTCATTGTACCATCTTTCCCGAATAAGTTCAATGTGCGCCCGTGTAATTTTCTCCCCCGGCCACAGCAGCGGCACGCCGGGAGGATAGGGCGTGACCGGCCGCGCGCAGACCAGCCCCTCGGCCGCAGCGGGCGCGACGCGGCCGGTGTGCGAAAACCACGCCTGCCGCACGGGCATGACGCGCGCGGCGGGCGGGAAGGGCGCGGCCGCCAAGGAAAGCGGCTCCTCCCGTCGCCGGCCGGACAGGCAGCGCAGGCCGCGGCGCAGGCGGTAGATCGAGGCGCCGGTATCCGCGCCGGTCAGAATGAACACGGCGTTGCGGTCGTCCGCCATCTCACAGGCCACGCCGTATTCGCTCCAAAGCATGTCGGCCAGGCGACGGCCGGTGATATCCGTACCCGCGGTGCAGACCGTCAGGCGGCAGGGGTCGAGCGCGGGGAAATCGCTCTCGGCCAACGGTGTGAAGCGGGTGCGGCGCGCGATATAATCCCGCAGGTCGCCGCAGGTTTCCGCCGCGCGGCGGTAGGCGGCTCGGCCCGGGCCTTCGGTGTAGGCGCGCGCCAGGTCGATGGACGCCATGATCGGGTATGACGGGCTGGAAGTGCCGAACAGCGCGGTATTTTCGCGCAGCGCGCGCTTATCCGCGCCCGCGCCGGCCAGAAGGACCGCCCCCTGCCCCAGACAGGGCAGCGTTTTGTGCATGGAGAGCACCGCCATGTCCGCGCCCTCCGCGACCGGCGCGGGCAGGCCGAGCGCCGGAAAATGCGCGCCGTGCGCCCCGTCGACCAGCAGAAGCCTGCCGTATGCGCGGCACAGATCCGCGAACGCCGGTATCGCGCGGCACACGCCGTAATAGGTGGGAGAGGTGAGCAGCACGGCGCGGATCTCCGGATGGTCGAGCAGCGCCCGCTCGGCCGCGTCCACGGGCAGCGCGCCCGACACCGCGAACGGCTCGATAAGCGGCGCGGAGATAAAATGCGGTGTGATATCCAGCAGCGCGCAGGCGTAGCAGACCGACTTGTGGCATTCGCGGTCCAGCAGCACGCTGCCGCCCTCCCCCACGGCGGCCGCAAGCATGGCGAGGACGCCCTGGGTCGAGCCGCCGGTCAGAAAAAAGCAGTCGTCCACGCCGAAATAGCGCGCCGCGGCGACCTCGGCGTCGCGGATCGGCCCGTCGCCCAGGTACAGGTTGCCCGTGCCGTAGGTTTCGGTGAAATCGATGGCGAATATCTCCGCATAGCTGTTGAACAGCGGCTCGCCCTTATGCCCCGGCATATGGAAGCGCGCGGAATCGCCGGTCGCAAGCAGCTGGAGCGCGTGGAACAGCGGCGCGCCCGTGAACGGCATCAGCCGGTTGATCTGGCGGTGGGTGAGCTGCGGCGCCCGGGCTCTTTTTTTGTGATGGAACATGGGCCGCGGCCCCCTTTCTCTGGCATGCCCACGCTTCTGGTATTTTGTTATTATAGCATGCGCGCGGGGCGCTTGGCAAATCCTTCCGCACACGCTCTGTCCATAATGTGCAGACATTCGTCTTTTTCAGATGGATTTTTGGGCTATATTCCCGTAGTAAATATCTTTCCCTTATATTATAATGAATACTGCGTTCTTTTTTGGAACAGCATGTTGAAATTTGAAAGGCAGGTAACTATTCACTATGGCTGACAATCGTATCTACAATTTCTCCGCAGGCCCGTCCATGCTTCCGGTACCCGTGCTTGAGCGCTGTGCCTCCGAAATGCTGAACTACAAGGGTTCCGGCATGTCCGTCATGGAGATGAGTCACCGCTCTAAAGTATATGACGCGATCATCAAGGAAACCGAGGCCGCGCTGCGCCGCGTACTCTCCATCCCGCAGAACTATCGGGTGCTGTTCCTGCAGGGCGGCGCGACGACCCAGTTCGCGGCCATCCCGATGAACCTGATGCGCACCGGCAAGGCGGATTACGCCATCACGGGCAACTTCGCCAACAACGCTTATAAGGAAGCGGTCAAATTCGGTGACATCCATGTCGCGTTCTCCTCCAAGGAGGGCAACTTCGACCGCGTGCCGACGCAGGGCGAGCTGGACATCCGTCCGGACGCGGATTACTTCTACATCTGCGCCAACAACACCATTTACGGCACCGAGTACCAGTACGACCCCGAAACCCCGGCAGGCGTGCCGCTCGTGGCCGATATGTCGTCCAACATCCTCTCCAAGCCGGTGGACGTTTCCAAATACGGCGTAATCTACGCGGGCGCGCAGAAGAACATGGGCCCCGCGGGCGTGACCGTGGTCATCGTGCGCGAGGACCTGCTAGGCCATTACCCGCTGGAGAAGTATCCGGTCATGCTGGACTGGAAGACCATGGCGGATAAGGAATCCATGTACAACACGCCCCCCACCTACGGCATTTATGTGCTGGGCCTCGTGCTCGAGTGGGTCGAGCAGATGGGCGGCGTCAAGGCGATGCAGGAGCTGGCGGCCAAGCGCAGCGGCATGCTGTACGACTACCTCGACGGCCAGGACTTCTACAAGGCGGTCGCGGAAAAGGCGTCCCGCAGCCACATGAACGTCACCTTCCGCACCGGAAACGACGAGCTGGACGCGAAATTTGCCAAGGAGTCCGCGGCAGCGGGCATGAGCAACCTCAAGGGCCACCGCTCGGTCGGCGGCATGCGCGCTTCCATCTACAACGCGATGCCGGTCGAGGGCGTGGAGCACCTGATCGACTTCATGAAGAAATTCGCGGCGGAAAACGCCTGATCCGCGGGCGCGCCCGCCGCGCCCGTCCATTCCAAAAGAGTAAAGGGGATTGATTCCTGTGTTTAACGTAAAGCTGTATAACAAAATTTCCAAAATCGGCCTCGATCAGCTCGATCCGGCGGGCTATGCCTGCTCGGAGGATTTTGAGGACTATGACGCGGTCCTTGTCCGCTCGGCCAAGCTGCACGACGTGCAGTTCCCCAAAAGCCTCAAGTGTATCGCGCGCGCGGGTGCGGGCGTGAACAACATCCCCCTCGACCGCTGCGCCGAAGAGGGCATCGTGGTGTTCAACACCCCTGGCGCGAACGCCAACGCGGTCAAGGAGCTGGTCATCTGCGCGCTGCTGCTCGCCTCCCGCAAGGTGGTGCAGGGCGCGAACTGGGTCAAGGGCCTTGCCGGCACGCCGGACATTGGCCCCGCCGCGGAAAAGGGCAAGGCGACCTACGCCGGCCCTGAGATCGCGGGCAAGCGCCTCGGCGTGATCGGACTGGGCGCGATCGGCGTCAAGGTGGCCAACGCCGCGGTCGGCCTGGATATGGAGGTCTGGGGCTACGACCCGTTCCTCTCGGTTGACGGCGCGCTCGCGCTGTCCCGTTCGGTCAAGCATGTGACCGAGCTGGACCAGATCTTCGCCAACTGCGATTATATCACCGTACACGTCCCGCTGCTCGCGGACACCCGCGGCATCATCGGCGCGGAGGCGATCGCCAAGATGAAGGACGGCGTGCGCGTCGTCAACCTCGCCCGCGGCGAGCTGGTTGACGAGCAGGCCATGGCTGCCGCGCTCGAAAGCGGCAAAGTCGCGGCGTATGTGTCCGATTTCGCCTCTGACGCGATCCTTGCGCAGGAAAACGCGGTCACGCTGCCCCATCTCGGCGCCTCCACGCCGGAGAGCGAGGACAATTGCGCGAAAATGGCGGTCAAGGAAATCGTGGACTACCTCGAAAAGGGAACCATCCGCAATTCGGTCAACTTCCCCAACCTCAAGGTGCCGTATGAGGGCGGCTACCGCATCTGCATGATCCACCGCAACATCCCGAACATGATCGCCTCCATCACCGCGGCGGTCAAGTGCAACATCGAGAACATGGGCAACCGCTCCAGAGGCGACTACGCCTACACCATCGTGGACGCGGCCGAGCAGCCCACCGAAGCCAACCTCGAAGCCCTCCGCGCGATCGACGGAATGATCTCGGTGCGCACCATCTGAACGAAAAATCAAAAATGACCGCACGTTCACCGGCTCTAAAGCCGTGATTCCGGTCAAAACAGAGGAAATCAGCCCCCAAACCAGCCGGTTTGGGGGTTTCCTGCTGCCGCCGGACGACAAAATGCGCCCTTTTCCGCCCTGCATCCGATCGCGCCCGCGTCCGCCGGATTGCCCCCGCGCGGCGGAGACGGGTGGAACACTTCCCCTTGACAAATCCAGTTTTATGGTTATTCTATCCCCTGTATGATTTTTATGGAAAAAGACGGTATACCCCCCGGTACAGATGTTCGAGCGGGCGTCGTAACACAGCACGCGAAACGCGCATATCCATGCAGCGCGCTTACCTTATTATATATAATCCCGTAATTTTCGTATTTTGTGACAGTCACGGATGCGTAATATTACCCGTTTGTTACACTTCACGCAATCTTCTTGACGCATTTATTCCCGCATGGTATGATTGTCAACGTAATAAGGGCGAGCAATCGCCTGAAAATTTTAAAGGAGGAAAAAACCCCATGAAGAATCTCAAAAAGGTTCTCGCACTGGTGCTGGCGTTCGCATGCGCGTTCACCATGTTTGCCGGTGCGGCGTTCACGGATGAGGCCGATA
>NZ_JAOQJE010000027.1:0-11300 GCF_025567315.1 Agathobaculum ammoniilyticum
CGGATCACGGACAAGATCCTGCCTGTGGCCAAAGAGTGGCAGCAGCGGCCTCTGGAGTCCATCTACGCCGTGGTATTTTTGGATGCCATCCACTACCATGTCCGCAGCGAGGGGCAGATCGTAAAGAAAGCGGTGTATATTGCCACAGGCATTGATCTGGATGGCCGGAAGGATGTACTGGGCATGTGGGTAGGCGAAAATGAGAGCGCCAAGTTCTGGGCGACCGTGCTCAACGGCCTGCGGAACCGTGGTGTGGAGGATATTTTCATCGCCTGCACGGATAACCTTGCCGGATTTGATGCGGCTATCCATGCAACCTTTCCTCAAACCGAAATTCAGAACTGCATCATCCATCAGCTGCGCAATTCCAGTAAATATGTGTCCTACAAGGACTTAAAGGCGCTCATGGCTGATCTGAAGGCAGTTTATGCCGCCGTAGATGAGCAGGCGGCACTGGATGCCCTGGATACCTTCGGGGAGCACTGGGACCGGAAATATCCGAAAATCTCCCAGTCCTGGCGGGACAACTGGGCAAACCTGAGCACCTATTTCAAGTACCCTCAGGAGGTGCGGCGGCTGATTTACACCACCAATGCCATCGAGGGCTTCAACCGCCAGCTGCGCAAGGTGACAAAAGCCAAATCCGTGTTCCCCACCGACGACAGCCTGCTGAAAATGCTGTATCTGGCCATGATGGACATCACGAAAAAGTGGACCGGCCGGCGGCAGGACTGGAGTGTGATCCACGCCCAGATGGCTGTCTACTTCGCCGAGCGCATGCCTGAGTAATGCCGTTTCAGATCGATGGCAGAGGGGATATGATAGCTCCGCCTTGACATCCCGTCCCATTGGCGTTATGTTGTTAACAAGGCGGCAGCCGTTTTACCCGTCTGCCGCCCATGATAAATTTTTCTCTATTTGCACCGTTTTTGGCGGTTACACAAAATTTGGGATTGCCCCGGCCATTGAGTACAGTTGCCCGGAATTTGGCTCTCTTATTTTTGCTATTGTCAGCCAATAATTTAAAACCCATAGGAATGCTGCCTCTAGTGTGTTCACCGCCGCTGTCTGCTCTCCCCTATACCTTTGCGGCCAGCAAAGGGCACTATGTAGTTTTGGTTTTTGCTTTAAAAGTCCGGGCCTGTATGTTGTAATAATTTAAATATCGATACAGCGTAGCACGGCTGACTCCAAGTTGTTTGCAAGCTTCTTTTGTATCTCCGTTGCATTGAGAAAGCGCTTGCTCGATTTTTTCCTTCTGCGCGGTGTCTTCTCCGGAATATTGTTTTGGTTGTGGTGTTCGCGTGTTTGATAACAGATGCAGCAAGTCATCCGGGAGATGTTCCGGCAAAATTACATCGTTTTTCCCACTGCAGTAGTAGGCACGCAAAATCACATTTTGCAATTCTCTCACATTTCCGGGCCAAGTGTGTTGCTCTAGAATTCGCATACACTCCGGAGATATGATCTTGGACTCTCGTTCCCCTCTGCGGTTGATCTCCTCGATAAAATAGTTTGCTAAAAGAGGCACATCTCCAATCCGCTCCCGCAATGGGACAATGTGAAAAGAGAGCACATTGATGCGATAATATAAATCTTCTCGAAAATTATGATTTCTTACTTCTTTCTGTAAATCGCGGTTCGTTGCAGCAATGACTCTGATGTTTAAATTCTTTTCCGTTTTTCCTCCAATCCGAAAGATTCGGTGAGAGTCCAAAACGCGCAAAAGTTTGCTTTGGATTTCCAAAGGAAGTTCTCCGATCTCATCCAGAAAAATTGTTCCGCCATCAGCAAGTTCAAATTTTCCAGGATTACCTTGTCCAAGGGCTCCGGTAAACGCCCCCTTTTCATAGCCGAATAGTTCGCTTTCGACAAGAGAATGTGGCAGGGAGGCGCAGTTGACTGCAATAAACGGACCGTTTTTTCGATGGCTAGCACTGTGAATGGCATGGGCAAATAGCTCTTTTCCTGTTCCACTCTCACCCTCTAATAGCACCGTACAATTCGTGGCCGCTATACTCTCCATTGTCTGGATCGTATTCAGGATTTGAGGCGCTTGGGTAATGATGGAGTCAAATACATACCGAGCGCGGTTCCCCATTACTTGATTGGCCAGAGCGTTGATTGACCGGCTGCGGCGAAGGAGAAGGACTGCTCCCTCCGGATGCTGTTCAACCACGATTGGGAAAATAGAGATGTTGCAAGAAATATGATGCTCCCCCACAATCAGTTCTTCCTCTGCAAATGAGAAAGGTGCAATCTCTTTCTGTAAACGGAGCTGCAATTCTTCGTGACGAGATCCAAACCATGTTGAAATTGAATGACCCAACAAACTTTCTTTTTTCGCACGCAAAATTTGTTCTCCGCCCAGGTTGATTCGCTGGATGCATAACTCCTGATCCACCACCACAATTCCCTCTGAGATACTGGAAATTGCCGTGTCTACCAATCTGTAAGAATGTAACAGGGTAAGCTGATTTTCAATGGAAAAGGTCGCCAAAGCCACAAGCCCCAGGGTGTGAAGGGTTCCCGACCAGTCTTTTCCGGCCATATTCAACACACCGATTATTCTTCCGTCTCGATCATGGATTGGGGCTGCAGAACAAGTTCCATCATGCTGAGCCGCGCAATAATGCTCGGCACCATAGACCTGGACGGGAGAATCCTCCAGAACTACCAGGGTAATGCCGTTTGTTCCGATGTAGCGCTCCTGCCAACAGACTCCCAGAGAAAATAAACTTTCGGTCTCCATCTCAGCGTAGTATTCATCACCGCAAGAATAGAGCATATAGCCGTCTGGGTTATGGAGAGAGATCAAATTCTTAGTTTCCCCCACCAAGGAATGCATTTTTTCCATGATTGGCTTCGCAATGTCAATCAGAGTTTGATTGGCCGCCTGCAGAGAGTGAAGTTCAGGCCGGGATAAAATCGGAGCACGAAGAGGCTTCGTCATATCCACATGGAAGTCTCTGCTGCGCATCCAAGATGAAGCGATCATTGGCCTCACCTCTGGGGAAATTTCTCCGGTTTCCCGGAAAAGTGCCCATAGGTGTTTTAGATTCTGAAAATACTGCTGGTCCGTTGCATCTAACATTGCAAAACACCCCCTTTACAACATTATAAAGTATTTGCGCTACTTTGCAAGCAATTCTCTTCTTCTGACAGGAAAGCGGACGGGCAAAAAAGTCCCGTCCGCTTTTTGCCGATTTATTTATATTACAGAATGGATTTCAGATACTCTACTACCTCTGCTTTGGGCGATGGGCGGAAAGAATTCCCTTGTGTTCCGCCCTCATGTATTGCATATTCCGCCATGGAGTCCAGCTGTTCCTCTGTGACGCCATAGTCGGAAAGACGCCCAATGCCGATCGAGCGGTTGAACGATTGCAGAGAATCGCTGACAATGCGACCGATCTCCTTTGGGGCGGCTTGGGCCGGGATTTCGGCGCCAAGAATTTTACCGATCCTTGCAATGCGGTCAGGAATGACCTCGCTCACCGATGAGAGGGCATAAGGCAGAACCAGAGCGCATGCGGTTCCATGATGGACGTGACCATATACACCTACGCCGTGAGCTATGGCATGACCCAAATGAAGGCCGACCTGAGTAAACGCCTGTCCGGCCATACAGGAGGCGATCAGCAACTGTTCCAGTTCCTCCAGATTGCCGGGTTCTTTCATTGCGGCAGGCAGATGCTTTACAATCATCTCCATGGAAGCGAGGGCTAGCGGTTCCATCATAACATTGGCGGCTTTGCAGGTATATGCTTCTGCACTGTGGGAAAATGCATCCATGGCTGTGGCTGCGATCATGGAGGGAGAAAGCGCAGTCAGCAGTACGGGATCCAAAATAGCCACATCGGGGCCGGCAAAGGGATTGGCAAAAATATACTTGTAATTTGCTTCCTGATCCAACACAACCCCAATGTCAGTGCTCTCTGACCCTGTACCGCAAGTGGTGGGGATGGCAAACAGCAGGTTGCTGCGGCGGATCGGCTTGATTTGTCCCTTGCAGTATGCGATAATATCCCCGTCTACGTCCAACATGCAGGCAATTGCTTTGGCTGTGTCCATGGCGCTGCCCCCGCCAAAGGCGACAATAGCAGACACGTCATGTTCTTTGGCATAGGTGATGCCGCTGCGCACAGTCTCCACCGGCGCGTCAGGCAGAGAGCCATGGAAGACACAAGGTGTGAAGCCTCCGCTGCGGATGCTGTCCAACAGAGAATTCAATAACCCAAGGGAATAGGTTTTATTGCCGCACACCACCATGATATTTTTGCCTGCGCCCCATTGTTTTAAAAGTTCCCCGGTTTGATGAACACTGTTTCTTCCCGCCACTACGAAAGACGGAGCATGAAAATTAAATTCGGTTAACATAAGAATTCCTCCTTACAATAATTAGGGACCCGCTACAAAATACCTAGCATAAAAGCTGCCAATTGTGTCTGCGGACAAAGATGGACAAAACAAGGAAAAATAGAGGTGCAAGTACATCGAATTATGACAGATTCGGTAAAACAGATCCATTCGATTGAGAATTTTGAGAATTTTATTGTCTCACCATGAGAATTTTCTTGCGAAGGCTTATTCCATTTCGTGGGGAGACGTTTTTCAGCCCACTGGCTTTTGAGATGGACATACTGAACTCATCAGAACAGATCCATTTGATTGAGAATTTTGAGAATTTTATTGTCTCACCATGAGAATTTTCTTGCGAAGGCTTATTCCATTTCGTTGGGAGACGTTTCTCAGCCCACTGGCTTTTGAGATGGACATATTGAACTCATCAGAATAGCCAAAAAAAGAAATGGTTTTTTATCAAATGATCCAAATTTCACTGGTTTACCAGATGTTCAGGCAAAAGGTGTCCGTTATGGCAAAGCGATTGCTCACATTTTAGTCAGGCACGCAAAGCGTGACCAAATATAAGGAGTGTGGTTTTATGCTGACGCAAGCAAAAGAGCGGGAACTGCAGAATTTTGCCCGTGAAATTCGAATCCAAACCATCCGACAGATTGGGATTCGAGGATTTGGACACATCGGTGGATGTATGTCAATCGCGGATCTACTGAGTGTCCTGTATGGGGAGGACATGAAGTACGATCCCCAAAATCCTTCCTGGGAGGACCGGGACTGGTTGGTTTGCTCCAAGGGCCACGCGGGACCGGCCATCTATGCGGCACTGGCACTGAAAGGCTTTTTCCCGATGGAGTGGATGGAAACGTTGAACCAGCCCGGGACAAATTTACCCAGCCATTGTGATCGCCGGAAGACGCCGGGTATTGATATGACCACAGGTTCTCTGGGGCAGGGGCTCTCAATTGCAGCCGGCATCGCGCAGGCACACCTTTTAAATGAAAAAAAGAACACTGTTTATTGCATTATGGGAGACGGGGAGTCCCAGGAGGGCCAAAATTGGGAAGCCATCCTGTATGCGGCACAGCAGAAGCTGGGAAATCTTATCCTCTTTGTGGATGACAATAAAGCCCAGATTGACGGCTACGTTAGTCAGATTAATGAGATGGAGAGCTATGTAGACAAATTTAAGAGCTTCCACTGGGATGCTGTTGAGATCAACGGACACGACTATAATGCCATTCATGAGGCAATTCTAAATGCCAAAGCGGTTCAGGATAAGCCCAGCGCCATTATTCTGCACACCATCAAGGGGAAAGGCTGCACATTTGCCGAGCGCACCTGGTGCCATCATGTTGCTGTGTCCAAAGAGGATATGGAGGAAGCGCTTCAGGCGCTTCAAGCCTGATTTTGACAAAAAAAGGAGGAATATTTATGGGCTATCAAGTAATGAACAAGATTGAGATGGAGCCTTCCGGTCTGTCAGAGACTTATTTTCATACCATGATGCGCTTGATGGGTGAAAATCGTGATATCATGGAGCTGGAAGCTGACCTAGGCGTTTGCATTCTCGGCGGCGGATACAAAGAAATGGAACAGACCTACCCGAAACAGCTGTTCAACTGCGGGATTCAGGAAGCCAATATGGTCGGGGTCGCCTGTGGCTTGTCCGCGGTTGGGAAGATCCCCTTCTGTCATACCTTTGCACCGTTCTTGGCTCGCCGTGCCAATGATCAGATTTTTATTTCTGCCTGCTATGCAGGGTCCAATATTCGCTTGGTTGGATCTGATCCTGGCGTAATGGCTGCTTTCAATGGAGGTACGCATATGCCCTTTGAGGACGTTGCGGCTTTGCGCGCCTTCCCCGAATTGACAATTGTAGAACCCACCGATAGCGTGATGTTGGTCAACCTGATGGATCAACTGGCAAAACTCCAAGGTGCCTATTATATCCGTATGGCCCGCAAACCCATGGCCAGAGTTTATCAGGAAGGCTCTGATTTTACCATCGGAAAAGGCTGTGTGATTCGTCCGGGCTCGGATGTCACCATTGTTGCCACTGGAATGATGGTCGCTGAAGCGATGGAGGCCGCAGAGTTGCTGGCAGCCGATGGAATTTCTGCCCGTGTGGTGGACATGTTTACGATCAAACCCATTGATGAAGATCTTTTAACAACCTGCGCGCAGGAGACAGGTGCAATTGTCACAGCTGAAAATCACAACATTATTGGAGGCCTGGGCAGCGCAGTCTGTGAGACGCTGGGCAGCAATTGCCCTGTCCCTGTTGAGCGTGTGGGCGTCAAGGACAGATTCGGCGAGGTTGGCCCCATTGACTATTTAAAACAGGTCATGGGCCTTACTGCCCAGGACATTGCCGTGGCAGCAAAAAAGTCAATTTCCCGGAAATAAAGTCGGAAGAGAAGGAGAAAACACGCGATGAAAAGGACAAGAGCCGTATTGGTTGCGCCTAAGCAGTTTGATTTTATTCAGGAGGAAATCCCCAAGCTGAAAGAAAATGAAGTGCTGTACAAAACCATCAGTGTAGGACTGTGCCATTCTGACATCCCCGCATATCGCGGAACCAGCGCCATGGGCTTCGGAAACAAACATGGCTATGACGCAATGATCAAGAACCCTCAGTTCCCCATGGGAATTGGGCATGAGCCAGTATGCGTTGTCGAGGATGTAGGCAGTGCCGTTACATGTTTCAAACCGGGCGATTTGGTGACGGGCGTACTCAGTACCTGTATTGCGGATTACAATGTAGCAGCCAACGCACAAATGATCAAGATCCCGGAGACATCAAAGCCGATCGACGCCTGCCTGGGTGAGCCGATGATGTGCGTGGCCAACATTGTGCGTGCCGTGGAGCCGAAAATGGGAGACCGGATTGCTGTGATAGGGTGCGGTTTCATGGGGCTTATGGTTATTGCCGGACTGAAAAGTCAGGCTCTAGGCGATATTGTTGCCATCGACTTGGATGAAAAGCGCCTGGAAATGGCGGTCCAATACGGAGCGACCAAGACCATTAATCCTAAAAACGTGGATGTGGAGGATGTCTCGTTTGAACTGACCCACGGGAGGATGTATGATTGTATTGTTGAGATCACCGGGAGCTTGCGCGGATTGCAGACCGCTCTTTCGGTGGCAAAAATATCGGGCCGCGGCAAGATCCTTACGCCGTCTGTGTATTCTAAAAATGAGACATGGACAGAGGAGATGGCCTACAATATGATGTACCGTTCTCCCATTATCCATGTGGTTCATCCTTATTATACGAATGAATACATGCATACTCTGGAAATCGGAGTGGAAGCTTATGTCAAGGGTGTATTCCCCACAGAGGAATTAATCACCCACCGTATCCCATTCGAACGGGTTGACGAAGGCTTCCGGCTGCTGGATACGAACCCGCCCGGATATATTAAGGGGATTATTACATTTTAAGAATCTCGCAGATTGATGAAAAGAGGAATAGAAAGGAGAGTCCATGAAAGAAACTGAATCCATCCAAACTGTGGATACAAATATTAAGATTCCTTTTTGGAGAGCGTTCTGCTTTGGGTTAGGAGATTTCGGAAATAACTTTGTTTGGACCTTTGTGGGATCCTATCTGATGATTTTCTATACAGATGTATTTGGGATCCCAATGGCGGCTGTCTCCTTGCTGATGCTGATTGCGCGGGCATGGGACGCGATCAATGACCCGATTATCGGAAGTCTGTCCGACCGCACCAGGACCCGCTGGGGCCGCTACCGGCCTTGGGTGCTGCTGATGTCTTTCCCAACAGCAATCATTACGGTGCTGACGTTCTGGGCACACCCCGATTGGTCTGATACATCCAAGATAGTTTATATGTATGTGACATACGCTCTGCTGGTACTATGCTATACCGGAGTGAATATCCCATACAGCGCAATGACCAGCGTCTTGACTCAAAATACAGATGAGCGCGCGAAGTTGTCCACCATGCGAATCACCCTGGCCAACGTCTCTATCGCGGGGGTCGGAATTATCGTCGTCCCAATGGTTTCGGCCCTGGGCGGGGGGAACGACGCAATCGGGTACCGTTTGACCACAATCATTTTTGTGATTATCTTTATGATCTGCGCCTCGGTTGTGTTTGCGACGCAGAGAGAGGTTGTTCCTCCCCCGGTCAAACATAAATATCCCCTGGGGATACAGTTTAAATCAATGCTGGTAAACCGCCCGTTTTTGATTGCATTCTGCGGCCAACTGCTGTGGGGTTTCTTTGTCCACGGCAGAGGGTCCATGTATACTTACTATTTTAAGTATGTTCAGGGCGACGAAGGGTTGATGTCTCTATATAATCTTGTAGGACTTGTACCTCTGGTTGCGGGCTGCTATCTTTTTAAAGCATGGTACAATTTTAATGGCAACAAAGGGCGCGTCACCGCTTACGGCTGTATTGGAGCAGGTATCGCTATGATTCTTATGCGATTTACCTCACCTATCGGTTCGCCTGTCCCATTCTATGCGCTGTGTGCAATCTCTAAATTCTTTGAAGGGGTTTTGGCTTCTGGTATTTACGGCGTGATTCCCGACACGGTAGAATACGGGCAGCTGAAAACCGGGGTTCGAAACGACGGCTTTTTGTCTGCATTTATCTCGCTGGGAAATAAATTTGGCATTGCATTGGGCAGTGCCGGCGTGGCGGCCGCTCTGGCAGTTTTGGGGTTCCAAGCGAATGTGACGCAGACTCCTTTGGTCACCGGCACCATCAACAATTTCTTTACTGTAATTCCAGGAATCTTGTCTGTTCTCTGCGGAATTGTCTTCTTGTTCTACAAAATTGACCGAAAGACCTTCAATGATATTTTGTCAAAGCTGAACGACAAAGGGCAATCTAATGACCCAGCTCTTGATTAAAGCAAACTCGCTTCAACTAGATTTTTAGTCTCATAGCGGTCAGTCCGGCTCAAACGCTTCCAATTATTGGGGCGGTATTTGAGCCGGGCTGTTCGCTTTTGGAATTTCAGATCATGAGACCATATTGCGGCACGGTTTCGATTCCTGTATGCTATAATAAAGAAAAACTGATTGTATGGTCCAATCCTCAAATTTGTCTTTCTCAATGTTTCGGCAAAAATCAGTTTCAGAGCCTCCCATACTAGACCATGCTCTTTGCAAGCAAACAGTGGGTTCCACATGTGCAGGCAAAAAACGATAATATACTTGCGACAGGAGATGATGTCTATGCTACAATCGCAAATTCATTGCCAGCAACAAATCCTATCAGCCGAAATGAGACAATCACTAAAAATCCTGCAGTTACCAATGGCTGGACTGCAGGCAGAATTAATCCAGTTTGCAGAAGAAAACCCAATGGTAGATCTGGACCAATTCTATAAAGATTGGCAGAACGGGGACTCCAATTCGCTTATGACTTTTTGTGAGGATTTTTCCGGTTCCATTTTTGAGACCGTGATCCCGTCCCGTCAGGCGGCCAATGAAAATGATTCTGCTCAGATTGCTGATGGCGGTTCAATACAACATCAGGAAACCTTTTCAGAGTATGTGAAGGAACAGCTTCCACAAATTTTGAAATATCTTCCATTTCGCTATGCGACATGGTGCGAATACATCATTGACAGCCTGGACCATCGCGGATACCTAGACGAACCGCTCGATTTGTTGGCTTCCTTCATGGGAAGTTCAGTGGAAGAGGCAACGCAGGCTTTGTACGCTGTGCAGAGCTTAGATCCGACCGGAGTGGGTGCTCGCTCTCTGGAGGAATGTTTAATCCTCCAATTAGTTCACAGTCCCTATTTTAACAAATATACTCTGAACATCATTCAGGATTATCTTCCCCTTCTGGCGAAAGGAAATATAGAAAAAATCTCAAAAGATCTGAAGATTCCTTTTGCTGAAGCACAACGCTACTGTCAAGTCATTCAAGCATTTAACCCGATTCCCAGCAATGGGTTTTTGCAGTCCAGAGATTTGCCCGTCTATATAATCCCGGATGCTGCTGTGGAAATCCAGGGCCAGGAAATTACGGTGTTTTACAACCAGCGGGCTCTGCCTAAAATTGCTCCGCTCCCGGAATATCTTGCTATAATAGAACAGCAGAAAACAACAAAATTAGGTGCTTATTTAAAAGATCAAAATCATCGAATCATAAGGATGCAACAGGATCTGGAGCGACGAGAATCTACCCTGATCAAAATGATTCGTTTTATTTTGGACAGACAAAAAGAATACCTCTTGGGGCAAGTCCCAGCCCCCGTTCCTCTGTCTGTTCAGGAAATCGCCCAAGAATTGCACTTCCATCAAAGTACCATCAGCCGCGGCATCCAAGACAAGTATATTTTCTTTTCTGGACACACGGTTCCGCTTCGGGAGTTTGTAAGCGGCAAGGTAGGAAATGGAGCGCCCGTAAACAAAAGAATGCTGAAAATCTGTTTTGACCGCATTATAGACGCAGAAGATAAATTGCATCCTTTGTCAGACGAAAGCTTGCGTCGAGTGCTGTCTTCCATGGATATAGAAGTGTCACGACGGACGGTGACTGAATACCGAAAAGAATTCGATATTCCATCCGCGGCATATCGGAAACGGAAAGAACGATAAAATTCTGAAAAGGTGGAGATTCATAAACGCCTCCATAGGCCGATAAGCTGGAGGCCAAGTATCAGGAGACAGGCAGTCCCTAAAACAATATCTAGTATCTCCATTTTCTGACCGCCAAAAGTCCTGGAAAACAAAATAATAAAGTTAAAAGTCCGCAAATTGCAAGTGCAAGTTGGACACCTGCACGGTAGAAATTAGTTAAGGCAACACCGCAGAACACGCAAAAGGAAAGGCCCTGCGGGAAGATTCCACCCGGCAGGGGGGGCAATCCCAAATTTTGTGTAACCGCCAAAAGCGGTGCAAATAGAGAAAAATTTATCATGGGCGGCAGACGGGTAAAACGGCT
>NZ_JAOQJE010000028.1:0-2392 GCF_025567315.1 Agathobaculum ammoniilyticum
GGATCGAAACAACGAATTAGACAACGAAAGCGAGGATGCTGCCTTATGAAAAAGAACATCGCTGCAGAAGACCGGCCGGACTTTACGCTGATGAAGCTGTCCGGCGCCATTTCCTATTTCCACATGCAGATGCCGCGGTGGCTGTTCTGCGACCCGCGTTACATGGATATGGGTTTGGAGAGCAAAGTGGCCTACACGTTCCTGCTCAACCGCTACCAGTTGTCCCGCCGCAACGGCTCAGAAATGGCAGTTCTGGAAGAGGATAACGAGACGCCTGATACAGCGGAACCGGCAGTTGAACAGCCAGACATGCCGGAAGGACAGTTGGATACGGACAAGAATACGTCTGAAAGACCGGCCGAAATTGCAGTTCTTGATATGCCGAATCCGCAGGTCTTGACCTGCCAAAACGGCAGTTCCAGAAGTGCGGAAACGGCAGTTTTAGACCTGCAAAAACCGCACACAAGTAAGAAGGAGAAGAGTAAGAAGGAGTACAGGGATACTGATGATGAGCTTCCGACAGTCCCGCGCGCGGGCGCAGAGGACGGGCGCGGGGCCATAGCGGCGATCTTGCAGCGATGTGCGCTTTCCCGCTATGCGCCGGAGGAAGCGACGGTGTTCCGTGACGCGGTCTCGTGGCTGTACTACTGCGGTCGGCTGCAGCTTGGCGCCTGCACCTATCCGCGGGGCTATGTCCGCGACACGCTCCGGCGGCTGAACGCGGACGTGCTCGACGAAGCGCTGTACAGGCTGCGGCGGAACGAGAACGAGGCGCTCTCCAATACGCTGGTCTACACCGCCAAGGTCATTTTCAGTACGATCGTGGAGATGGGGAGCGAAGCGCTGCTCGACCCTGTGGTGAACCGGGTGAAACGGAGGTTGGCGATATGAAGTCAATGTATTGCAGCGAGCCGCAAATCAGGCTGCTGGACGCCCTGGAACAGTTGGGCTGCATGAAGATGCGCCAGGCCAAAACATTTCTCCGGCTGTGCTTTGGTATGGAGGAGAAGGCTGCAAAGAGTATTGTTCGGCAGCTGCGGTATAAAGGGGATATCCATATTGATGAAAACACAGGCGATCTTGTGATACCTGGCAAGGAGTGTGACCGCAATATTATCCGTGCATTTGATATCGCTTTTTCGTTTGCCGAACAAGGGGATGCGCCTGAGATAATGACGCCTCCAAGGCCGTATCTGATGCTGGCATACTACGCCGTACGGGAATTACAGCTTTTGATCCTTTATGTCCCAGTAGGGATGGAATGGCGCTGCGGTACACAGTTGTCTGTAATGCGGAAAAAAGCGAAGATAAAGACCTTACAGGTGATGCTTCTGGCAGATGAAGGACAATTGGAACGGATCGGGACACATGTTCCGTGCGTAGCAGCATACACAGACAGCGCAGGCCGCCTGAAAATAAAAAGTTTGGAGGGAAAACGTCATGGGGATTGACCAGAGAATGCAGCAATGGCTGGAAAGCTCACGGCAAAAGTTTTTTGAATCGGATTATAAAGAACTGGATAAGGAACTGACTCCCGAAGGACGAACAGAATGGAACAGCATTTATGCTTCCTACCGGTCCGGAGCGCTGCTGCATGGAACCGTGATCGGCGTAGAGAAGATTGCGGCGCCTTCCATGGACAGCGCAGAGGGAGATGGCGACGGGCCGGATGAAATTACTTGCATTGTGGTTGTGCCGTACCGAGTAAAGATACTGATTCCGGAGCCGTTGATATGGTGGCCGGGCGAGGAAAGAGAGAGCTTCGTGTTCAACCATATGGGCGGGGCAAATGTGGATTTTGTGATTATAGCGGTAGACCGGCTGAATGAATTTGCCATCGCCTCACGGGTACGGGCAATGGATCGCAGGAGATGGCAAATGACAATGGTTGAGCGGCTGCAGGCCGGCGACATAACAAGCTGTGAGATCCTGAGTGTTGGGCCGGGCCTGCTGACAATGTCCTGTCATGGTTTTGACTATACGGTGACTCAATCCGGATTGTCTTATTCCTGCCTTGGAGATTTGCGGTCTGTTTACCGGCCGGGACAAAGGCTGAAAGCAAAAGTGATAGCGGTGGATGAGGGGAATTTGGAAATTTCGGTAAAGGACGCCGCGCCTGATCCGTATATTGGGGCGGAGTACCGTCATCCTGTGGGTTCGATCCGGCTTGCCACTATCATCAGCAAATATAAGGGCGGTGTGTTTGCGCGGCTGACGGATGGCTGCACGGTAGTTTGCCGTTATGCCAGGCAGTTTGAGGACAGCCAATTCCGTCCGGAGGATATTGTGAATGTGGAGATAACCTCGTACATGGAGGGCAGGAAATGGCTGCGGGGTAAAATAAAGGGGAAAATTGGGTAGCGATACGGAAAGAGCGGCGGTACCCCCTGTA
>NZ_JAOQJE010000028.1:2545-10068 GCF_025567315.1 Agathobaculum ammoniilyticum
TTTTAAGACCTGTAGTTTGATTGATATAGATATTGTACCTGAACGTGAAGTCTTTATGCGGAAAGCAAAAAACGATTATCGTTCTTTCATTCTTAAAGCCAATTCCTTGACGTCAGATAACTTTACATTTGCAATGTTGCGAGTTCCAAGACTATTGCTCGCAGAACCGCATGAGCATGGCCGCAGCCTGCGCTCTTGTGGTCTGCCCCTGCGGGGTCAATGTGGTGTCGCTGGTGCCGCTGATGATGCCCTCGGCGTTGGCCCATTGGATGGCGGCAAGGGCGTAGCCGCTGATGCTGCCCGCGTCGGCATAGCCGGAGAGGTCGGCGGCTGCGGTCACATCATAGACCAGCTCCTGGGCAAACCGATAGAGTATAGCGGCGAACTGCTCCCGGGTGATGGGGTCATCAGGGCCAAACTTACCGTCGCCGTACCCCTCCGCGATGCCGTTCATCCTCGCCCAGTAGACTGCTGTTCCATAGTAGGCCGTGGCGTCCACGTCGGCAAAGGGATAGCCCCAAATCTCCCCCTCCATGCCGGGGGAACCCGCCATGCGCCACAGGATGGTCATGATCTGACCCCGGGTGGTGGTTCCGTTGGGGTTGAACGCGCCGCCGCCGATGCCGTTCATCAGGCCGTTTTCATAGACGTAACGCACTGCGTCACAATACCAGGCGCTTTCCGGTACGTCAGTAAAGGGCAGGGTTCCCAGCGGGATCTCACGGAAGATGACCTCCACCGTCGCCTTGCCGCCGGGCTGGGTAAAAGTCCAGGTACCATCGCCGTTGTCGGTCACGTCAACCGGCTTGCCGTCCTTGTCGGTGACGATCACAGCCTCCACCTCATAGCCGTCCTCCGGCCTGGGGGTAACGGTCACCTCGTCGCCCTTGTGGGGATTGCTGGGCTGGACGGCCACATCTCCGTTTTCCGTGTTCTCCACATCGGGGCGGTAGGTGGGCCTGCTGGTACCCTCGCTGCCGCCTCCGCCACCACCGCCGCCGATGTATCGCCAATTTGCCGTTATGGTGGTACTTGCAGCAGGCATGGTAAAGGTGGTTGCCGCGCTGGAAGTGTCTGCAAATGTGCCGCCGTTTGAGGAAGTCCACCCGTCAAAGCGGTAATTGCTGCGGCTGCCTGCGTTGATCTCAACAACTGCGTTCTCGGCATACTCGCCGCTTGCGTCAACCCCGTTGCCACCGTTTAAGTTTACGGTCAAGCTGTAGGTGGCTGGTTGGGGTTCGACAACGGCAAAGGAGAGCGCAACTTGCGCGCTGACGTTTTCCGTGCCGGAAACAGTGAGCGTTTCCGCATAGTTCTCCACGTCAAGCCCAGTGATCGGCTGGACAGTGAATTGTGCCGTACCGTCGGGGGCAAGAGTGGCGGCGCTACCTGTAAAGCCTTTTCCCGCCGTAATGGTATAATTCGTGCTGGTCGGCAGACTAACGGTTGTGTTTTGGTTGCCCTCATTCTTGATTGTTACCGTCTGCGCGGCAGGTGCTTCTGTATAGCCTACCGTTTGACTGCCAAAGTCCAGCGTGGCCGGGGATGCGGAAATCTCATAGACCGGCGGGATATATTCGGGTATGGTGACTTTCTGTTTTTTGCTGACATTTCCCGCCTCGTCTTTCACGACAATGTAAATATCCTTTGCCCCATTTCCTGTAAGCTTGGTTAGGGAAATGGTGTTTTCTTCCGCTGTGCAGGCAGTCCCTGTTCCGGTGGTAGTGATCTCCGGCTCGCTTGCGCCACTTTCTACAATGGCATAGTAATATTCGCCCGCTTCGCTGCTGGTAAACTTCACCGTCGCGTCGGTTTCGCTGTCGCGGGTTGCGCTGCCCGATGTAAGCTTCGGGGCGGTGGTGTCAACAGCGGATTGCACATCAATCATTTTGCTGCCGTAGTCCGTCAGCCTGGTATCGTCGTTTTCCCCGCCGTTGTACTGCTCGTTGAATACATACAGTTTTGTATCATTGTCTAACGTTACACCCGCAGGGAGCGTAAGGTTTGTCGTTCCCTCTGCGCCATTGGTCATACCGTCCAGCTGCAAAATGCGCCCGTAGTAGGTAATCGCACCGTTGTCCTCGATAACAACGGAAATATATTCATTCGTCCCAGTCTGTGCGCCGGAGTAGGAAAAGTCAATCTTACTTTCTTCAATTTTTGCTTTGGAAATGGAAAAATCGCGGCTTCCATCTAAAAGCGTCAATTTCCACTCATTGCCGCCATAACCGTCAATTTCAAAAATCGCATCGGCGGCTTCGCCGCTTTGATTATCGCTGCTTTCAGCGGCGGGGATTTTGCCGCCTACGGCGGCAGATGTGAAGAGGACAGATGTCAGATCTAAATGAAAAGCGGGACGAACAGCGACAAAAGTATTGTTCACATAGCCGCCGTCCTCAGCCACACTGCCGTTCATGAGTACGTCGGCCGCACCGTAAATCTGGTCGCCGCCAGGCGACCGCAGCCACCAGAAACCGGCTCCGCCGACACCGCCGGATGCACCGCCGCCTGCGGCATAGGCGGTATTGGTCGCGACACGGCTGTCGTTATCGGCAAAATAGCTGCTGTTCTGTGCTTCTGCAATTGACAAAAGAAAAATTTTATCGGTAGTGTCGTTGCCGCCCTCTGTGTGATACTTCGAGTTATCATCATTGACAACCTCTGTTTCTGCGATAGCCCCTTGCTCTCCGTCAGAAAAAGCGGTGCTGATAAAATTATCGTCTGTATAGTCAATCCCGTCATTGCCGCCGGTATTGTGCGACGCATCGTACCCGTTGAGCCAGGAGCGCATGGTGCTGGTTTCCCATGTTACGCTCTCCTGTTTCGTATGATATTGAAATACGTCAAGATTTTGGTCGGAAAGCAGAAACAACTGTCCCTTGGCATTTTCCAGCACCCGCCACTTGATGGGATCGGTGTTATAGCCGTCGCTGTCATTGCTGCTTTGCTTATATCTACCAAAATATATATTGCTGTCCTGTCCGCCGCTGATATTCGCGGCAGTTCCGCTGTCCACAAGCTGGATCGCCTTGCCTGTGTCTGTTCCTGCCGCAAGTGCCGCTGTCGGCAAAAGCGCCGCGATCATGCAGGCGCACAGCAGCGCGGACAATAACCGTTTTCCTGTGTTCATATATGCTTCCTCCCTCTTGTCATGAAATCATCTGAAAATAGCGCAACATACAAAAAGGGCGCGCCACGCCCACGGAAAAACCGTGGACGCAACGCGCCCTTTTTGTTGACTTTTTCTTTATTTACACAGCAAAAAAGGACAGACTTATCCTGCCTGTCTGCCTGTCTGCCTGTCTGCCTGTCTGCCTGTCTGCCTGTCTGCCGTGAGTATATCGTATAGAATCATACTTGTCAACCTCTTTTTACAAAAAAACGCATAATCTCCCTATTTAACGATTATACCTAAGACAACAAAAGCAGTCAATAGAGCTTGCGCCAATGATGCGTCTGATGTTACGAATCACACATTTTTTCTTGCCCTTTTTCCCGCGCTTTGCTAAAATGGAAATCAAAGAAACGCGCAAAGGTGGTTTGTCAATGGCAGCTAAAAAAATCGATTTGGAAGAAATCGCGGCCCTTACAAAAGCATTGTTCCACGCCCACTATGCGGGGGACTTAGATAAATGGTTTTCCTACCTCTGCCCGGACAGCGTTTACCTCGGCACGGGAGAGCCACTATTATTTGGCGGCGACGCAATACGGGAGCATTTCAAAGGCTTTACAGGGAAAGCAGTCAACATCATAGAGGAAGAATATTTTCCGGTTTCCCTGGGAGACAGCGCGGCGCAGGTCTGTGGTCAAATCATCGTGGAAAGCTTGGAGGGATCTTTCCGCGTCATCAACCATTTCACCATCAGTTACCGGATCATAGGCGGGGAACTGAAAATGGTACACCAGCACAATTCCTACGAGTACATGCAGCCAAGTGAGAGTAAGGTGCTGAACCTGGACGTAAACACCACGCAGTTTGTCCGCAGTCTGCTGTTGGAGCGCCCCTCTGGACGGCGTATACCGATACGCAGCGGGACACAGACCATTTTCGTCAATTCAAACACCGTTCTGTATGTGCAAAGCCAGCGCAGGAAAACCGAGTTTGTCTGTATTGATCGGGTGATCTCCTGCAACAGTTCCATCGGGGAGATTGCAAAGGAATTGCCGGATTTGTTTTACCCTATTCACCGGGGGTATCTGGTCAATACGCTGTTCATCGTGGCGATCCGGCGCTTTGAGGTGGAGTTGATTTCTGGGCTTTGTATTCCCATCCCCTCTCTAACCTATATGAAGGTCAAGGAGGATCTGCTGCATAAAATCCCAAGCAGGGAGATTCCGAGCCACGATTCCCAATAACACAGGCCAGCAATGGATTGGAATATCCTTTTCGGATATTTCAAAACGCTGGTTGGGGGTCTCGCCTGTCGGCTCGGTCGGCGCTGCTGGATGTCTGCCGCATCCAGCGGTCGCCACCGGCGACCTGCGCCTCCAAATCCCAGCCTAGGCGCTGGCGCTTCTGGCGAACATGCCTTACGGCGTGGCAAAACCACAAGCGGAGCTTGTGGTTTTGCTCCCTTGGGTCGCTGGTTTTCCGCTACGTTTTGCACGGAAAACTGCGGCTGCCACCGCAAGAGGATTGACAAGGCCCGCCGCCTTGTCCTATTATCAAAGATACCAGCGGGCAACGGCGTGCGTCTTTCAAAACGTTGAAGTAAGGGAGTGCGCCGGCACGCATTGTCTTATGGAGCTTTCAGTAGGGGTTGCGCAGTGAAACCTCAAACCGGTGTAGGCCGTAAGGCTGAAAGAAAATGCCCGGTCCGTCTTGGTATCCAAGGCAGATTTATTCATGTGTAGGTTTGTCAAAGAAATTGGACAGTGAAATCTAAGGGAGAACGCCATCCCAATGGCCTCATGGGGAAGTTGTTGGAGCGGCGGTTGTGAATGGCGAGCTGCTTTGCAAAATCATCCAGGGAGTAAAAGCTGTGGCAGGAGTAAAACCATTTCTGGTCCTCCCTGTGGCTGCGCTCCACTTTGCCATTGTGACGTGGGGTATTAGGGACGAATGAGCTTGTGGCGGATGCCAAGTCGGGCCGCGGTACTCTCAAACAGGGTGGGCAGGTCTCGCTTGCTGCTGGAAAAATGGTTGGTGAACTCAAACCCGTTGTCCGTCTGGACGCACTCCACTCGTATTCCCCAGCGGGCATACCACTTGAGCAACTTTTTGCGGAAATCCGCCGAGGAATAGGTGGACTGCTCAGGGTATGCGGCCAGGAAGCGCAGGCGGGTGAACTCGTCAATGGCGGTGTACTGGTACAGGCGGAGTTCTGTGGCTGCGATACACTTTCGAGGAACTACGTTCACATCCACCTGGATTCGTCGGCCGGGATAGGTCGTCTGCTCATAGAGCTTGGGTTTGTATGTCTTTTTCTTCTCAGCCGCAGGAAACAAGCCCAACTTCCGCATCACTCGGAACAGGCTTTCCGGGCGGCGGGCATAGCCCCGCGGCCGTAGCCGGTGCCACAGTTCCACCATGCCAAGATCGGGGGTGCGGCGGTCATTTTCGACTCCGCTTCTGTGTGCTGGTTGGGGTGATTGTGGGGCGTCTGGAGCGGTAGTCTAGGGACTGCACCGTCCCATCCCATCGGTTCTTCCAAAAGTAGATGTACGACCGACTCTTGTTGTACTTCCGGCTGGCACGGTTCACGCCGTACTTTTCTGCATATTTCATCAGGGATTGCCGGTATGCCAGGTCCTGTGTTATACTTTTGCTCATGAAGGATATGGCCCCCTCTCGTTGAGTTGTTGCCTGCAACTCCAACTTTAACCGATGAGGCCCTATCCTTCATCCTTTTTTATTCATCTGTCCAATATGTATTGTACCCATACAAACTCCTGCACTGATACAAAGACCACGTTCTTGATTTTCTTGTTAAATTATGATAAAATTATTTGTTAAGGAAGGGGAGAGCAGATGAACTTTTATCAGGCAATGCAATTAGATGTATCCGTATGTAAGGAAAAAATCAGAACTGCCGCAACTAAATCCGAAAAGCACAAATTTGTAGCGGCCTTAATTATAAAAGATGTACTTTGTGTTCTCTTTGCTATCGCCTTTATTTCTGTACTAAATTTTTTCTTTGGCAATGAGAACAGTTCTGCCGCCGTAGTGATCTTCTGTATTTTGCTGATGGTTCGTTTTGTTGACTTTGGATACCGTATCAAGGGGTCGATGATAAATTTTTTTGTTGTGTTTGTACTTCTAACATTTAGCCCCTGTATTGCCCAGTCTGTTAATCCGGTTATAGGATTTTGCATCAACTTTTTGAGCATTGGATTTATTGTAATTTCAGCCTGTCATGAACCGCTGTATGGAAGCGCCGGACTGTATTTGTTCGCCTATATGTTCTTATATGGTAATCCCGTGGAGGGGCGGCTTTTGGGACTCCGTACCCTGGAAATGTTGATAGGAGTTCTGATATGCGGAGCCGTTTTCTATATCAACCACAGAAAAAAACACTATGACAAAAGTTTTTTCCAAATTGTAAAAGATTTTTCACTGTCCACTTCTCTTGGAAGGTGGCAGTTTCAAGTGATTCTGGGACTGTCGTTGGGAATTCTTGTCGGTGAACTTCTTCAAGTGGATAGAGTCATGTGGGTAGGCTGTGCCTGCCTTACCGTACTTACGCAATACGGAGAGCGGCCCAACAAACGAGCATTCCAACGGTTGGGCGGCGTAGTAGCCGGAAGCTTACTGTTCGGGATTGTATACCAGCTCCTTCCTCCAGCGGCGCAGCCATCTTTAGGAATTTATTCCGGACTGCTTCTGGGGCTCTGTGCTGCATATCATTGGAAAACCCTTTTGAATTGCTTTGGGGCACTTTTAATGGCTACAAGTATTTTTGGATTAAAGTCGGCCATTATTCTCCGTATCGCCAATAATATAATTGGATGTTGTTTCGGGGTATTTTTCTATTATGCATATAACTTTGCAGTAAATCGCCTTATAAAAGATAGAACGAGTGGGAATATGTGCTGATTGGGACAGAGGCCGGAGGATTATCTTCCAGCCTCTGTTTACAATTTTCCCCATTAGAGTATAAATAAAAAACTTGCACAGTGGTTTGGGCTGCTCGTGGAAATGACTGTCCATAGACCGACGCTAAGAACTGCTCACAATGAGTGACAGCTCTTTCATTTACCTGCTGAGTTTTTTCCCGCAGATTGACACGTTTCATGTGTGCTGTTCGTAAGCGTAAAATAAGCCAAGAGAAAGGGCGCAGGTAAATTTGCAACCTGCGCCCTTTGAGATTGGACAGTAAATGGGATTTAGGATTTAGATGAAGAAAGATCCTGGAATTCAGCGGAGTAAACCGCATGGAAAAGAACCGCGAGGAATTCGGTAGAACATAGATGCCTGTCAAGAGGCCTGAGGCTGTTTCAAATTATGTGTAAACCTCCTGAGTGGTGTAGAATAGAAGCATCACACAGGAGGTTATACATATGGCCAGAAAGAATCGCACGCC
>NZ_JAOQJE010000029.1:0-8848 GCF_025567315.1 Agathobaculum ammoniilyticum
CGCGTACTCGGCGTCCATTGCGCGGAATATAGCCGCGACGGTGCTATGGCGCAATATATTGCAGTGCCAGAAAGGATTCTATATCATAGAGTAGTTATTAAAGCCCCTCTCCAAGGGTTGTGCTACACGGTAGGGGATGCTGCGGATCAGTAATTACTACCCACCACAAGATGGTTCAAGAAGGGTTACAACCACAGCCTCTATTACGGCACCGAAGTAAATTTCTGAACGCAAACAAAGCCATATTGGCTGTTTTGATGTGATTAGCTCCCCCTTGAAAACGACGTGATATGTTGCCGTTAGACAAGGGGGAGCTTTACTTATGCGGTATCGGCAGAGCGGGTGGATTAGCATATCGCCGAGCATACAAGGGAACTTAGTCGTCGGGCGCGATACGTCGCGCTTCCAAATAGTAACATTTTTCGATGCTCGTCCATTGAAAAAAGTTTTGCGCGGTAGCACGCCTGTGCGCAGTATCTGTGGGAACAGGCCGGCTTTCGAGAGGTTCGGTAAAAGAAAGCCTATGATAGATAGCGGCGTAGTAGTGTTTCCGTTCCATGGATATAGTCGATTCCTGCTTCCGTGTTTTCTGCGAGTAACTCATCAAGTGCCTGCTTATACATAGCGCTTCCTCGAGTGCAAACGGAGTAAGAGATTGCGTTATCCCAGCAAGGTGACAGGATAGAGTGGTCTGCGCCATGCCGGACGGTACGGCGCGTTGCATCAGGAAGTGCAAGACTGCGACATGATCGACATGGCACAGCAACCGGTACACAGCTTAAAAACAGATGCTATCTTCGTGCAGATAGACCAGTTCTGCCAGCATCCTGCGCGCATGGCAGACGACATGCTAGACTTGAGTCGTTCCCAGTACGCATTAGCAGCCGCCGTCGAGTGATTATCATCTCCGGTGGCGAATACGAGAGGGACGCGCTAACTGTATGCCTATATTGTCTGTGCAATGGGCGCAGTATGCTGCATAGGCCGCGTGTGCTGTTAGTCGCTAAAAAACGCAACAGTCTGCGCCACCTGTGGCAGCAGATGGTCGACCCGACATCCGCCATTCTACATCAGTGGAAAATATATATCGGTGCTATACTTTCGGTAATAAAGAATACGGTCACTTGGGAGAACGGATCTCTAAGGTGGCCGTATTTTTGGTAACACAGCATACTCAATGATGCCGAGCAGCCTATATCCAAGACAGAAAATCAACTCTGAAGCCCTTGCTGCTAAAAAACAGCCGCAGGGGGGATTTTTTATCCAAGTATTTTTCCCTTTTCTGTACAATAAATGCAGGATAACTGCCTATATGCAGAATGGAGGAATAACATTTGGGAAATATTTACGGTTATATCAGAGTATCCAGCACTGACCAGAACGAGGATCGGCAGCTTGCTGCGTTGCGGGCCAAAAGAGTGCAGAGCAATCGCATCTATATGGACAAACAGAGCGGCAAAGATTTTAATCGCCCGAAATATAAGCGCATGTTGAAAAAGTTAAAACAGGGCGACCTGCTCTATATTATGAGCATTGACCGGCTGGGGCGTAATTATAAAGAGATACAGGAACAGTGGCGCATTTTAACGAAAGAAAAGGGCATTGAGATCTGCGTGCTGGATATGCCGCTGCTGGACACCCGGCAGGGCAAGGACCTGATGGGAACATTTATTGCCGACCTTGTGCTGCAAATCCTGTCCTTTGTGGCGGAGAGCGAGCGCGCAAATATCCGCAAGCGGCAGGCCGAGGGCATTATCGCAGCCAAAGCGCGCGGCGTGAAGTTCGGCAGACCAGCTCTGCCCCTGCCCGATAACTTCTACGAAGTACATAAAGCGTGGCGCGACAAAAAGATACCCCTCCGGCTGGCAGCAGAAACCTGCGGCATGCCGAAAGGGACTTTCTATTATAAAGCTGTGAAATTTGAGAAAGAGAGATAAATACAGCGGCTGAAAACTCGAAAAGGTATACTTTTCAAAACAAACCCTACTCTTACCATGTTATTTATAATATCGGTCGGATACTTTTATAAATAAGGAAATAAATAAAAAAATTTCCCCTACGGTCGCGTTTATAAAAGTATAGTTTTTGAAAACGGAAGAAAGGTGAGAAGATGCTGGCGTTATCCGTTCAAGAAGGAGATTATATCACGATCGGCGATGATATTGTGATTCAGATATATGCGCAAAAGGGAAAGCTGACGCGTATTGCAATCGACGCGCCCAGAGAAATGCCGGTTGTTCGCTCCAAACTGGTAGAAGAGCAGGGAGCAACGCCGGAATGTATGAAGCGCTTCCGCAGCAGCAAACCGTAAAAATCAATTTGATTCAAACGGATTGACCCGTTTTGAATAGAAATTTATCAACTAAAGGGCCGCAGACGGATGGATTCGCTGCGGACGGATTCTGAAAAGGAGAATGATTTATGAGAATCCAGCACAACATTATGGCAATGAATGCCTACCGCAACTACAACAACAATACCTCAGCGCTGTCCAAGAACCTTGAAAAGCTGTCCTCGGGCTACAAGATCAACCGCGCGGGCGACGACGCGGCCGGTCTTGCGATTTCCGAGAAGATGCGCGCGCAGATCACTGGTCTGGAAACCGCACAGAAGAACGTAAAGGACGGCATCTCGCTGGTAAAGACCGGTGAGGGTGCAATGCAGGAAGTGCAGGACATGCTCAACCGTATGGTCGAGCTGGCCACCCAGTCCGCGAACGGCACCTACGACAACGAGGTTGACCGTGACAACCTGCAGAAGGAAGTAGACCAGCTCAAAACCGAAATCGACCGTATTGCAGATTCCGCGAACTTCAACGGCATTAAGCTGCTGGACGGAAGCCTGAGTGGCGGCTCCCAGGTTGATAATCTTGCAATTGATGCGACCACCGCGGTTAAGGGTACCTATACGACTGCCGCTGCAGCGGATACCGGTGCACTCGGCAAGCTGACTACGGATGATATTGGCAAGACGCTGGATTACACGGTTACCTGGAAGGACAGCAGCGGCAAAGAGCAATCTACAACCGTTTCCCTTACCTATCAGGGGGATGGCACGGGCGCCGTTGCAAAGGACAACAAGAAAAATTATTTTACCGACGCAAATGGAAATAAGTATTATCTCGATGCAAGCGGTACTGGCGCTAAGCTTGCGGCATCCCGGGTTTTCAGTGGTATCGTAGCTGGTCTGAAGGCGGACAGCAATTTCTCCGCTAATTTTGATGTTGCGGCCGATAGCGGTAATAAGCTTGTCTTTACCTCCAAGCAGGAGGGCTCTGCGGGTGCACAGGTAGTCGGCGTCGGTGTGAGTGAAAATACCAGCCTTACTGCAGGTTTTGCAGCATCTATGGCAGGTGACGTTGTCCGTACGGAAGCCTATGATTCCATGCAGAAGTTTGATGCCAGCAAGATTACAGTCGCTGACGGCGCTGCGTCTGGCGTTACCTTGGAGCAGTTGAAGGCAAATATCTTTGAATTGGATGGACACAAGTTCCTGGTTGCTACCGGCCTGACCAACGATCAGATCAAGGCGCTGGGCGATGATGTAACCATCATCTCTCTTGCTTCTAAGGGTGCCCCAAATGCTGCGGATGCCAAGCAGATTGCCGCGGAGATCAGCCGCGTGACCGGCATGGAAACCAAGGTATATGACGCTGCGGTTACAAAGGCCAACATTAAGGCGACAGATATCGTATTTACCAAGGATAAGCTGAGCCTGAATGGCAGCTCGCTCACCCTGCAGATCGGTGACACATCGGATAAGTACAACCAGCTGGATGTTAAAATCAAGGATATGCATACTGCCGCTCTTGGAATTGATTCATTGAGTGTTGCTACGCAGGAAGCGGCGCAGGCGGCAGTGGATACCATTAAAAATGCGATCAATACCGTATCCTCTGTGCGTGGTACGCTGGGTGCGACCCAGAACCGTCTGGAGCACACCCAGAACAACCTGTCCGTCATGACCGAGAACATTCAGGATGCTGAGTCCACCATCCGCGACACCGACGTGGCCGACGAGATGATGGCGTACACCAAGAACAACATTCTGGTACAGTCCGCGCAGGCAATGCTGGCGCAGGCCAACCAGGTGCCGCAGGGCGTTCTGCAGCTGCTCCAGTAAGCTGTATTTTCTCTGTATTTGCGGCACACACCAAGTTATAATCCGGATGGGGGCGGGCATTTTGTCCGCCCCCGTTTTTATGAGAAAGGACCGATCCTATGAACAGCGATGCCCTTGCACTGGCTCGCCGTCTGGCAGAGTTGGACCAAAAAGAAACTGCACAGCAGGCATATACGCTTGTGCTGCAACAGTCGGATGGATCAGACCCTGCTGCCGAGATGGAGGCTGCAAGCTACATCTTTTTTTCAGAGGGAGAGTATCAGACAGCCTATACGACCTTTGTTTCTCTGTACAACCGCGGATATTATCAAGCGGAATTGATGGATCTGATGATGCAGGCCTTTTATCTGCCCAATGTGGAAGCGCAGCAGAAATGTTATCAGGAAAACTGTGAGCTTCTTGGCGGGTATCCCTATTTGTTTTGTAAGGATTTCCTCCCATTTGACAGCCTTCCAATCTTATTTTTCCCTTTTAATGATAAGGGGTATATTCCTTTTTTCAAAACCCAAAACCGCTTTGGAGAATATATTGATTTTAATGATCCGGTAATAGACCGGAACTTCTTCCATGACCTTGAAAATCCCATCCTTGCAGAGGATGTTTTCTCTCAATATCAGTTGGAGTATTTAAATGACAATGTGCGCAAAAGCGAATGGGTAGCACGCGAGAACCATATCTATCTTCACTATACGGATTGGAATACCTTTTGTGCGTATTTAAGCTGCCTGCAATTCTCCCGGCTTTTACCACAGCAAAAATTTGTTTTTCTGGTTGAAAAGGAGATTGCGCAATATCCCATTGATTTTGCTGAACGATTTGGCATTGATTACAGCAGGAACAGGGTCAGGCCGTTTTCCTATCAAGAGGTTACGCGCCTCATCTGGCATACGCAGTTGGCCACGCATAATGGGGGGGATTTCTTTAATGAAATCTTTCATAACCATCCGAATCTGCTCACCATGGAGTCCGTGATGTTCCATGAACTGAGCCAGAAAATCAAAACTGCAAAAAAGGAATTGCGCCGTCAGGCAGGCAAGACGCAAAAAGGTATGATGGCTCGTTTGACAGATAAGGATATGCTCGTTTCCTTATTACTGGGCCGTGAAGATGCCTGTGCAGGCTTGGATTACAAAGCGCGTATCGTTCCCGCCGTTTTTTTTCAGCCACACTTTCCAAATATGCTGTATCATATTATGTTGGCAGGGAAAAAAGGTGTATCCACGCTATATTCTGAACAGTATGAATCTATTCGCGAATCCCCGATTTTTCAGAATTTCAAGTATATCAAAACATTCACACCTATGCGCCGTATTACGACCAGCTATGCGGCAAGTGTTCGGTTTATGTATGCCCAGGCACAGATGGATCAGGGGAGAGAGGGGGGGGAAACCTTTAAGGTGGTTTCAGATGTTGTATCTGAGCGTATACAAAACCGAAGCTTTATGATTGACCCACAGGACCGGCTGTACAGAGACAGCGTACTTGTTCGCTTTGAGGATGGCAAGCTCAACCCAACGGCGACCTTTACTTCCTTGGCAGGATTTCTGGACATCCCGTATACCGAGAGTATGACCTATTGCTCAGGGCGGGATGGACTCAATCCGGAATCGCTTGAGGGAAATGTCAGGGGCTTTGATCTTGCCACGGTCTATAGAACCTATGATGAATATGCAAATGATGAAGAGCGAGCCTTTTTGGAATATTTTCTGAGAGATGCTTACGAAGAGTATGGATATGATTTCCATTACTACAAAGGTGAACCGGTTGATGAGCAATGGATAAGGGAAAAAATTGCGCGTTTTACTTGTATTGATGGATATATTATGAGAACGTATGGACGTATTTTGGAACATCGGCGAGACGGCAAAACAGGGGAACCTCTGGAAGAAGAAGATATTCGCCAAAGGTGTGCTGCAGTTATCATACCGGAAAAAGAAAAACGGTTTAATTTGGCTTGCCGCCTGCTCGCGGGTTTGTCGTTTGTCAATCGACAGGGACAGCCCCTTCGGATGATGAAGAAACTCGAACTCGATCCTGCGCTGCTGGAGCAGCCGCTTTATCATTGATAAGGAGGGGCGTTATGGAACACAAAGGGACAGTTTATTTTTTCACCGGTTTGTCTGGTGCCGGCAAGACCACATTGGGTGGATTGTTTTATCAACGACTCAAGGCCACAAAGCCCAATGTGGTGTATTTGGATGGGGATGCAATCCGGCCCATATTCGGTGAGGACAGCGGCTACACGCAGGACGATCGCCTGCGCTGGGCAGGGCGGATCTTCCGTGTATGCAAGATGCTTGCCGACCAAGGCATTGATGTCATCTGCTGTTCGATCGCCATGTTCTCTTCTGTACGGCGGTGGAACCGCGAGAATATCAGCCAGTATAAGGAAATTTACATTCGGGTAAAAAAAGAGACTCTGTTGGCACGCAATCAAAAGGGATTGTATACGGCTGGATGTAACGTGGTAGGGGTGGATATTCCATTTGATGAACCGCAAAGCTCTGATCTGGTCGTGCAGAATGACGGCGAACAAACGCCGCAGGAGCTGGTCGAGCAGATCGAGCATATCTTATATCCTAATATCGTGGAAAACCCCATTGATAACCGCGATTATTGGAACCGTTATTATCAGGATCAGATTTGCACCATAGAATCTTCTCCATTTGCACGATATGTGGCGACGATGACCGGGGCGGGGGGGCGGCTGGTTGATCTAGGATGCGGTAACGGGCGGGATGCCTTGTTTTTTGCGGATATCGGATTAGATGTGGTTGCGATTGATCTGTCTGATGCTGCGATCCGTATGCTCCAGAAGTTGGAAAGAGGGAATCCGCACTTTATCTGTGGTGATTTTATCAACGAATCTGTTCATCAGTCGAAGAGTTATGATTACGCATATAGTCGATTCACGATTCATGCAATCAACAGCAAGCAGGAACAACTGTTGCTGCGCTCCATGTATCGAGCCCTTAAACCCGGTGGAAAGTTTTTCATCGAAGTGCGCGGGATACATGATCCTCTGTATGGCAAGGGGCAGCAGCAGGAACGCAACGCTTTTTTTTACAACAATCATTATCGCCGATTTATTGTGATGGATGAACTAGTAGCAGCTTTGAGAAAAATCGGTTTTCGTGTGGAGTATGCGCAGGAACGTACAGGATTTGCACCTTATGGAAATGATGATCCACCGGTAATCCGTATTGTAGCAATTCGCCAGGAGGGATGAGATGATGGTGTGGGCAGATCTCCATATGCACTCTGCGGCATCAGATGGGCAGCTTTCGCCAACTGACTTGGTGCGCAAAGCGCAAGCAGCGGGGATAGAACTGCTCGCTCTGACCGATCATGATACACTGAGCGGGACGGAGGAAGCGATCCGTGCAGGCAGAACATATGGTATTCAGGTTTTGCGAGGGATTGAGCTGGGAGCGAGTGAGCATCGCTATATGCACATTCTGGGACTTGGCATGTCTGATGTCGGGACTGCATTGCCTGCGCTTTGTGACACGCTACAACGCAGTCGTAACGAACGAAAATATCGTATCATTGCTTTTCTTCATGAAAAGGGCATCGATATTTCGATAGGCGACGTGGAACAGCTTGCCGGTGGCAAAGTAGTTGCAAGACCGCATTTTGCTCAGGTATTAGTCCAACAAGGCTATGTATCCTGCATGAGAGAAGCATTTGATCGGTATTTGGATACAGCGGAATATCAAAAAATTGAGCGCTTTAAAGCTTCGGCGGAGGAGTGCATACAGGCGATTCATGCAGACGGGGGAAAAGCCGTATTGGCGCATCCATATCAGTTGGGACTAAACGTAGAAAAACTCGATCAGGTGCTTAAAACATTAAAAAACGCCGGATTGGATGGCCTGGAATGCTGGTATTCGCGGCATACGCACCAAATGACAGAAGAATTTTTAGCTCTTGCTCAAAAATATGAGCTTTACATCAGTGCGGGAAGTGACTTTCACGGAGAAATGGTTAAGCCGGATATTCAGCTCCATCCGTGGAAGCTGGATTTGGATTGGCTGATTTAGGCTAAGCGATGCAATCAGGAATTTTTTATGAATTAACGCGATAAGATCAACAGATATCTAGATATCTGTTGATCTTATCGCTGCGTTTATATACACCATATGCGCCGGAAACGATGTTTTCATGTAAGACCAGCAAACAAATGTCAAGAACCGAATTGAAATGAACCGCTATTTTTAGGTGCGGCAAAAAGGACACAGAAAACCAAGCCACCGGAAATTTTGACTCTGGCCCAGAATGGACAGGTTCAGGATAAGATCAGGCTTCGAGACTATCCAGATGCTTTTTCACAGTGGCGTAGTAAATGCGCAGGAATTTGTTGGTGGAGGCCATCATGTAAACACGATAGGGCTTTCCCTCAGCACGTTTCTTATCCATGAATTGGTACACCGGCTCATCGGCGGAGGAACGCTGGAAAATCACGCTCATCACCAGGAACAATGTTCTGCGCAGAGCGGAGGAACCCCGTTTGGAGATGCTGCGGCTACGGGCTTCCATCTGGCCGGACTGGTACGGAGGGGCGTCGATGCCCGCGAAAGCCACCAACGCTTTCTTGGAGTGGAAACGGCGCACAGCGCCGATCTCTGCCATAAGCTGGGGCCGAGAGCCGGATCACAACACCGAACATCCCCATCACAATGGAGTACTCCGGCAGCGATGCCGCCAGAGACTGCATTTCTGAGCG
>NZ_JAOQJE010000003.1:0-160125 GCF_025567315.1 Agathobaculum ammoniilyticum
AACCTGCGCCGCGTGGAAAGCGCGCAGGGCAAGTGTGATGAATCGGGCCGCGGATAACTGAATAGTTTCCGCGGCCTTACCGGTTCATGTTTGGCTCATGTCATGAAGGGGTGTAAAGAATGGAGAATAACGGCAAGCTTCAAAATCAGGATGGCTTTCGGTCCCAGTGGGGCTTTATCATGGCCGCTGTTGGTTCCTGCGTCGGTATGGCAAACGTATGGCGCTTCCCGATGCTGGTGTCCAAGTACGGGGGATTAACGTTCCTGATCCCTTATTTCATATTTGCATTTATCATCTGCCAGTCCGGTATGATGGAAGAATTTTCGTTTGGCCGCTGGGCGAAAAGCGGCCCGTCCGGCGCGTTCGGTAAGGCTATGGAAAACGGCGGCAAATCAAAATCGGTCGGCGAATGGCTGGGCGCAGTTCCGATTATCGGCGCTTTCTGCCTGGCTACCGGCTACGCGGTCATTATGGGCTGGGTGTTCTACTGGACCAAAATGGCGATCACTGGCGAGCTCACCGCGATGGGGCAGGATATGGGCGCTATCGGCGGCGCGTTCGGCGCAGTTGCTCCGGAAGCAGATAGCCTTGGCGAAGCGATCAAGATGACCTTCGCTACCGGCGGCGCAAATAACCTGTGGATCATCGTCGGCGTAATCGTTTCCCTGCTGATCATGGTCATGGGCGTTGCGGGCGGCATCGAAAAATCCTGTAAGATCATGATTCCGGCACTGTATGTGCTGTTTATCGCACTGGCAGTCCTGATGATCTTCACTCCGGGTACCTCGGAAGGCTACAAGTATATCTTCACGCTGAATCCGGAAGGGCTCAAGAGTCCGGAAGTATGGGTTTACGCATTTGGGCAGTGCTTCTTCTCGCTGTCCGTTGCAGGCTCCGGCTCGGTCGTATACGGCTCTTATCTGGGCGATAATGTCAAGATCCGCCAGTCCGCTATCATCTGCGCGATCATGGACACCTCCGCGGCGCTGCTGGCAATGTTCGTCATTATCCCCGCTATGGCTTCCGCTGGCGGCGATCTCGGCGACGGCGGCCCCGGTCTGATGTTCGTCTCCGTGCTGCCTGTATTTAACAGCATGGGCGGCGTCGCAAGACTGATCGTTATCTTCTTTTATGTGGCGATCCTGTTCGCAGGCGTTTCGTCGGTCATCAACCTGCTCGAGGTGCCGATCAACTTCCTGCAGGATCAGTTCAAACTGAAACGCTGGGTCCCGACGGTGATTGTACATGCTGTCTCCCTGGCTATCGCGTTGATGATCCAGCCCTGGACTTCTCAGTGGATGGATATGGTTTCGATCTACATCCTCCCGCTTGGTGCAGTGACCGCTGGCATCATGTTCTTCTGGATCATGAAGAAAGATACGGCGATCGCTGCAGCACAGCTTGGCTCGGAAAAACCGGTCATGAAGTGGTTTATCCCGTTTGGTAAATATGTGTTCGTCCCATTATGTGTCCTCTGCTTTGTTTTGGGCATTGCATGGGGCGGCATCGGCTGATCCCTCGTCGGTTATCCCCCCGATTTTCCCTTTCAAACAGCGGAGGCTCACAGCAAATCATGCTGTGAGCCTCTGCTGTATTATCCACCGGAGCATGGCATGTCCGATATGAAAAGGTATCGTATCTGCCCCGGCTTTTTCGGATAAGTACATGTCTGCAAAGAACAATAAAAGCACTACTTTTGCAGACGGGGGGAAATCAGAATGAAACAATACCAATTAGCAGAAAAGCTGATCACGGGCTACATCCGCTATTTACGCGCGGAGGAGCGCGGTACCGGCACGTTCGAAAAATACCTGCTGGACGCCGCCCGCGCCCAGGGCCGAGAACGTCTCTCCCTGCTCTTGGAAGCCATCTACGCCACCGGCATCCGCGTTTCCGAAGCATGGTATATCACTGTCGAAGCCGCGCGGGAATCCCCCTCAAGGGGAAGATACGCACCACCCTGCTGCCTGCTAAACTGTGCCGCAAGCTGCTGCAATATGCCAGAAAGCAAAAAAAACCGTCTCCGGCAAGATTTTTCTCATGGGAAACGGCAAAAGCCTGTCGCGCAGGCAGATATGGGCGAATTTGTTTTTGTGCTGGAATACATTCTTTCCAAAAGCAGCTTTCGGAGGGATCATAAACAACAGCGGCCCCGATCTGCCAATCATGCCCTTTTTACCCGTTTCATTAACAGTCTCCTGTTCGGGTCGCTCTATTGCAGTTGCACGTCCGCTCATAGGCATTGAGAACGCCGATCGCCGTTCCTCCCGTTTTGTTTCATCCCTCGGCAAACCATGCTTTCATGGTATCCAAAACCCTGACAAGCGCTTCCTCCGTAATCACATAAGGTACCATCGCATACATATAATTCAGGAAAGGCCGGCTGAACACGCCCCGCTCAAAGGCAAACTGTTGGTATCCCGCAATCGTCTGGGGATCGTATACCTCAACACACACGCAGGCACCCATAATGCGGATCTCCTTGATCCGCGGATCGGAAAAGCCTCTCATTTCCCTGCGTGTGATCGCCTCTATCCTATGTATTTTGGACATATAATCCTGTTTTTCAAACAGCTCAATGGATTTCAGCGCTACACTGCAGGCCAAAGCATTCCCCATAAAGGTCGGCCCGTGCATCAAGGCATGGGCGGGATCGTCGTCATAAAAGCCTTCGTATACCCTGTGGCTTGTAACCGTGACGGCATGACCGATATATCCGCCGGTCAACGCTTTTCCAAGCACAAGGATATCCGGCAGGACCAGATCCGCAACAAAACGGTTTCCGGTACGGCCGAAGCCCGTAGCGACCTCATCAAAAATCAGGAGTACGCCATAGCGGTCGCAAAGCTCCCTGGCGCGCTTCAGGAAAGATATATCATACATCCGCATGCCGCCCGCCCCCTGCAGCAGTGGTTCGACAATAAAGCAGTTCAGGCGCTCATGGTACGCCGCAAAGGCTTTTTCCAGCGCTTTGATTTCCGTCGGGATATGGATGACCTTTTCTCTTTTCCCATAGGCCTTCAAAACAAAATGATAATCCTCGTCGTCGCCTACCTCCATGGCCTTGAACGTGTCCCCGTGATAGGCGTGTTCCAGTGCCAGCACCATGGTCCGCTGCGTTTCGTCCCGATTGACGTAATACTGCAGGGCGATCTTCAGCGCGACCTCCACAGCGACACTGCCGGAATCCGAAAAGAAGCAGCAGTCCAGATCGCCTGGGAGCCATTCCTGCATCTTGTCAGACAGCTTCTGCGCCGGTTCATGGGTCAGCCCTCCCAGCATGACGTGAGCAAATTTCCCCAACTGCTCCGTGATCGCCTGGTTAATCTCCGGATGCTTATACCCATGGATAACGCTCCACCAGGAAGATACGGAGTCGATCAGCTTCCGGTTTTCTGTATAAAGGTAAACCCCTTCCGCATCTACAATCTGGTAAGGCGGCTTCATGGTTTTCATCTGTTGATATGGATACCAGATCATTTTATTCCCTTCCTGTTTTATTCATATAAGGATTCCAGCGTTTCCAGTGGGATATCCAAATCCGTGTCCCCGTTTTTTACGCAGGCCAGCACCTTTAACCCTGTCATGTATTCACACATCGATCGATTATCCTGATGCATCATACTCTCCGGATCGAAGTGGTTAAAAATGATCCCTTTGACCGGAAGCTGATGCGCCTTCATATATTCCGTGGTCAGCACCACGGCATTGATCGTACCCAGCCCCGCATCCGTCACTATCAGGCTGCTCAGCTTCCTCGCCTTGATGAAATCTTCCAACAGCAGTTCCTGTCCGTCGAAGCGGAGCGGGCAGACAATGCCGCCTGAACCCTCCGCCGTAACATATTCATGACGGCCGCACACTTTATCAAAATCATGGAGCACCCGCTTCAGCTCCACTGGATTGCCCTCCATGCGGGCCGCCAGATGCGGAGAAACCGCTGTTTCATAGAGATAGGGACACATCTCGCTTATCGGCTGCGCAATACCGGAAACCGCCTTTACATGTAGGGCGTCGCCCGCAAGCAGACTGCCGTCCGCCCTGCGGTCATTCCCGCTCATCGCCGCCTTGTAATAGGCGGCGTTCCTTTTATTTCCCCAAAGCTTTTTGATGATCAGACCCGTTACATAGGTCTTACCAACATCGGTTCCCGTGCCTGTAATAAATATTTTTTTACTCATTGCAAAGGCCCACCTCGTATCCCAGACCTTTCAGCAGCTCCATATCGGTTTGCGTGGTAATGCCGGCAGTTGTCAGCATATCGCCGGAAATCGCCGCGTTAGCGCCGGAGGTAAAGCAGCTCCTGCCCTTATCCGGCAGCTGCCCCCTGCCGCCTGCCAGCCGGATCGAAGCGTCCGGCAGAATAAAACGGTATACTGCAACGATCCGCCGCATATCCTCCACGGTCAATCGAGGGTTATTTTCCATCGGTGTACCGGGAATGGGGTTGAGCATATTGACCGGAACGCTTTTGATCTGCAGCCTGCGCAGCTCTATCGCCATGTCGATCCGGTCTTCAGCTCTTTCGCCAAGCCCCATGATCCCCCCGCTGCATACCGAAAGCCCTGCCGCCTGCGCCGCGTGGATCGCCTGCACCTTGTCGTCAAAGGTATGCGTCGTGCAAATATGCGGAAAATTCCTGCGGGAGGTTTCCAGATTGTTGTGTACTCTCGTTACGCCCGCCTCCTTCAGCTTGCGGAATTGCCTCTTGTCCAGCAGGCCAAAGGATACGCAGACCGAAATGCCAACCGTCCTTTTTATTTCTTGCACAACCCAGCACATCTGCTCCACCTCCCCATCAGACAGCCGTTTGCCCGATGTGACGATGGAATAACGGAGTACTCCCCGTTCCTGATTGCGCTTTGCCTGCGCAATGATCTCCTCTTCTGGCAGCAAAGGGTACTGTGCGGCGCCGGTATGGTTATGCGCGGACTGCGCGCAAAACCTGCAATTTTCCGAGCAGCGCCCGCTCTTCCCGTTGATAATCGTGCAGATATCAAACCGGTTGCCGCAAAAATGTCGCCGGATAGCATCCGCGCTTTTACACAGTTCGTCCAGTGGCTGCTGGTAAAGGCACATCGCTTCCACCTTTGTGATCGGTTCGCCGCTTAGAACTTTTTCCGTCAACTGCTGTAAAGCTTTCATCATCACATCACATCCGATTCATGATAGGGATCAGCCGTTTTCCCAGGATGGCGCCGAGAATGCACAGCACAATATCACCAGGCACGACCAGAATAAAACAGTACAGGAACAAGGGCCACAAACCGATTGGAGTGCCCAAATAGAAATTGCTTATCAGATAATAATATACCATTCCGAATAGGTACACGATTCCAAGCCCGATAAAGTTAGCGGTAAGCAACCGCTTATATCCCGGATTGGCGGCTTTGTTTGCGATGCGTCCCGTGACATAGGATGCGATGGCAAACCCGATAATATAGCCAAAGCTCGGTTTCAGCACATAGGCCAAGCCGCCACCTTCCGCAAATACCGGCAGCCCCATAAGCCCAAGCACAATGTAGATGCAGACCGAAGCAGCGCCCCATTTTCCTCCCAGCAGCAGCCCTGCCAGCATGGTAAATAAAAGCTGCAGCGTAAACGGCACCACTGGAATGGGAATCCGAATAAACGCCCCTACAACGATCAGCGAGGTAAACAAACCGCAAAGAATCAAGTTTTTCGTTTTTGCCGTTCTCATTCTTTCTCTCCTATGGTACGCTTCCGATCTATCGCATATTTTCCGCAAGCGCCTTTTTCCCGTGGATGCATTTCCTGCCTTTTAATCGAGAATCAGTATAACATACCCACACCCCACCGTCAACCTATTTTATTTTTAGGTTTACAATAATTATTGTTTAGGCAACGTTTTCTAATTCGGTAGCCAGCCATCCGGTCAGGCCGGTCAGAAGCGCTCCCGCACCTCTTCATCAGCGGCGGTAAAATGCTCCTCCAAAAACGCCTGTACTGGCTGGATATCGGTCGACTAGTTGAGCAGCGCAATGATATCCGCTACAGGTTCCGGCTCCGCGGCGGTTTCGGATATATACTCGAGCAATACATGATTTTTTCCGTTTCCGCCGCAAAGATAGCGCCGTGTTGGACACTGCGGATAGAACGCATCAACATCCTCCAGCCGGTGCAGATGCGTATATGCCTTACACACACTCTCCGAGACGACGTCGAGCGCATCCTCTCGGTTTCTGGTATAGCTATAGGCCACGCAGTAAAACGAGTCTTTCCGCGCATCAATCAACTCCATGAATTATTCTTCGTCGACATTTGATTTCTTTTTCAGCAGCCTCATATCCTGTGTCCTCCTTTCATATAGTTAGACGCCGGTCAGGCACCGTTCGTTGAAGCGTTTTTCCCAACCCGCTCCGCGCGTCTTTCGTCAGGACGCACTCCCCGTCTTACGCACAGCGTTGTCCTGAAAGCGGAAATACTGCGGGTGATGGCGGGACCGGGTATATTCAAACATGACGCCATCGCCGTTATAGGTTTGGCTGATGACAACCGCAAGACCGTTGCAGTCCCCCAAATTCAGATACTCCTAGTCAAGTGGCGTCGCCTTTTCCACCGTTACCACCCGTTTGCTATTGACGATCGAAACATGCAGCTCCTGTTCCAGATAACGGTAAATCGAGCCGGAAGCAACCTCCTGTGTCAGGTTTCATGCCACATCCTGCCGGAAGGAGCTGCGGTTCAGGATCAACGGCCGTCCGTTCAGATAGTGCAGACGCTGGATAGAATACAGCCTTGTCCCCTCCGAAAAGCCGGTCTTTTCCGCCAGCGCCGGATTGGTCGCCACCTCTGAAAAGCGCAGCACCCCGCTCGTTCCTTTCCAGTGATTGCGCGCGGCCGATTCGGCAAAGGTTTCGATCGTACCAAGGGTAAATGTGGCCTGCCGCGCGGGTTCAAAAATATTGCGCACACCTTTTCCCCGCATAGTCCGCACATAACCGGCCCGCGCCAACTCGCCGACCGCACGTCGCAGCGTGTTGCGCGGGCAGCCCAGCGATCAGCGTATGCTCGGATGGCAGCAGTTCCTGCGGCGGATACTGGCCGGATTCGATCTTCTCCTTATGGGGTTCAACCACATAAATGGTTTCGGAAAGCGCTTTCCGGCGATCCTAATTACGAGGATTATTATATCTGGCGCGAAGGCGGTCCCGACGGCACGCCGCCAAACAACTGGGAAAGCAAATTCGGTGGCAACGCCTGGAAGTATCTTCCGGAAAAGGGCAAATGGTACCTGCACCTGTTCGACCTCACGCAGGCTGACCTCAACAAGGGCTTCCGCTTTGATGCAGAACTGCTACCAATATGCGGGGGCGGATACCGGCGAGTTGAGCATGGTATTCTCGTTCCATCACCTCAAGAAGGTGGATTATGTAAGCAATGGTGGCTTGTGCCATTTGATTTTCAAAAGCTCAAGGATATCCTGTTTTCGTGGCAGACTGGCATGAGCGAGCACAACGCCTGGAACGCGGTTTTCTGGTGCAACCACGACCAGCCGCGCGTGGTATCCCGCTTTGGCGACAAGGGCGAATATTGGAAACTGTCGGCCAAGATGCTGGGTACGGTTATCCACTGTCTGCACGGCACGCCCTATATCTATCAGGGCGAGGAGACCGGCATGACCCCCCTGGGCTTTTCCTCGCTCGACCAATACCGCGACGTGGAAAGCATCAACCATTTCCACATCCTGCGCGGCTGTGGACTGCATGAGGACAGCGCCTATGATATCCTCCGCGTACAATCGCGCAATAACAGCCGCACGCCTATGCAATGGGATGGCAGCAAAATTGGCGACTTCTCCGCCGCCGTGCCGTGGATCGAAATGAATCCCAACCATACGGCGATCAATGCTGCCAGCCAGATAGACGATCCCGATTCTGTGTTCGTCGCCCACTACCAGAAGCTGATCGCGCTCCGTAAGCAGTATGATGTGACCGCCAACGGCGACTTTGCACCGCTTGACAGCGGGCATCCGTCTATACTCGCCTACACCCGCCGTACTGCCGGCGAAACGCTGGTCGTGGTCAACAACTTTTACCGCAGGGAAACCGAGTAGGACTGTCCGGTCGACCTGACCGGCTTCCGCTGTCTGCCTTTCAACTATGAAGACGCTGCGGTACAGAAGCATCTGCACCTGCAGCCATACGAGTCCCTGGTGTTCTACCGCGTGGAATAATCCACGCTGGACGACGCCGAACAGGGATTTCCGTGCGAAAAGGCCTGCGGTTTCTTTCCCTGTCAGCAAATATTTTCCTATAAAAAGGCTGCGGCAGACACGAAAAAAGTGGTCCGCCGCAGCCTTTTTACATAGTTTCCTCCGAAAGCAGATAGGCGGCGGTCATTTCCAGCATGCTCGATCCCTGATCGATACGAATATCCGGAATGGCGCGCCACAACCGGTCTACACGGGCTGTCCCCGCTCCGGTATCCGTATAAACAACCACCTGCTCCATCCCTACCTTTGTATTTTCAAACCGCAGATGAACGGCGTACCGCCGGTTATTGATCCTCACTGGCCGTGTGTATTGAAACCGGTCAAATTCGTTCGCATCCGTCCAGTGGTACAGCTCGCTCTCCGCCAGTTCGCGCACCGTGCCGTGCTCGCCCAAGCGGACCGCCGTACTGTTCAGCACCAGCCCTGCGCGGACCGAGGTAATCTGATTGGTGTCGGCAAGCGGCATCTCACCGGTGTCGAGCGCATACAGGACGACCGTTTCCCCTGTTATGAGTTGTACCTCCCGCGCAGCCGGCAGTTCTCTTCTCCCCGTTTCCGCGTTCTCCACCTGTTCCCTCTGCGCAAATATCGTTGCTTTCATGTATGGCGCCTCCCCATTTCTCACATTATTTGCCGCCTATGCGGGAGCTGCCCTGTCAGCATGGCTTCCCCGCCCTGAACCGCGGATTATCATTGTATCACCCTCCCTGCGCATTTCCTGTCCGATCGTGCTGGCGGGGAATATTGTTTGATGCGGCAAGGCAGCGCCGTATTGGCTGCAGGCTGGACGGGTATCGCCTGCGCCCTTCTCCCTATATCAAAAGCCCGCGAAACCGTTAACAGTTTCACGGGCTTTATGGCGCAAAGGCACTGTTATTTTTCTGTGCCGCTCCACACCCACCCTCTCACTTTGGGCATATCGACGCCGTACTGGGTAATATACCGCTTGTGCTCGATCAGGCGCTTCTCCATCTCCTTCCAAAGGTGCGTCCCCCCGATTACCCAACTGCGGCAGGCGCATCAGCACGTCCTGCACCAGATGGAACCGGTCGATATCATTCTGCACCCGCTGGTTCATCAACACCCTGGACGAGTGCTTTCAGCAGGACATGGACGGTGCGGTCTCCATCGAACAGCGGCTGGCCGCGATGCAAGCCTTTCATAGCGCTGGAGGCGCACCACCTGCTTTATCTCGCCTATTTTCCCGGGCATCACCGATATGCCGGCCATCATCCGGCGGGTCAAGGGGCAGTGCAACCTGATCTGGCTAGAAAACCTCAACCTGCGGGGCGACTACAAGACGATAATATTGGATTATATCCGTGAAAAACACCCTCACCGGCTGCCGCTGTATCAGGAAATTTATGTACAGGGAAACCGCGGCTATTGGCGCATGCTGGACCAAGAACTCAAAGCCGACGCCGCCTCGCTCGGGCTGGACTATATGACCAACGACGACAGCATGCAGTGGCCGTTCGACGCGCCGCCGGTCGTCGTCAACCATTTCTATCACGAGCAGATCAAGCGCTCTGCCAGAAAGGACGGGAGCCGCCATGCCGAAACTGTTGGAGGTTAAAACCATCAAGCGGGTCATAGCGCCCCAGATACAAGAGCTGACGATCGAGCGCGTCCAGATACGACGGCAGGTGGTGGTCGCATCCCCCGCCACGGAGGCATTCTGCCGGAAACTGGCCGGACAGACGGTATCCGGTTTGGAGCGCTGGGAAAAATTCCTGCGTTTCCGGCTGACGCTCGGCGGCTGCGCAATTCTTCACCTGCGGCTGACCGGCTGCCTGTTGCCCCCTGCCGAAATGCCGGAAGAGAAGCACACCCACCTGATCCTAGCGTTCAGCAGCGGCAGGGAGCCACACTTTTCGGATACGCGTCGGTTCGGACGTTTCTGGCTGCTCCAAGACGGGGAAGCCGATACTTACAGCGGCATCGCAAAGCTGGGCAAGGAGCCGTTCGACGCGGACGTTTTCGCAAACTACCTGCGCGCCCTCCTGGGAAGGCGGAAAAGACCGTCAGGGAATGCCTGATGAACCAGGCATTCATCGCCGGCATCGTCAATATCTATGCGGACGAGATCCTATTCGCGGCGCGCATCGCACCCGTGCGCGCTGCAAGCAGCCTGACCGGCGGGGAGTGGGCGCGGCTATCGACCGCCATCCAGGAAGGGCTCGCCTACTTTATCGAGAAAAAACGCGACCACGCCCGAGGAATACATGAAACCAAGGGGCAGGCCTAACGCAACACACCGTTTTTGCAGGTCTACAGGCATTAGGGCTAGCCTTGCCCCATCTGCGGGACGCCGCTGCGCCGCGTCGTACTCGGCGGGCGAAGTGTCCAGCCTGTCAGCATTAGCACAATGGAGGAACAGCAAGATGGATACGATCGATTCTCTTTTTCAGCAAATTGTTAGGGATAACGCCGAGAGGCCCGCGGTCATTGAGTTCAACCGCACCCTGACTTCTAGGGAACTGTCCGAGCTGGTGGGCCGGATCGTAGGCACGTTCCCTGCATATGACCCTCGGGCAATTCTGGGAAAGCAGAATTGCCCGAGGGCTGTCCTGTGTCCCCGCTCCGCCTTATCTGATTACAGCCTTCCGTACCTGGCAACGCTTTGCCGCTCACGCATTTAAGCGGGAGACTAAATAAAATGATATATTAATGCAAAAAGCACTCCGCTTGGAGTGCTTTTTCATAACTGGTGGGAGGTGGTGGATTCGAACCACCGAAGTCATAGACGACAGATTTACAGTCTGTTCCCTTTGGCCACTCGGGAAACCTCCCATATTCGATTGCATGCCGCCTTAAAAGGGTGGAGCTGGTGGACGGACTTGAACCCCCGACCTGCTGATTACAAATCAGCTGCTCTACCAACTGAGCTACACCAGCGTTTTCGCAGGTTTTGTCTGTCTTAGCGACGTTATTTATATTATCACAATCCACCGCCACCTGTCAACAGTTTTTTTCAATTTTCTTATTTTATACTCACATTTTTTCCAAGCGCTTCAATTGAATCCGATACCTGCTGCAAAATCGTCAAGAAAGCCCCTGCCTGCTCCGGATAGCGTTTGCTGATCTCGTTGGGCGACATCGGAAAACGATGCAGTTCCTCTGCCGAAAGGCCGAAGCCCGCCGCCCCCTGCGCTGCTGTGCGGATGCGCAACTCATGCTGCTTCAGGCGCGCATCGCACAGGTACTCAAATTGCTCCCGCGACGCGCGGAACACAGCCTCTACGCCCGCCGGATCGGCCATATAGATATATCGGTATGCCTTATAAACGGCAACCGACAGGTACGCTTCCACTTCGCGCGGGAGCTGCACGCTTCCGGTCTGGCCGGCCAAGTCAAGCAGCAGCGCCGCCGCTTCCACAACACGGTTCTTTTCCTGTTCAGCATCCTCCCTGCCATCCATCCTGCCGGCAGGCACGGCCGAACCGTCTCTTGCCATCGAGCGCCCCAACAGGTAATCACAGGATACGCCATAGTAATCCGCCGCGCGTACCACAAAAGACAGCCCCGGTTCGCGCAGGCCATTTTCATAATGGCTGAGCAATGCCTGCGATACCCCCAAGTCGGCGGCAGCAGTACGCTGGCTTATTTTCTTTTCCCGCCGCAAAAGCGCGAGCGTGCGAGAGAAATCACTGGCCATATCTCTGTTACCCCATCATAAAACTATTGTTATTATACTCGCTGTATTAGCGTTTGTAAAGCACCGAAAAAACCTTTTTCGTCCTTTTCAGCTTTCATTTCGTCCTGTTTTTATCATTTTCACGTTATTTTGTTGCACTATCGTGCCGTGATAACTACATCTTGTATGCCGTTGTTTTTCCATTCCCTTAACAATTCTTTTTTATTTTCGTAATGGAATCCACCGCCGCTTTGCTTGACTGCATCCCTCGCGGTCTATTATAATAAAAGTAATTCAACAATTCTTCCATGGTGCGGCTGCCTGCGCATTGCCGCACCATGTCCATGCAAAGGAGCCTTGCTTATGAAAACTGAAATCGAAAGAATCCTGAAACTACGTCAGGAAGCAAACGGCCTGAACAAGCTGATGCATATGCGCGTCATCACCCTCGATGAGGACGGCGGCGCGACGGTGGAGCTTGACCTGACCGACGAGCTGCTCAATCCGCTCGGCATGGCGCACGGCGGCACGATTTTCACGCTCTGCGACATCGCCGCAGGCTCAGCCGCCGCTTCGCACGGTATCGTCGCCGTTACGCTGGACAGCAATATCCATTATTACCGGCCTGGGCATGCGGGTACGACGCTTACCGCGGTCGCCTATGAGCGTAAGCGCGGCAGCAAGACGGCCGTCTATATGGTAGAGGTGCATGACGAAGCGCGGCGCCATATCGCGGACGCCGTTTTCACCATGTTCTATACTGGGGAAACGCTGGGAGACAAGACAAGTTGAACGGTCTTTCCCCCGCGCTTGTTCCTCCGCTGCTCGGCTGGTATGACCAAGGACACCGCGACCTGCCGTGGCGCACGTTGCCCACGCCTTACCGTGTATGGATCAGCGAAATCATGCTTCAGCAGACGCGCGTTGAGGCTGTGCGTAGATACTTCGACGGCTGGATGGATGCGCTGCCGGACATCCGCGCGCTGGCGGAAGCGGAGGAGTCCGTTTACATGAAGCTGTGGGAAGGGCTCGGCTACTACAATCGGGTGCGCAACCTGCACCGCGCCGCTGTCGTACTCTGCCAGGAATACGGCGGCCAGCTTCCCGCGGATTATGACAAGCTGCTTTCGCTTCCCGGCATCGGCGAATACACGGCCGGCGCGATCGCGTCGATCGCCTATGGGATTCCCGTTCCCGCGGTGGATGGAAACGTGCTGCGCGTTGCCGCGCGGCTGGATAACGATTTCACACCGATCACGGATGCCAGGTATAAAAAGCAGACGCGCGAACGCTTTGCCGCATGGATGCCCGCGGATCGGCCGGGCGATCTCAATCAGGCGCTGATGGAGCTTGGCGCAACCATATGCCTGCCCAACGGCGCGCCGCGCTGCGGGGACTGTCCGCTGCAGCACTTGTGCTTGGGCTATCACCACAAAAATGCGTCCTCCCTGCCGCTACGTGCCGCTAAAAAGGCGCGGCGCATCGAAAACCGCACCGTACTGCTCGTGCGCTGCGGCACGCTCGTCGGCCTGCGGCAGCGCCCCTCCGCCGGCCTGCTTGCCGGCCTGTGGGAGCTTCCCTCGCTCGACGGGCATCTTTCGCCCGAGGAAACGCGGAGCGCGCTTGCCGGACTCGGCTGGCAGCTCCGCCGGATGCTTTCCCTCCGTCCTGCCAGGCATATTTTCACCCATGTGGAGTGGCATATGAACGGCTATTACATCGAGCTGGATAACCAGCCGGAACCGCTTACCTTTGTCAGCCCTCCAGCGCTGCGCGCCACATACGCGCTGCCCAGCGCATTTCGCGCCTTTCTCAACGTGATCGAGGAGGAACTATGAAAACCCAGACCGTTGTCCACAATTTCCCGCCGCTATATGACAGTGAATCCCGCGTGCTGTTGCTCGGCTCAATTCCCAGCCCCAAATCACGCGAACTCCGTTTCTTTTACGGCCATCCGCAAAACCGCTTTTGGCGCGTGCTTTCCGCCGTATTAGGCGAGCAGCCTCCGCAGACCATCGAAGAAAAACGCGCCATGTGCCTGCGCCACCATATCGCTCTGTGGGATACTATCGCCCGATGCGATATCGCCGGCGCGTCAGATACCAGCATCAAAAACGCCGTGCCGAACGACATCGGCCGCCTGCTGCGGGAAAGCAAAATAGAGCGTATTTTCGCCACCGGCGGCAAATCTGCGGAGCTGTACCGCAAGCTTATCGAACCGCAGACCCATGTGCCGATCACACAGCTCCCCTCCACCAGTCCGGCCAACGCCGCGTGGTCGTTGGAGCGCCTGATTGAAGCATACCGCGTCATTTTATAGAAAGAGGGCGTATTGCAAACGAAAAAGGATCTGTTCTCAGCAAAAGCGCTGAAAAAACTCATCTGGCCGCTGATATTGGAGCAAATCCTGTCCATCACCATCGGCCTGGCCGACACCATTATGGTATCCTCGGTTGGGGAGGCCGCTGTTTCCGGCGTTTCCCTGGTCGATATGCTCAACGTGCTGATTATCAATATCTTTGCCGCCCTGGCAACAGGCGGCGCGGTCGTGGTGGCGCAGCTGCTCGGCTCCAAGGAGCGCGAACGCGCATGCGACGCGGCCAAGCAGCTTTATTTCGTCGTCACGCTGATCTCGATCGGCATCGCCACGATCGTCATGCTCCTGCGCGAGCCGCTGCTCCGCCTGCTGTTCGGCTCGACCGAACCGGACGTTATGCAAAGCGCGCTGACCTATCTGACCATCAGCATATTCTCCTATCCGGTCCTAGCGATCTATAATGCCGGCGCGGCGCTGTTCCGCGCGCAGGGCAATTCCAATGTTTCCATGATGATCGCGGGGCTGATTAATATTGTCAATATAGTTGGCAACGCAACAATGATCTACGGCTTTCACACAGGCGTCGCGGGCGCGGCGCTCGCCTCGATGTTCGCGCGCATTGTCGCAGCGGTAGTTATTACCATCCTGCTGTTCAATCCCGCGCACACCGTGTCCCTGCGGCGCGGCACGGCATTCCGGCCGGATAACCGGCTGATCCGCCGCATCCTGCAGATCGGCGTCCCTAACGGCCTGGAAAACAGCCTGTTCCAGTTGGGGCGCGTGCTGGTTGTCAGCATTATTGCACTGTTCGGAACAACGCAGATCGCCGCAAACGCGGTCGCAAACAATCTGGATTCGATCGGAATCATCCCCGGCCAAGCGATCAATCTCGCCATGATCACGGTCGTCGGCCAATGCATCGGCGCTGGGGACGCGGAGCAGGCACGCCGCATGGCGAAAAAGCTGGTCAAGATCACATATCTTATTTTGGGCAGCACCTGCCTGCTGTGCATGCTGTTCAGCCCGCTCGTCCTGCGGATCTACAGCCTCTCTCCCGAAGCGCTCTCCCTCGCCCGCATCCTGATTCTCATCCATAACGGCTCCGCTATCCTGTTCTGGCCGATCTCCTTTACCCTGACCAATGCGCTGCGCGCGGCCAACGATGTGCGCTATCCCATGTTCTGCGCGATCGCCTCCATGATGTTGCTGCGTCTGGGCGGCGGCTACATCCTTGCCGTGCAGTTCGGCCTCGGCGCGATCGGCATCTGGATCGCCATGGTCGCGGACTGGATCTGCCGCGCAATCTGCTTTACAACGCGTTTCCGCGGCACCAAATGGCTGACCTTTGCCCCCGGCCTTCGGCAGGCGGCGCAGAACGGCAGCCTATAAACAGAAAAACACCCCGAACCCTTTCCGGTTCGGGGTGTGCTTTTTATCTTGTCGTATCCGCTTTGACCGCACACGCATCGCCTGCAGTACCCGGCAGCGCCATGTAAATCTTCAGGACCATTTTCATGCCGAAGTAAAGCAACACGACCTCCAGCGGCAGCACCAGCAGGTTTTTGGGGATACGGAGCGCGAGCAGGACATTCATCGCTTCGCCGCCTGTCATGGAAAGCCAGAGGGAGTTCAGGCCGATATTACAGAACAGGTTGATGCACACCTTGGCTCCGATTGCGCGGCCGACTGTCAGCCGGCGGGGATACAGCCACACCCCCCAGAATAAGCCGCCCATGATCGCGGTAACGGTAAAGCCCGGGAAATATGCGCCCATCGTCAGGTTACCGGCAAAATAACCCAACACATCGGTACCTATGCCCGCCATCATAGCGACCGCCGGTCCGAACAGCATGCCGATCGCCGCGTTGCACAGGAAGCCAAAACCGATGCGCAGGTTCGGCGGCAGCTTGATGGTCAGTCCGAGCAGATCCAGTGTGATGTTGACCGCGATCAACAGCGCGGTAAGCGCCAGGCAGCGCGTACTTTTCAGCTCTCGGAGAGACTGGACGAAAATATTCTGTTTTTTTTGCATAGAAAAAGACACCTCCTGTAAAAAATTCATCTGTTGCCACAGCGATTTAGGAGATGCCTAAACAGTTGCAGCAGCGGGATGCGGCCACAATACCGCAGGGGGATTTTCGTCCCTTTCGTCCGCTGAACAACTCCCCGTCTCAGCGGCACTTAACGCATTGTGACCTACTCTGCTTTTTCCTGTTCTATTGTATCACGCTTTTACGTCTTGTCAATACCAAGTGTCCGCCGGATCGTGCGGCAGACCCCGTCGTCATCGTTAGAGGGGCAGATATGCTTTGCCGCAGACCGAAGGGCTTCGTGTCCGTTCGCCATGGCGTAGGACTCTCCGACCGCCTGCAGCAGTTCCAGGTCATTTAGGTAGTCTCCGAACGCCATGCACTCGTCCGGCGCGATGCCCAAGCGGCCGCAGATTATCCGGACCGCAAGTCCCTTGTTCATTCCCGGGCGCATCAGGTCAATCCAATCCTCGCCGGAAAGCGCGACTTGGCTGGTCTGCGCAAACGGCCGGAACGCCGGCATCAGCACCCGCTCCGCGCTGCGCGAGCAGAACAGCGCTACCTTGCACACAGGCTGGCTGCGCGCGACCGCAAGCAGGTCGTCCGTATAGTGCCGGCGCGCATAGTAATACGACATGTTTTCCAGAAACACGGTATCTGTCCGATTCTCATAATAGCCTCCCTCCCGACAGGCCAGGATCGCGTGGGTTTTGGGAATCGATCGGGCCGCCACCACCGCTCGGACGACCTCGTCCGGCGGCATGGCCTCGAACGAGAGGAGCTCCGCCCCGTCGCAGACCATCGCGCCGTTTTCACTGATATACAGCAGTTCGTCCGCGATCGGCGCGAACAGCTCGCGCAGGTTGTAATACTGCCGTCCCGACGCTGGAGCAAACCGGATGCCGCGCCCGCGTAGCTCCCCAATCAGAGGGAACAGGTCGGGCGAAAGCTTCCGCTCGCTTGTCAGCAACGTTCCGTCCAGGTCTGCGGCAATCAGCTTGATGGACATGACAGGTCTCCTCCTCTTTCTCCATACCGACAGATTTCCTTTCCAGTATAACACAGGGGCCGCGCTTTGAACAGCGCAGCCCCTATTTTCCGTCCTTATAGCAGCAGGCTGCCGATTTGGTACACCGCCAACGCGGCCAAATACGCCAGCCCCGTCTGGAACGCGGCGGCGCCGAACGCCCATCTCCAGCCGCCCATCTCGCGCTTGATCGTGGCAAACGCGGACATGCAGGGCATGTACAGCAGCGTAAATACCAGGAACGAATAGCCCGTAAGCGGGGTGAACACCGAACCGAGCAGGCCGGACAGCACCGCACTGTCCCCGCCCGCGCCGTACAGCACGCTCATTGTGGAAACTACCGCCTCCTTGGCGACCAGACCGGTCAGCAGCGCCACCGATTCCTGCCAGTTCCCAAAGCCCAGCGGGCCAAACACCGGCGCGATCGCCGTTCCAAACACACCGAGGATGCTTTCCCCCGCGTCCTGCGCGACCGCAAGCGTCGGCGTAAAGTTCTGCAGCAGCCAGATGACCACGCTCATCAAAAAGATGACCGTGCCAGCGCGAGTGATGAAATCCTTCGCCTTCTGCCACATGTTGAGTACTGTACCCTTGAAGCTCGGCATACGGTAGGTCGGCAGTTCCAGCACAAAGCCCGAGGATACGCCCTTGAACACCGTTTTTTTGAGAATGAAGCCCGCGGCGATCCCCACCAGGATACCCAGCACATACAGACTGATCACGATCAGCCCCTGGTTCTCCCCAAACAACGCGCCCGCGACAAGCGCATAAACCGGCAGCTTGGCACCGCACGACATAAACGGGGTGAGCATGATGGTCATGCGGCGGTCGTCGTCATTTTCCATCGTGCGTGCCGCCATGACCGCGGGCGTGGTGCAGCCAAAGCCCATCAGCATGGGTACGAACGACTTGCCGGACAGTCCGATGCGCCGCAGCAGCGTATCCATGATAAACGCCACGCGCGCCAAGTAGCCGGTGTCCTCCAGAACAGAGAGGAAGAAAAATAGAATCACGATCTGCGGCAAAAAGCTCAGCACGCCGCCCACGCCGCCGATCACACCGTCGCACACCAGCCCGATCATCCACGGCGCGGCCTGCGCTGTTGTCAGCAGTCCGCGTATGGCAGGCGAGAGTACCTCCTGAATCAGGTATTCCATCCCGTCGCCCAGCCAGGACCCGAACGGGCCAAACGTACACCAGAACATCAGAAACATGAAAAACGCGAAAATCGGCAGCGCCCAGACACGGTGCAGCACGATCCGGTCGATGCGCTCGGTCACGGTCGCCTTATGCACCGCCGGCCTTCGGTAGCTGGCGCGCACCAGCTCCTCAATATAGTCGTACAGCGCGTCCGCCAGCACCATTTCCTTATCCGTCTGGTTGGCGTGGCTCTGCATGCCTGCCGCGATCGTGTTCAGTTCCTCCCGTATCTTCTGCGGCATGCCGCGCCGGTCCATCTGCTCCCACATCGCCTTATCGCCCTCGAGCAGCTTGGCCGCGTAAAACGGTAGGCTGCACGCGCGCAGTGGAAGCGGCCGCAGTAGGCCGGACGCGCGTCGGATCGCCGCCCCCACGCCATGCAGATAGGCCGGCTGCTGTGCCGGCGCGCGCATCCCGTGCGCCAGCGCGTCCAGAAGATCATGCATATTCTCGCCCTTTTTGGCCGATATCGGCACGACCGGCACGCCCAGCCGCGCGCTCATCTCCTCGCAGTCGATCTCGATGCCCTGCGCGCGCACGTCATCCATAAAGCCGAGGGCGACCACCATCGGCAGCCCCAGCGCAACAAGTTGCAGCGTCAGATACAGGTTGCGCTCAATATTGGCCGCATCCACGATATTAAGGATGCCGTCCAGCTCGTCCGACAGCACGAACTCGCGCGCGATAATTTCCTCCTGTGTATAGGGCGAAAGCGAATAGATTCCCGGCAGGTCCACGATGTCAATGCCCGCCCCGTCGTGGCAGATATGACCGGTCTTGCGGTCGACCGTCACGCCGGGCCAGTTCCCGACATGCTGGTTGGAGCCGGTCAGTCGGTTGAACAGCGTCGTCTTGCCGCTGTTCGGATTGCCAATAATCGCAATGGTTTTTTTATCCCCGTTCATCCGCCCGCCTCCAGCACAATCTTTTTTGCTTCTTCGCGCCGAAGCGACAGGCTGTATCCCCTCAGGCGCACGGCGACCGGATCGCCAAAGGGCGCGATCCGCTCCATAGTCACGACCACGCCTTTCGTAATGCCCATATCAAGAAAATGGCGCTTGAGCGCGCCATCCGCCGTGATATAGTCCACCACGCCGCTCTCGCCGGTTTTTAAATGGTTGAGTGTCTTCATTTTATCCCCCTGCTGCGGCCAAGTCTTCGGCTGCATACCTTATTATTATAAAATGTCCGTTTCCGCTTGTCAATGCGGCAGAAGGGCTTCCGCCCTACAGCGGAAGCCCTTCCCTTTGCTTTTCAGTTGTCCGGTACGCCGCGTTTACAGTCAAAGCCCGCCCAGCAGAAGCAGGTCGGAAGCCGTGGCCGACACAATCACCGCCAGCCAGCACGCAAGCGGATACGCCCACTCGGCGCGCCCCTGCCGCGCCGGCGCAAGGCGCGGACACGCGCACAGTAGCAGCTTTGCCAAAGCAAATCCGGCCGCCGCGCCCAATGTATTCAGGAGCAGGTCATCCACCGAGGTCACGCCGCCCGCAACAAGCTGGATCAGTTCAATGCTGAGCGATACGCCGAAGCCGAACAGAATCGTGCGCCTCGCGCGCCCAAAATACCGCCAGAACAGCGGCAGCAGGAACCCCAGCGGCGCGAGCAGCGCCGCGTTGCCCGCGATGTTGGCGAACACCCCCAGGCCGGGCGAAGCAGGATCGTTCAATACCGCCGCAATATCCGCAAACGGGACCAGCTCCAGCCGCGGCGCGGGCAAGCTGCCTGCCAGCAATTGGTACAGCGACGGCCCTGTTACCAGACCGACGCACAGCAGGTACAGCAGGAGTACCGCAGCGCCGCAGAAATCCCGCCGTCTCATCCGACCGACGGCATCTCAGCCGCTGCCGCCGCGCCAATGACTGCCGCGGCTTCATCCGCCGCCCCGTCGGGCCGGTACTTTTCGATCACGTCCGTGGGCTGCGTGCCGAGCAGGTAGCGCAGCTCTGTCGTGCGATCGCCGTCTTTTAACGTTGCATATACATTGACCGTATCTGTGCTTTCCATCAGGGGCGCTCCGCTGCCGAGATAAAACACACTGTTGTATATATCCATTGCGTCGGCATAAACCGCATTTTCCAGCAGCTTCTCAATATCCCCGGCATCGGTCACGGTCACGTTGCTCCAAGCTGTGCCTTCTTCATCGCGCTGCACCACATAGCCGATTTCTACCGTGCTGATCTGATCTGCGGTCAGCGCCTGCGGCTGCGGCTCATAGCCGGTCAACTGCTTAATGAGCGCCAGCGTTCTGGTATCCGCCTCACACACATAAATATTGCTCCAGCTTGCGGACCGAATGCCGTCCTGCCTGTTTTCGTACGCCAGTTCCAGTCGGAACACCGGCATACTGCTTTCCTGACGCGCCAGTTCTTCTTCGCGCAGCGTTTCCAGTATTTCACTGATTTTCTCCGGCTCGTCATACAGGTTACCCAGAAAGGCGCCGGCATTATCCGTAAACATAAGCACCGCGACCTCGTCCTCAGTCATATTATCGAGGCAGAACAGGTCCCACTTTTTCTGTTTGTACTCCGCTGAGGTTTGGAGCTGCACCAGCAGCGCCTCCACCTCTTCGGTCTGCGGCAGCCTATAGTAGCGCGCCTCCATGCGCCCGCCGTTAAGGCGGAACTTGAGTGTAATACCGAAAGAGTCGTCAAACGAACCGAACTGCGCCTGCAGCTCGCCCTCCGGCGCGGCGTCTTCCGCCGCCGTCATGGCAACGCCGATCTCCGCCAGCCGGCACACCGCCGCGATATTCTCCGGCTCGCTCAGCATCTCCCTGCTGCTGTATGCGGCAACATCCACCGCCTCCAGCTCGCCCTCGTCCGGCAGCCAAGTGTCATAGCCGGTCACATCCGCTTTCATCAGCAGTATCCCCCCGACCAGAACGACCAGCATCACCGCCAAGTGCAACGGTTTGGCAAAGATCGCGCGGAAATCAAAGGCATAGATGATCTCAACGATCCAATGGAACAGCACCGCGCCGATCACCAGGCCGGGCCAGAACCAGAAATCTCCCGCAATCAGGTTGAACAGCGTGCCGAACGCAACGCTCATAATCAGACAGATATATACCTTGATGGGCAGCTTTGACCGGTCGAACGCAAGCGCCGTTCCCGCCCGCTCGCTTTTGCGGATGCGGAACAGAAATACCGCCAGCGCGGTCACTACCGCCGCAGCGGCCAGATACCCCGCCAGCAGGCCGGCCGCCGAGCCAGTCTGCCCGAGTGTGGCAACGCCGCCGTACCGGATACCGTCCACCGTGAAGTACTCCATCACCGGGCAAAGCCGTACCGCCGCTATCGTACCATCCAGTCCGCCTTCCGACGAATACGTCTCATAAAATTTGCCGAGCATCGCGATCTGCAGCATGCGCACCAGCAGGGGCGAAAAGTACACCCAGGCGAGCAGCAGCAGGGTGACGACCGTATTTCCGCAGACGATAGTTGTCAGCACGGCCAGCGCATAAATGAGCAGGAAGAAAATCAGGTTGCACAGCACCGTGCCGCCGATCGCCCCCCAATCGGCCGCTTCGCCAAAGCCCATCGCATAAGCGCAGGCCAGCGTAATGGCGAGCATGACAAAATAGGTGGAAAGCGTACACAGCGCGCCGGTCAGGAAGTTGTTGGCGAACAGGCGTGTGCGCGAGAGGGGGAGCGAGTGGTAAAAATCCACCTTCTGCCGGTTGTGCAGGTAGGCGAACAGCGCGACGCCGCACACGACCGCCATGACCACAAAGGTTACCTTGACAAAAGGATTGTAGCCGAGCAGCACGGCCACCTGGTCAAGCGCGCCCTGCCAGGCATCCTCCATATACTGCGGGGAATTATTCAGATTATACGCTTTCTGCTCCAGCGCCCGCTGCATCGTCATCAGCACGGGCAGCAGCAGGGACAGGAAAAAGCCCACGCCGGAAAGGACGAGCGCCCACAGGCTGCGGCGCATGCTGTCCCCAGCAAGCCCTTTAGAAGAGAAGCTTTTTGACGTCATAACCGGCCACCTCCGTTTCATTGATGAATATTTCTTCCAGCGTCAGCGGAAGCATTTCGCAGAAGCTGGGGTTCATGGCGTTGATCCGCGCCAGCAGCTCCTCGCGGCTGCCGCGCGCAGTCAGCGTATACAGAGAGCCGCGCTGCTCCAGGCGCAGCAGGTCAAACTCCTGCCATGCGTTTTCCGGAAGCGTGCCGGTAAAAATACACTGCAGCTTGAACATTCCGAGCTTCATCTCATCCAGATCGCGCGAGAACAGGATACCGCCGCGGTGCAGCAGGCCGACATGGTCGCAGATATCCTCCAGCTCGCGCAGATTGTGGGAGGCGATAACCGGCGTCATGCCGCGGCTTTCCACATCCTCCGCAAACAGGCTTTTGACCGTCTGCCGCACGACCGGATCCAGCCCGTCGAACGTTTCGTCGCAGAACAGGTAATCCGTTCCCGCGCAGATGCCGCAGATCACGGAAACCTGTTTTTTCATGCCCTTGGAGAACGTGCGTATCTTTCGGTTCTCATCCAGGCCGAAGCCGTCCATCAGCTTGTGGTAGCGCGCCTCGTCAAAATAGCGGTAAAATCGCTTGTAATAGTTCTTCATTTCTGCAGGCGTGCTGTTCGGAAAAAAGAACTGTTCGTCGGAAATAAAGAAAAACCGTGCCTTGATTGCTACATTTTCAAAAATATCCGCCCCATCGATGCGTACCGCACCCTCGTCCGGCGACAGGATGCCCGCCAGCATGCGCAGGAACGTCGATTTGCCCGCGCCGTTCGAACCGATCAGCCCATACACCGAACCGTCCCGCACCTCTGCGCATATATGGTCGACCGCCGTGATGCTTCCAAAGCGTTTGGTCGCGTTTTCAGCCGTAATCATGCCCCATCCACTCCTTTCTTCTGCAGCCAGCCGCGCAACCGATCCTCGTCCGCGCCAAGCGTGCGCGCCTGCGCCGCCAGCGCGCCGATCTGTGCGCCGATCTCTTCCAAGCGCCGCTCCCGCAGCACCGTCATGTTATCCGAAATAAAATTCCCCCGTCCCTTGGCCGCGTAGATCACGCCGCGCCGCTCCAGCTCTCCATACGCGCGCTGGATCGTGTTTGGGTTGATCGAAAGCTCCATCGCAAGCTGGCGTACGCTGGGGATCTGCGTATCCGCAGGCAGCGCCCCGCGCAGCGCAAGCTCCTCAATACCGTCCACCACCTGTTCATAGATGGGCCGCGGATCCCGATAATCGATTTTTATCACATCGCGCGCCTCCTTTCCAGTCGTGTTCCACATGTTCTATCTGTATTATTCGTTCCAATACACTTGGAGTATAGCAAATCTTTTTCCCCTTGTCAATCGCTTTTTTGCGCGATGTATGCTATACTGGTTGCAAACACTGTTCAGGAGGCCGCACATGGTACATTTGGGAAACGACTGGGATACGCTGCTTGCCGGCGAATTCCAGCAGGAATATTATAAGAAAATACGCTACTGGCTCAAGAAAGAATATGCCGAGCAGACAGTCTATCCCCCTATGGAGGATATTTTTAACGCCCTGCGCTACACGCCCTATCACGAGGTAAAGGCTGTTATTCTGGGGCAGGACCCTTACCACGGCCCAGGGCAGGCGCACGGCCTCTGTTTTTCCGTCCAGCCGGGCGTACAGCCGCCGCCGAGCCTGCTGAACATTTTTCAGGAACTACAGAGCGATCTCGGCATCACGCCTCCGGCGGGCGGCACGCTGACCAAATGGGCCGAGCGCGGCGTGCTGCTGCTCAACACCACCCTGACCGTACGGCGCGGACAGGCCAACAGCCATAGGAACATCGGTTGGACAACCTTTACCGATCACGTCATCCAGAAGCTTAACGAGCATGAACGGCCGGTTGTATTCCTGCTCTGGGGCGGCAACGCGCGCAGCAAAAAGAGCCTGATTACCGCGCCGCAGCATCTGGTGCTCGAATGCGCGCACCCGTCGCCGCTGTCGGCGTTTAACGGTTTTTTGGGCTGCCGGCATTTTTCCAAATGCAATGCTTTCCTGGAAAGGAACGGCGTCGAGCCGATCGACTGGGATCTGAACCACGATTGACGGTGAAAAAAGAGCCTGCTCAGCCGAGCAGGCTCTTTTTTCACCCCTTACCGATGCAGGGAGGAAGCAAACAGGCCGCGCATCACCGCCATCAGTCCCTGCGCCATCAAAACAACCGCTACCACTGCGGATATCGCGATTGCAGCAATATCCGGCTTGAAAAAGGTCGCCAGGCCGAAAATCAGTATGACCAGGCCGATCGCCAGCGGCGCGCCCCAGAACAACATGCCCGCCCGGCGATAGATCGCCGCGCCGACGCATTTGATCACACCGGACAGGATCGCCCATCCGGCCAGCGCATAGGGCAGCAGTTCCGCCGCCAGCCAGCTGTTGCAGACGAACAGGAGGCCGAGCAGCAGGTCGATGATCCCGTCCGCCAAAAACCATCCCGAAGCGATATACGCCCGATGCCGCGCCAGATACACCACTAGGTCGGACGCACCCGACACTAGCATGGCCGCCCCCAGCAGCCACGCGATCGACACCAGCGCCGCATCTGGATGGATCAGGAAATACAGCCCCATAATCACCAGAAACATGCCCACTAGAAACCAGATACCACGTCCAAACCAATCTTTCATTGCAGCCCCTCCTTAGTCCTTTATTCCTGTTTCTTTTCCAGCATCCCCATAAATTCCTCTCCTGTGATGGTTTCCTTTTCCAGCAGGAAATGCGCCAGCCGGTGCAGCGACTCCATATTTTCCTGCAAAATGCCGATCGCTTTCTCATGCGCCGCCTTAACGGTCGCCACGACCTCCTGATCGATGTGCGCCGCAGTTTCCGCTGAGCAGGCCAGCGAAGCGTCGCTCGACAAATACTGGTTCGTCACGGTTTCCAACGCAACCATATCGAATTTGCGGCTCATGCCATACCGGGCGATCATCGCGCGCGTCAGTTTGGTCGCCTGCTCAATATCATTGGAGGCGCCTGTCGTGACCGAACCGAAGACCAGCTCCTCGGCCGAACGGCCGCCGGTAAGCGTCGTCACCTTGTTCAGCAGTTCCTCCCTGCTCATCAGATAATGCTCGCCCTCGTCCACCTGCATGGTATAACCCAGCGCGCCCGAGGTGCGCGGCACGATCGTGATTTTGGTAACCGGCGCCGAATTGCTCTGCTTGGCCGCGACCAGCGCGTGACCGATCTCGTGGTATGCAACAATCTCCTTTTCCTTGGGACTGAGCACCGCGTTTTTGCGCTGCGCACCCGCGATAACCGTCTCCACGCTTTCCTCCAGATCGGGCTGCTCGACCGCGTTCCGCCCCAGCCGGACCGCCCGCAGCGCCGCCTCGTTGATGATGTTTGCCAAGTCCGCGCCGGACGCGCCCGAGGTTGCCCGCGCGATCGCATTGAAATCGATATGACCGGACATATGCACGTCCTTAGCGTGGACCTTCAAAATCGCAATACGTCCCTGCAGGTCGGGCAGTTCGACAGGGATGCGGCGGTCAAACCGGCCTGGGCGCAGCAGCGCGGGGTCGAGCGATTCCGGCCGGTTGGTCGCGGCCAGGATCACAACGCCCTTGGTCCCGTCAAAACCGTCCATTTCGGTCAAAAGCTGGTTGAGCGTCTGTTCACGCTCGTCGTTGCCGCCAAAGCCCGCGCCATCGCGCTTTTTACCGATGGTATCAATCTCGTCAATGAATACGATGCAGGGCGCTTTCTCGCTCGCCTGCTTGAACAGGTCGCGCACCTTGGCCGCGCCCATGCCGACAAACATCTCGACAAACTCCGAGCCGGAGATCGAGAAGAACGGTACATGCGCCTCACCCGCGACCGCCTTGGCAAGCAGCGTTTTACCGGTACCCGGCGGGCCGACGAGCAACGCGCCCTTGGGCAGCTTGGCACCGATCGACGCATACTTTCCCGGGTTGTGGAGGAAGTCTACAATCTCCCGCAGGGCCTCCTTCGCCTCGTCCTGTCCGGCGACGTCCGCAAAGGTCTTGCCGGTTTCGGTTTCGGCATAGATCTTGGCGTTGGATTTGCCGAAGCTCATGGCGTTCCCGCCCATACTCTTCATCATTTTTTTGCTGAGCCACTGGCCGACCACCAAGATAATGACGATTGGGATCGCATAGCCAAGCAGCAGGCTCAGCAACGGCGAGGCCTGTGTCGGGATCTCGGAAGCAAATTTTACGCTGTCTGCGTCCAGCAGGCGCTCGACCAAATCCTGATCCGGAAAGATGCCGGTTTTATAGACCGCAGCCTTCCCGTCCTCGTTTTTACCTTCAAATACGATCTGCTCCTCCTGCTTGTCGTAGGCAACCGTTTCCACCCGTCCATCGTCCACCATGGACAGGAATTCATCATAGCCGACTTCGGTCACCTGCCGCTGCGCCAGCATTGGGAACAGCAGCCAATTGAGCAACATGAGCACGACCAATGTGACCGCGTAATAAAAAATAAGCGGTTTTTTCGGCGTTTTGGAACCATTTGCAGGTCCAACCATATCATTTCACCTTTCTTTCCCGTTGTTCCAGCAGCGCGTCCAGATTGCGCTGCATTTTCTTCATAATCCGATGCACGGTCAGCAATTCCTCGTCCGAGATACCCTGCCGCAGCTGCCGTGCAACCTCCCAACAGCTTTTCTGCAGCTGCGCCGCCGCTGCGGCGCCTTCCCCGCACAGGCGGAGATGCACGACGCGGCGGTCGCTTTCATCCCGCTCGCAGGCAAGGAAGCCGCGCCGGTGCAGCCCATCCACGCTGCGCGCGACCAGCGCCTTGGAAATGCCGCGGGACTGCGCGATGTCGGTTGCGGTATCCTGCTCCGGCGCATAGTGGCACAGGAACAGCAGCACCGCGGTTTCGTTCGGCGAAAGCTGGTATCCAGCGGCCGCATCCTGAAGGCAGCTTCGGTACAGCTTTTCCAGCTTGGCCGTATCCTTCAAAAAATCGTCTTCCCAGTGGAGCATTCCACGGCCTCCCTTCCGAATGCTTCCATTATCTCTATGGTACTTCAATTTGTTAACAGCATCAACCATTTATTTGTAAACAATTTGCAAAATCAAAACGGCCGTCCCCACAGCGCAGGGAGCGGCCGTTCCGCACACCGAAAAGCCTTATTTCATGCTACCCAGAGTACCCCAGTTGGCAAATTCCCCATAGGAAAGGTAAATGCCATCCTGCGGCAGGCCGGTCGTCTGCTGCACCGCGGTGAACGCGGCCTCAGTAAAGGCTTTCTTGTTTTCAAACTCGGTAGAGCCGTAGCAGCGCACATCCAGGAACGCCAACTCCCGTTTTCCCCCCGCAAAATACATGCTGTGTCCATCCGAAATATCAACCATCAGCTTTGCCTCGGTCTTGCCCGGGATCACGCTGATTTTGCGGCCCAACTCGCTTTTGAGCGCGTCTTTTTGCTCTTCGGAAAGGATTTTGGACGTAGAAATACCAATATAAGGCATAATAAGCACCCCGTTTTCAACTGTTTCTTTTATTATAGCATCCTGCCGCCCCTGTGACAAGCAAACAAATTTATAAACGCTTTGTTAATTTTGCTCAAATTCTATGCACACACGGCCTGTTTTGTGGTATGATATTGGCAGTAACTCTACCCGCCGAACGGATGTGTGCTATATGAATATCAAGTGTACCCAAAATATTTATAAAAGCGCGAACGGTGTGTCCAATGTCACATACTATATCCTGACGCCGGAACAGTCCGAGCTGCGCGGTATCGTGCAGTTGTCCCACGGCATGTGCGAATATTTTTCGCGTTATACCGCTTTTGCAAAATATCTGTGCGGTCTCGGCTTTATCGTCTGCGGGAACGACCATATCGGCCACGGCGCTTCGGTTTCCCGCGATGCCGACCTCGGCTTTTTTTCCGTACGGGACGGCTGGAAGTACCTTGTTGAAGACGTCAAGCAGCTCACCGACCTGATGCAGCACCGATACCCGAACCTGCCCTACTTTATCTTGGGGCATTCCATGGGGTCTTTGATCGTGCGCCTGTACCTGACCGAGTACGGCGACCGCTTATCCGGCTGTATCCTGACCGGCACGGCCGGCCCGCAGCCGGCGGCGATCAGCGCCGCGCACCTTGCCGACTCGATCGCACGCAGCCGCGGCGTGACCTACCGCAGCGGCTTCCTATCCACCATCACGTTTCGGGGCTATAACCGCCGGATCAAGAACCCGCACTCGATCTTCGACTGGATCAGCCGTGACAGGGATGTGGTTTCCCTTTACCAGTCGGATGAAAAATGCAATTTTATCTTCACTGCAACCGGCTTTCGCGACCTGTACACTCTGGTCATCAAGGCCAACGCGAACAGCACGTTCCGCCGGACGCCAAACACGCTTCCGCTCCTGTTTCTGTCCGGAGATAAGGATCCTGTCGGAAAATATGGAGAGGGCGTGCGGCGGGTCGTCAACCTGTATCGCGGCGCGGGTCTGAAAAACATCGAGGTGATTTTCTATAAGGATGCGCGGCACGATATCTTCAACGAGCTTGACCGGCTGCAGGCGTTCGGCGATATTTCCCGCTGGCTGGAAGCGCAGCTCAGCGCACAGGCTGAAGCGAGGGACGAACAGGCAGTCAACTGACAAAGCAAAACACCGGCAAAAAGCCGGTGTTTTTTGTTACAGCAGGAGGAGCTCAGACGGATGCGTCAGCCGCATATCAGCCTGCAGCGCATCCGGCGTTTCACTGCCCCACATGGCCAGACCGCTTTTGACCCCCGCCGCCGCGGCACACTGCATATCGTAGGCACTGTCCCCAATGTAAACGGCCTGCTCCGCCGAACCGCCCAGGCGGCGGATGCATTCCACCAGCCCGTCCGGCGCGGGTTTCGGATGCTCGATATCGTCCGCGCAGACGATCGCGTCAAAATAGTGGTTCAGCCCCAAAGGGGTAAACCCGTACCCCAACTGCAGCCTAGTGCGCGAGGTCACGATCCCGCAACGCTTCCCCGCGGCGTGCAGCGCCTCGAGCACGGGGATGATCCCCTCGTAAACCTCCACCTCATGCAGGCGGTCGCGCGACAGCGTCTCCCAGCGCGCCATGACCGGCTCTATCCTTTCCGCCGGGATAGCCAGCTTTTCCAGGGACTTTCGTCCCGGCATGCCGAACGAAAAGCGCAGCTCCTCCAACGAGTAGTGGTATCCGAACTCCCGCAGCGCCTGTTGAAAGGATTGCTGGTCAACCGCTGCCGTATCGATCAGGGTCCCGTCAATATCAAAAACAAAACAGTTCATAGGCGTTCCTCCACCAATCCGAGTGCAAGCGCGCACAGTCCAGCCTCATAATCCTGTGTGAATTCCCGCGAAAGCTCGATTACCGGCAGCGCCTGCGGCGGCAGCGTCTGCGCACAGGCGTTGCGGATACGCTCCACCTTGCCGGAAATCAGCGGGTCGTCGTACAGCACCACGCGGTCCGGATTGAGCAGCGCGGCATACGCCCGAATCACCTGCATATAGTACGCCACCATATCCGCTCCCGCAAAATGGCTTTTGGCATATTCCAAATTGTTTTTGATCGGTAGATAATGCAGCTCCCCGGCAAACCCATTCGCGCCATGAAACGCCTTTCCGCCGATCGCGGCGCCCGCGCCGATGCCCGACCGCCCCAGATAAACGCATACCAATGCTTTGGGCGCCTGCTTTCTCCGGCAGCAGCAGCCGATCGACACCAGATACATATCCCGTTCGACCGCCACGGGCAGGCCGAAGCTATGTTCCAGATGCGCCTGCAAGCTCACGCCCCGCAGCTCCGGATGGCCGACCGAGCTGGCCGCCACGCCATTCTGCAGCGGGCCGTCATAGCCCATTGCAGCAGCCGCAAGCTGCGGGTAACGCGCTTTCACACGCATCGCCAGCGTGTCTATATCGTGCAGGATACCGTTTGTGCTTTCGGCCTCCTCCTGCTCCAGACGTGTTCCATTCAAATCGCACACAAACCAGCTGAGCCGCCGCCCCTCCAGCCGCAGGCACAGGCACAGGCGGTATGCCGGATCCAGCGCATACTGCTTCGCGCACCGCCCGCCGGTGGAGGCCGCCGTTCCGGTTTCCTTCGCCTCTCCCGCTTCCACCAGATCGTCTACGATGCGGCTGACTGTCGGAAAGCTGAGGCCGGTCCGGCGCGCCAGCTCGTTCTTGCTGTGCTCGCCGCCCCCGCGCATAGCCTCTCGGATCAACGTCATATTGACCTGCTTGAGACGTCCGGCATCCGCCATTTACCTCCCCTCCTTTTTATCTTACTTTTTAATACTTTTTTAATTTCTGTTTTGAGTATACCCCGATCCGTCCTTTTTGTCAACAAAAAAATACGGGCGGAGTAAAATCCGCCCGTATTTTCCGGCTCCGCCGGATTATTTCGTCCAAGCTGCTTTGGCTGCCCCCTCTGCAAAGGCCTGATGGAAGCCCTTGACGTTTGCCGCAATATCGCCGCCAAACACGGCCGAGCCGGCAACGATCACATCCGCGCCCGCTGCTACAATATCCACGGTATTGTTCAGCTTCGCGCCGCCGTCGATCTCCAGTTCACAGGGATAGCCGTGCTTCTGGATTTCCGCGCGCACCGTGCGGATCTTGTCCATGCATTCCGGAATGAAGCCCTGGCCGCCGAATCCCGGCTCCACCGTCATAATCAGCACCATATCACAGTATGGCAGCAGCGGGAACAACACGTCCGCCGGCGTACCCGGCTTGATCGTGCAGGAAGCCTTGACGCCCGCCGCCTTGATTTTTTTGAGCTGCTCCAGTGTATCCCCGTTGGATTCGTAGTGTACGGTGATGATATCCGAACCGGCCTTGATAAAATCATCCAGATACCGGTCCGGATCGCTGATCATCAGATGTACGTCAAGCACCTTGTCGGTCGCCTTGCGCAGCGCCTTGACAACAGGCGCGCCGATCGTGATGTTTGGAACAAAATGCCCGTCCATGACATCGACATGCACATATTCCGCGCCCGCGTCGGTGGCAATTTTGATATCGCGTGCAAGATTTGCGAAATCAGCGGACAAAATAGACGGTGAGAGCTTGATTTCCATTGGTTTTTCCTCCTGTAACCGCGCGGGAAAGCGCGGCATAATTTGATACCAGGCGCGGCCGCGCCTCCCCTTTTCAGCGCTGCGGCCCGTCTTTTTGAATACGGGAGCGGCGGGATTCCGCCGCTCCCCCTTTGATTTTATTATACCGCATCCGGCGGGTTTTACAAGACCTGATACGCGCGAGTTTCAAAGAAAACCGGAAAGCAAATTCATCGCTATTTATCCGGTTGGGATTTGTCCGCGCAGCAAGGATATACAGAGAAAACCCTGAATTCCTCCGGAATTTGTCGCCCTCACCGATTGATTTATACGGGTAAAACAGGTAAAATAGATAGTATCTTGTTAAGAATAAAAAGAGAGGACACGATACCATGAGCGTCAATCGTTGTTATTCCGAAAAAAAGCCCGGCTTCGACGTTGAGGCGCGCAGCCTGTTCGCCAGCCTGCACGACCTGCTGGAGATCAAAGGGCTGACCCACGTCCGTTATCTCTGCCGCTACGATACCGAGGGCCTCGCCCCCGAAGCCTATGAAAAAGCCAAGGGCATCGTCTTTTCCGAGCCGATGGCGGACGTGTGCTACGACGAGGGCTTCCCCCGTCCGGCGGGCGCTCATACCGTGCTTGCGGTCGAGCCGCTGCCCGGCCAGTTCGATCAGCGCGCGGATTCGTGCGCGCAGTGCATCCAGCTCCTGACCGGCGGCGAGCGGCCGGCGGTCTCCGCGGCAAAAATCTATGTATTTGAAGGCGCACTGACCGACGCGGACATGGATAAGATCCGCGGCTACCTCATCAACCCGGTCGAGGCGCGCGAGGCTTCGATGGACAAGCCCGCGACCCTTAGGGTCGAATATGCGATCCCGACCACGGTCGCCTCGGTCGTCGGCTTTATCCATATGGACGAGGCCGCGCTCTCCGACCTGCTGGCGAACATGGGGCTTGCCATGGACTTGGACGACCTCAAGTTCCTGCAAGCCTACTTCCGCGACGAGGAAAAGCGCGACCCGACCATCACCGAGGTGCGCATGGTGGACACCTACTGGTCCGACCACTGCCGTCACACCACGTTCCTGACCGAGATTGACGGCGTGAAGATTGACGACCCGATGGTGCAGGACGCATTCGACCGGTATCTCAGGGCGCGCGTCGAGGTCTACGGCGAGGAGAAGGCAGCAAAGCGTCCGGTCACCCTGATGGACATTGCCACCGCAGGCGCAAAGGTACTCAAAAAGCGCGGCTACCTCAAGAATCTCGATGAGTCAGAGGAGATCAACGCCTGCTCGATCAAGGTCAAGGCGCTGGTGGACGGCCGCTATGAGGACTGGCTGCTGATGTTCAAAAACGAGACCCACAACCACCCGACCGAGATCGAGCCGTTCGGCGGCGCGGCGACCTGCCTCGGCGGCGCGATCCGCGACCCGCTCTCCGGCCGTTCCTATGTTTATCAGGCCATGCGCGTGACCGGCGCGGGCGACCCGACGGTGCCGCTCTCCGAAACACTCGAGCACAAGCTGCCGCAGCGCAAACTGTGCCAAACCGCGGCGGCGGGCTATTCGTCCTACGGCAACCAGATCGGCCTGGCTACCGGCCTGGTGCATGAGATCTATCACCCGGGTTATGTAGCCAAGCGTATGGAGATCGGCGCGGTTGTCGGCGCGGCCCCGCTGGAAAACGTCATCCGCGAGGTACCCGAGGCCGGCGATATCGTCATCCTGCTCGGCGGCAAGACCGGCCGAGACGGCTGCGGTGGCGCCACCGGCTCCTCCAAAAAGCACACCGAGGAATCGCTTGAAACTTGCGGCGCGGAGGTGCAGAAAGGCAACCCGCCGGAAGAGCGCAAGATCCAGCGCCTGTTCCGAAACGGCGAGGTCACCCGCATGATCCGCCGCTGCAACGACTTCGGCGCGGGCGGCGTGTCTGTCGCGATCGGCGAACTGGCGGACGGTCTGGACATCAATCTGGATGCTGTACCCAAGAAATATGACGGGCTGGACGGTACCGAGCTGGCGATTTCCGAATCGCAGGAGCGTATGGCGGTCGTCGTGCGTGCGAAAGACGCGGATGCGTTCATCGCCGCCGCCGCAAGGGAAAACATCGAAGCGGTCGCCGTGGCGACGGTCACAGACAAAAACCGCCTGTGCATGACTTGGAACGGAAACACCATTGTCGATATTTCCCGCGGCTTCCTAAACACCAACGGCTGCGCCAAGCATGTGACCGCCGAGGTCGCCGCCCTGCCTGTGCCGTCCATCGCGTGTGTACCGGAGGGCCAGACCGAAAAGGAAAAGCTGTTAAACCACGCTTCCACCCTCGGTATCTGCCTGGAACGCGGCCTTGTCGAGCGGTTTGACGGTTCGATCGGCGCAAACTCGGTGTTCATGCCGTTTGGCGGCAAGTACCAGCTCACCCCGGCGCAGGTCATGGCCGCGACCATGCCCGCGCTCTCCGGCCAGTGCGAAACTGCCTCCGTGATGGCGTTCGGCTTCGACCCCTACTACACCGAGCGCAACCCTTTCCTCGGCGCGTCGGCGGCGGTGATCGAGTCGGTCGCCAAGCTGGTGGCGGCGGGCTGTGACTTTGAGACCGCCTACCTCACTTTCCAAGAATATTTTGAGCGGCTGGGCAAGGATCCCAAGCGCTTCGGCAAGCCGCTTTCCGCGCTGCTCGGCGCATACAACGCGCAGGAGGAGCTGTGCCTCGGTGCAATCGGTGGCAAGGACTCCATGAGCGGTTCGTTCGACGATATGGACGTGCCGCCGACGCTGGTTTCCTTTGCGATCGCCCCGCAGGACGCGTCCCGCCTGATCTCGCCCGAATTCAAGGCTGCGGGCCACCCCGTCTACTTCTTTGACGCGCCGTATTTCCAGGACGGCTCGCCCGATTACCAGACCATGAAGCACGTCTGGAACGAGGTCGCGAACCTTATCGCCGCCGGCAAGGCGGTATCCGCATGGGCTCTGTCCGTGGGCGGCATCGCCGAGGGCGTGGGCAAGATGGCGCTCGGCAACCAGATCGGCTTTGCGTTTGATGAGTCATTCCCCACCGAAGCGCTGTATCTCAAGAACTTCGGCGGCATCCTGATCGAAGCGGCGGAGGACCTACCCGCTTACTGGCTGGTCGGCCGCACGACGGACGACGGCGCGGTCACAGTCGCGGGCGAACGCGTGCCGCTGGACGAGTTGACCGCGGCGTTCGAAAGCCGCCTGGAGAGCGTGTTCCCGACCCGCGCGGACGCGGCGGACGAGCATCTGGCCAAGGTATCCTGGACCGAGCGCAGCTGCAAGGCCCCGACAGTCAAAACCGCCAAGCCCCTTGCCGTTATTCCGGTGTTCCCCGGCACGAACTGCGAATATGACACCGCGCGCGCGGTTGAAAACGCGGGCGGCGCGGCCGAGATCGTTGTGGTGCGTAACTTCTCTGCGGATGCGCTGCACCAGTCCGCCGAGCAGCTTGAGCAGGCTGTCCGCCGCGCGCAGATGGTCATTCTTCCGGGCGGCTTCTCCGGCGGCGACGAGCCGGATGGCTCGGGTAAGTTTATCGCCTCGTTCCTGCGCAACCCCGCCATCAAGGATAGCATCCACGAGCTGTTGCAAAAGCGCGACGGCCTGATGCTCGGCATCTGCAACGGCTTCCAAGCGCTCATTAAGCTCGGCCTTGTCCCCTACGGCGAGATCCGCGACGAAATGACCGGCGACGACCCGACGCTGACCTTCAACCTGATCGGCCGCCACCAAAGCTGCTATGTCACCACGCGCGTGGCCTCGGTCAAGAGCCCGTGGCTGTCTGCCTGCGCGGTGGGCGACCTGCATTCGATCGCGGTGTCGCACGGTGAGGGCCGCTTTGTTGCCCCGCAGCATGTGATTGACAGCCTTGCGCAGAACGGGCAGATCGCGTTCCAGTACACCGACCTGACGGGCGAGCCTTCCATGGACATCGCTTGGAACCCGAACGGCTCGCTATGCGCGATCGAGGGCATCACCAGTCCGGACGGCCGCGTGCTCGGCAAGATGGGCCACACCGAGCGTTACAGCCCGTTCGTCGGCAGAAATATCTACGGCGAAAAGTACCAGCCGATCTTTGCGGGCGGCGTGCAATACTTCAAGTGATAGCAACCGGAAAAGCGCCCCGCAAGGGGCGCTTTATTCCCAAAAGGAGCGTTTTCCATGACCCCCTATGAACACAAGGTCCAATATTACGAGACGGACGGTATGGGTATCGTCCATCACTCCAACTATATCCGCTGGTTCGAGGAAGCCCGCGTCGACCTGCTCGAACAGCTCGGTTACGGATACGACCGCATCGAGGCCGAGGGCTTCGGCAGTCCGGTGCTCGAGGTCTGCTGCAAATACAAAACCATGGCGCATTTCGGAGATATGGTGTCAATCTCCGCGCATATCATCGAATACAACGGCGTCCGTATGGCGCTGCGGTATGAGGTGCGCGACGCGCAGACCGGCGAGTTGCGCTGCGAGGGAGAAAGCCGGCACTGCTTTATGGGGCGCGAGGGGCGTCCCGTCTCGCTGAAGCGAAGCTGGCCCGCGCTCGACCGGGTATTTGCCGCACAGTTATAAGAAGCAAGCAGCCGCACCTACCGGTACGGCTGCTTTTCTTTTATGCCCCCTTTTTGCGGACCGGATAGCACACCTCGGTCACCAGTTCATCCGGATTTTGCGTTTCGTTCGGGCCGACATGATAGATCGAGAACGACAGCCCATCAAACACATATCCATTGTCCCGTACCCATGCCGCAACCGCGGCGTTCACCTCGCTGATCTTTTCGTAGCTTCCCGTGTAAACGGCGGAAGCCATGAAAACCGGCGGCACTGTCTTGAATTTGACATGCTCCGTATCCTGATACCTGCCCTTGACCGAATACTGTATCTCCACGTCCACATCGCGGTCCCGATATTCCGTATCATGGTATATGCCCACCGCGCAGCACGGGCCGTCCGGCTGCAGCCCCAGCGCGGCGGTTTCTTTCATCAGCGTATGCCACAGCCGTCCCTCATAGCTGTACGCCGGCAGGATATCCCGCACGCTCGCGACATATCTTGCGGGCAAGGTTTTACACGTCACTTCGTATTTCATATTGCATTCATCCTTTCCCAATCGATGCAGCGCGCTTTCCAGCCGTAGAAGCTGGCTGTTTGCCCGCTCCCGTTCCTCAAGCAGCTCTTTTCTCCGCTGGCGGAGCGCGCGCTCCAGCGTCCGCTCCCCACCCCGTATGATTTCTCCGATCAGAGCCACACCAAACCCTATATCGCGCAGCGCCGCGATTCGCGCCGCTTCCACAAGCTGGCACTCCTCATAGTAGCGGTATCCGGATGTTTCATCGATATACGCGGGACAGAGCAGGCCGTTCTCATCATAATACCGCAGCATGCGAATACTGATGCGGGAAAGGCCGGAAAACTCGCCGATTTTTAGCATGGTTATTCTCCTTTCACAGATATCCGTGTCTTTTCTTGAGCTCACGGCCAGTATAGCCCCTTACACCGTGTCAGAGTCAAGCCCTTGAACAAAAAAAGATCCACCGGATTTTTCCGATGGATCTGTTGTTTACGGGCGGGTATAATAAATGACGGTCACTTCTCCGTTTACGATCGAAGGATAGCAGTAGTTATAAATGCTGCCCGTACTGACCGGCGATTTTATCTGATGATAAGGCTGCGACACATCAATTGCCACGCAGCTCGCAGCGACCGGATAAGCGGTAGTCCCCGCTGCCTCTCCGGCCTGATGATTCAGTACAAGCTGGCCGGCAGTATAAACACCCGTTCGGTCGATCGGCTGGTTTTCCTCCAGCGTAATATACATCACGCCATTTTCCTGCCGCAGCTTGGAATAGCGCATCAGCTCGCCATAATGGACGGTCGGGTCATAATTCTCAATCACCACGTCGCAGTAGCTCTGCGCGCCGATGCAGACGTTGACAATATCGCCGCGGGCTTGATAGGCTGCGCCGCCGCCCTGCTCGCGCAAATGGGTGGCGCGATACAGCATGACCGCCATCTCCGCGCGCGTGACGTTCATCTTGGGGTTCAGCCTGCCATCCGAGCCGCCGATCACCTTTGCAGCCACCAGCGCACTGACGGAATCCGCTGCATACACGGCAACCTGGCCGGCATCCGAAAAGCCCGAGAGCGTTCCAGCACTCAGGTCGAGCTGGGTGCGGTCGATCGTGCGCTTGAGAAATACCATCGCGTCCTCGCGCGTCATGGGCCGGCTGGGCAGGAAGCGGTTATCCGCTGTCCCGTTCGCCACGCCAAAGGCCTTGGCCGCTGTCACCGCCTTGCTGTAATAGGCATCCTGCGGCACATCGGCAAAGCTTCCCTGAGGCGCGATCGCACCGCTGTCCAACGCCTCGCTCATGCCGTACGCCCGATCCAGCATAACGATGAAATCCGCGCGTGTGATAGAGTTGCCCGGATAGAACAGATGGTTCCCGCCGCCCTTGACAACGCCGTTCATTGCCAGCGTATCGATCTCGCGGTGAGCCCATGCGTAGCCCTCTGCAACATCATAAAAATAAACCGAGTGATCGGGCAAATACGCATAGGTCTTTGTGTTGTCCGTCGCGAACGCCGCAGTCAGCACGCTCACCGCAACGACGGCAACAAGCAGCAGCAACGCTGCCAGCTTACGCGTTCTTGTCATAATCTTCTCCTTGCTGTAAGGTTGAAAACATGGGTTGTATTCACCACCCATGCAAACTTACTGCAAGATTATAACACATTGCTCCCCACTTGACAAGTTATAACTTGACTAAAAATGTCACATCTGCCTTTGCTACCAACTTTTCACGCACCATTTCCCGCTATTTTCCCTGTATTTTCCCCAGATGGACGACATTTTACAGTCAGCCAGGCCGCCGCGGCAAGGAGCAGCGGCACTCCGCCCACCAGTCCAGCCACCGTGGGGCCCAGCAGGCGACTTCCAGCCTCGGCCGAGGGCAGGAACATCATCGGCGCCGAAATCACTGCATTCAATCCGCCATGCGCCAGTGCGGCGGGCCAAATGCTGCCACAGCGTTCTGTCAGCGCATGCAGCAGCGTGCCGACGGCCGTACAGAACACACACATCATGACGACCCCCATCCACGGAAATCCCGCATAACCCAGGCCATAATTGTGGCCGCGCACCGTCATCGGCGCATGCCACACGCCCCAGATAACACCGCCGAGCAGGCAGGCCGGCACTGGAGTCAGGCGGCGCCGCAGCGCTGGATAGAGCAGCCCGCGCCAGCCAAGCTCTTCTCCCGCGCCGGCGGCCACGTTGAGAAACGGCCCCATAAAAACCGCCACCACGATCTGCAATGCTGCCATGCCGCGAATCTGGCCATTCGAATAAGCCTGCGCCGCCGCACCGCTAAACGCGCGCATATATCCCATTGAGGGATCAAACTGGCTGCGGAACAAGCCAAAATACAAAATGCCTCCCAGCAGCACCGCCAGCGCGGGCGCGAACCAGGCCGTCAGATACCAGCGCCCGTTCCCTTGAAAGCGCGGGTGCAGCGGCAGGTCCAGTCCTCCCTCGCTTCGGGTTACTATCCATACCGCCAGCACGCCTGCGGATGGGCCGAACATTCCCAGCCCTGCCGCAGCCAGCTCCGCAACAGGCATCCCCATCACAACCGGTCCGCTGATGCCAATGCTCCAAAACGTCCATGTCAGCCCGAAGGTCGTGACCAAGTAAATCAGGATGCGTTTCATGCCCGCCCCCTTTGCTCCGCGCGGAACCACAGGTAGCTCAGCACGGTCGGCACCAACGCCGCCAGCAGCAGCGGCCCGAACAGCAGCGCGATCCGCGCCGTATTATTGGGTATAAACGCGCCCAGCAGACCGACCACGCCTGCCGCGAAAAACATGCGGCCGCCAATGCGGTGTGTGCGTGTCCATACCGCTTCACTGGACAATGTCCACGGATTTTTGATGCCGCAGTACCAATTCATGCGGATTTTGGGCATCATATTCCCCACATACACCATGACCAAGCTGACCACCAAACATACCGCCATCGCCACATTGACCGTACCCGGGCGCAGTCCCTCAACCACACAGATGCCGTTCATAATAATCAGGAACAGCATCATCATGAGCTGGAAGCCGATATAGGACCCGAAAAACTTATTATAATTGCGTCTCTTCGGGTCGAGCGCCGGCATACCATAGAACAGCGCCGCTAGCAGCGGCGACAGGCCCGCAACCAGCCACAGGTGCCACTTCGGCTCATAGCCCACCTCGCCGCCGAAATCCCAGCTCATTGGGATCCGCGCCGGTAGCCTGCTGTATACCGCCGCGGCCAGTACCAGCGGCACCAGCGCCAATATCCAGACAAAAATTTGGGCTTTACCGATTTTTTTCATGCTTATCTCCACCTTTCAATGCCGTGACCCATTCCAGGATCTCGTCGACCACAGACATGTTGAGTTCATAGTAGATGTACTTTCCCTGCTTATCGTCCAGCACCAGCCCCGCGTCACGCAGAATCGACAAATGGTGCGAAACCGTCGCTCCGGAAACCTGAAAATGGGCCGCGATATCACCCGCCGCCATCGGACCCGCGCGCAGCAGCGCGAGGATATCCCGCCGGATCGGGTCGCTGAGCGCCTTAAAACTTTTTTGGAACCCCATTCCCGCACACCTCTTTCCGGCGCATAGCCGCGCCTGCATTTTATTTAGATAATTATCTAAATAAAAGATACTATCCCTTCTTCAAGATGTCAAGCATTATTTTGATATTTTTCTAAATGATTGTCCGCAAGGCTATTTCCCGGCAATCATAACCACCGGCTTAGCAGGTGGTTCTCGCTTACAATAAAAAATCCCAAGGCAAAAGCCTTGGGATTTTGGAAGGCAGGTTACGCCATGCCGTTGAGCTTAACGGTCATCTTGCTCTTTTTGTTGGCCGCGTTGTTCTTATGCAGGAGGTGCTTGGCAGCCGCCTGATCAACCGCCTTGACAGCAGTCGTATAAGCAACAGTCGCTTCCGCCTTATCGCCAGCAGCAACGGCCGTATCGAACTTCTTCAGCGTGGTCTTGAGCGCGCTCTTCGCCATCTGGTTGTTCATCGCCTTGACAGCGTTCACCTTGACGCGCTTCTTTGCAGACTTGATGTTGGGCATTCCGAAAACACCTCCTTTTTTCTCTATTCGTCAGTAGTTCTATTCTACCATCAGTTTTTTCAAATTGCAAGCATTTTTTCCTCTTTTTCGAATTTTAATTCTCCCACCCGCTTTCCCTCACTGACAGCGGCGCCCCGACGCCGCCCTTTCTTCCCGCGCGCCCTGTATAAAACCGGCCGCCTCTCGCAAACTACAAAAAAAGGAGGGAGCGACATGTCTTTTCGCACAGACCTTGCGGTCGAGGCGATCGAAAACATGGATCAGGCCGCTGATCACCAGCAGGTCAGGCAAACCGAACGTACGCTGGAGGGCTTTTCCGTCAATGAGGTAGAGATCCGCACCGATCATGCGGCACGGGAGATCGGCAAGCCGCGCGGCCGGTACCTGACGCTGGAGTTAGACGCGCTGATCCGCCGTGAGGAGGACGCATTCCCCCGCGCCTGCCGCGCACTGAGTACGCTGCTGCGCGAGCTGCTTCCCTCCCAAGCTCCGGACGGCCCCGTTCTGGTCGCCGGACTCGGCAACCGCATGATCACGCCGGACGCGATCGGCCCGCAGGCGGCCGACCATGTGATCGCCACACGACATCTGGTCGAACAGGTACCCGATGTGTTTTCTTCCTGGCGTCCGGTTTCCGCGCTGGCGCCCGGTGTCCTGGGACAAACCGGCGTTGAGACGGGCGAGGTGGTTTGCGGCGTACTCGACCGTATCCGCCCCTCGGCCGTGCTCGCTATCGACGCGCTAGCGGCCGGACGCCTCTCACGCCTGCTGCGCACGGTTCAGCTTGCGGACACCGGCATCACGCCGGGAGCGGGCGTGGGCAACGCACGCGCCGCGCTGAACGAACAGACGCTCGGCGTGCCGGTCATCGCCATCGGTGTGCCAACCGTCGTGGATGGCGCGACGCTCGCGCACGAGATCGCGGGGCAGCTCGGCGGGCCGACCTGCGAAGCGCTGGAAGACCTTTCCCGTCCCGTGATGATTACCACGCGCGATATCGACCGCGAGGTCGCGGATATCTCCCGTATGATCGGCTACGCGGTCAATATGGCTCTGCACCCGCATCTCACCGTTTCGGATATCGACCTGTATCTGTCCTGAAACAATCGTCACGATTCGGTCATACTCGCACGTTGCCGCGCGTATGATAGAGACAAGACTTAGGGAGGTGGCGGATATGAGAAGACGTAGACACAAACACCAGCGGCGGGGCGGCATACAGCTTTCCGCCGCTGTCGCCCTGTGTCTGGCCGTATCGCTCCTGATGTTCGCCCGCGCGGGCGGCGAGGAGTTGGCGCAGCAGGCACTCGACCGCTTGGCCGGCAACACAGGCTTCATCGCCCGCGCCGTTTCCCTCGAGCTTGGCTTTTTTCCGGAAACCACCGAGGTATTCGCCCCGCGCACCGCGGCTGCGGCACGCGACGAACAGGCATCAGACCCGATTGCGGAAAGCGCCTACATCCCGCTGGAGGAGGAAAACGACGCGCCCGTCCTTCACGCGGCCGATAAAGCGGCCACCGTAACGATCAACAACGAAACCTCTTATAAGGTGGATGTCTCCTCCTGTCTCGCGGCCAACACCTCGATCCGTGACAATGGGGAAGGCCCGCAGGTGTTGATCGTACATACCCATGGCAGCGAAAGCTACACGCCCGACGCGGCTTTCCCCTACACGCCAACCGAAACCGAGCGCACAACCGATACCAAATACAACGTTGTACGCGTCGGCGACGAGCTGCAAAAGGTTCTGGAGGCCAACGGCGTACAGGCGGTGCATATCCGCGATATTTTTGATTCCCCCGCCTATTCCGGCTCTTATGACCGCTCCCTCGCCGCGATAGAGGAGGCGCTGACCGAATACCCTTCTATCCAGATCGTGATCGACGTACACCGCGATTCCATTCTGACAGACGATGGACGCGCCTATAAGACCTCCTGTACGATCGACGGAGAGGAAATGGCGCAGTTGATGTTCGTTGTCGGCACGGACGACGGCGGCCTGAACCATCCGGACTGGCGCGACAATCTCAATTACGTCGCCAGCTTACAATATAAGCTCAACCGCACCTATCCCGGCCTGATGCGGCCGGTCAACCTGCGCACCCAGCGCTTTAACCAGCATGCGCGGCCGGGCTCGATGCTGGTCGAGGTCGGCTCCTCCGGCAATACGATGCCCGAAGCGCTTGCGGCGATCCGCCTGTTTGGCAAAACGCTGGCCGAGGACCTCACCGGTGCATAAGCTTTCGCGGTTTGGTGCAAAATACCCCTGGCAAAGGGGTGAAGCTATGGATAAAATAACGTTTTCCACCGATCTTGAAACCAACATCCGCCTGATGCAGGCGATTTTCCAGGGAGATAATACCTTTGTGGTCCGGCGTGCCGTAGGTCACAAGGGGCTTTCCTGCGCTGTGTTCTTCTTCGACGGCATGGTCAACTCCATCGCCATCAACCAGAGCGTGATCCGTCCGATCGTTTGCTCGGACTGCAAGCGCGTCTCCGCCGACGAGCTTTCCCAAACCATCCTCCAAATAAACGACAGCCGCGTGGAGACCGACGCCAGCAAACTGTTCGCCTCCTTCCTCTATGGCGACTCGGTCGTGTTCACCGAGGGGGACGCGCGGCCAGTCGTGGTCAATACCAAGGGTTTTTCCGTCCGGTCCGCCTCCGAGCCGGAAAACGAGCGGGTGCTTTCCGGCCCGCGCGAGGGCTTTACCGAGTGCTTCATGCCCAACCTTGCGCTGATCCGCCGCCGGCTGAACGATAAGCGCCTGAAATTCACCTTCCTGCGCGCGGGCAGGCGCACCAATACGGTCGTCTGTCTCTGCTATCTGTCCGGCGTGTGCGAGCAAAAGCTGGTCGCGCACCTGCGCCGCAAGCTGGAAGAGCTTGATATCGACAGCGTGCTGGATGCCAACTACCTGGCCGAGCGCATTCGGGACCACCGCTGGTCTCCTTTCCCGACGCTGGGTACGACCGAGCGGCCGGATGTCGTGGCCGCCCGCCTGCTGGAAGGGCGCTGCGCGCTCGTGGTGGATGGCAGCCCTGTGGTACTGACCGCACCGTTCCTGTTTCAGGAATGCTTTCAGTCCAATGACGACTACTATATCAGCTTTCTACAGGCCAACCTCTCACGGGTACTGCGCGTCCTGGGTTTTTTCTTTACGATCGCCTTTCCCGCGGTCTATGTCGCGCTGATGCTGTACCATCGGGAGCTGGTACCCGCCCGCCTGCTGTTCGCGGTTTCGGCCGCGCAGCGCGGCGTGCCGTTGCCGATCGGCTGGGAGACCCTGCTGCTGTTGCTGGTGCTGGAAGCGCTCAAGGAGGCCGGCGCGCGCACCCCCGGCGCCATGGGGCAGACCATGAGCATCGTCGGCGGTCTCGTACTCGGACAAGCCGCCGTATCCGCCCGTTTCGCCGCCGCCCCCACCGTCATTGTTGTCGCTATCGCGGGCGTGACCGGATTGATGGTCCCCAAGCTGCAGGCCGCTGCGCTCTGGCTACGCTTTGCCCTGTTGGCCGCGGCGGCCGCCTACGGCCTGTACGGCGTGGGGCTTGCGCTTGCGCTCATTCTTGCCTGGCTCTGCCGCATGCACTCCTGCTCCATCCCGTATCTGCTCAATCTGGTCCCACGTATCCGTTCCGAACAGGAGGACGCCTGGCTCCGCTCCCCCTGGTTCTTTATGCGGTATGATCGTTTTCCGGTCAAACGAAGCCGAAAATCTGCAAAGGGGGACAATCCTTGAAAACCGTTCGAAACTTGCTTTTTCCCTTGCTTTTGCTGCTGCTGTGCGGCTGTTCGCGCGAGGTATCGCCCGTATCGGCTCTGGCGCTCGACCGGATCGACGCGGGCTACCGCCTCACCGCCGAGGTCGTCCGGCAGGACAGCCTGGACGACGCCGCGGCGCCCGCCTATCTTTCCGTTACCGGCCACGACCTGCCTGAACTGGTGCGCAATCTCCGCAACATTCTGCCGGGCGAGCTGTATCTCAGCCATGCGCAGGTGCTTCTGATTTCAGAAGACGTGGCCTCGGAAAGCATCCTGCCTTTGGCGGACTATCTTTGCGAGGACAACAACGTCCGCCTTTCCCTGCGCGTTGCAGTCGTTCGCGGCGGCGCGGCGGATGTGCTGCTGGAAAACGACGACGAGGTCTACGCTCTCAGCGAAATGCTGGACCAGGCCGCGCGCTCCGGCACACTACCCGACATGCCGCTTTACCGCGCCACCGAGGTGCTGCACGCCAACGGCACCGCGATCCTACCCGCGCTGTATCTGGATGAATTCGGCCAGACCGCCCCCGCAGGCACGGCGGTTTTTTCTGAGGAGCGCCTTTCCTGCTTCCTGGATGGCGGCGAGATCGGAGGCGGCGCAGATGCGTGAGCGGCTGTTTCCCCGCTGGGGCGCGGCGCTGTTCGCGCTGCTGCCGCTCAGCGAACTTCTTTATCTGCCGGTCGATGGCCAGACCATGTATGCCGCCGCGTTAGCCAGCCTGGTCTGCGCACTGCTCTGTGCCGGCGGGGCGCGCATCGCGCCATTTTGGTGCCGGTACCGTATATTGCAGTGGGCGCTCGCGCTGTTCGCGCTCTGGCCGCTGACCCAGTCCCTCGCGCGCATGGGGCTTTTCCTGCGGAACACCGTGTTTCCGGCCCGCCCGCTTTGGAGCCTTATTCTGCTTCTTACCGTGTGTACGCTCCTGACCGCCACGACCGGTTTGAACCGGTGCGCCATGTGGGCGCTGCCGGTGGCGTGGGCTGCGGGCGCGGTGCTGGCGCTGTCTGGCATCCTCACGCTCGGCGAGCTTCGTATCAGCTATTGGGAGGCGCCCGCCGCCCCGCTGCTCGGGCAGGCCGGCGCAATCCTCCGTGCCCTGCTGCCTGCAGCGCTAGCGCTTTCTCTTGCGCTTCCGGACGGGCTGGCCGGTGCTGCCTCCCGCGGACTGAGCGCAGGCGGCACGCTGCTCGCGCTGCTTTCCCTGCGCGCCCTCCTGCTGCTCGGCCCGCATACCGCCGCGCTGCTGCCCTACCCCAATTTTTCCGCGGCCGGCTTGGCCGCGATCGGCGATTTTGCACGGCATGGCGAGGTGTTTTTCGCCGTTCCCCTGCTGCTATGCGAGCTGGGACGCTGCGCGGCTCTGGCCTGTGTGCTACTTCTGCCGGTCACGCACTCTTACGGCGTCCTCCGGCTCGGCCAAGAGGCCGACCGCCCGGCGCACCGGCAGCAATAGATAAAAAGGCAGGGAGACTGATACGTCTCCCTGCCTTTTACCGCTCCTTAATCGTAGATGGATTCCACATCCCATTCGACAATCGAGCCGGTGTTCGCATCGATCGTAAACTCGTACTCCATCTGGTTGTAAATGATCGTTCCCTCGTACTCCCAGCGGCCATCGTCAAAATCCAGCTTGAACTTGTAGATATTGGATGCGCTCGCGCCGGGTACACGGTTCAGCGCGGTCTGCTTGGCGGTGGACTCGCTGATTGATACGCCTGCGCTGGAATTCCCGCTGCCGGAAGGCTGATAGCCCTCCGCATCATAGTCATAGCTGATAATCTTGCCGGTCGAGGCATCGATCTCATAATCGTATTCCAGATAACCGCTGCCGGACCGGACGATGAATTCGACATCGTAAACCCAGCGGCCATCGTCAAAATCCTGATAGGCCTTGACAAAGGTGACCTGCGATGCCGTTTTGCCCGCATGGTCAAGCGCGGTCTGTTTGGCCTGCTCCAGCGTTACCGAGCCGGTAGGCTGCGTGGGATTTACGGGGTTGGTCGGCTTTGTGGGGTTAGAGGTATCAAAATCCGTCACGCTGCCATCCGCCGAACCGCCGGAAAGGAATACCGTTTCCGTTGCTTCATTCCAGGAAACCGTTTTCCCCATGATCTCGCCAATCGCGCGGATGGGCAGATAGATAGAACCATTATACAGCGCGGGATCGACCTGTTTGCCATTCACATCATAGAATGTGCGCTTAACCCCATCGATCACAATGGTATAGCACGGCTCCATGCGCAGAGATATCTCCTGCTCCCTCGCATTCCGGTCCGGCGTGCCGGTGGCATCCGGTGTGACGCGCGTGCCGCCGATCGTCGCCGTGCTGGTCGCTTCATCCCAGTTTACATTTTTGTCCATCAGTTCGCCGATCGAACGGATCGGCACATAGGTGGTGCCTGCATAGCTGATCGGGTGGACCTCTTTGCCCTGCGCGTTATAGAATATGCGCTCCACACCGTCGATTTTGACCGTGATATCCGGACTCAGCTCCGCAGACACTGTGTAAGAGCCGTTTGCTGCGCTGGCAGCACCGCAGAGCAGCGCGGCAAGCGTCATCGTGCAGATCAGTTTTTTCATTGTATTGTCCTCCTTTTATTTTTGTTGGTTTAATCAAAAATCGACTCCGCATCCCATTCCTGGATAGCGCCGCTGTAAGCGTCGATTTCAAATTCATATTCCATCCCCTGGTACACGATCTTGCCTTCATAAAGCAGGCGGCCGTCATCATGGTCCAGCTTCAGGCGGATATCCTTTTCCGTCGCCCCCGGCACCTTGGCCAGCGCGATGTCGCGAATCTCTTGCTCGCTTTTCGTCTCTCCGGTCACGCCCTGCTGCCCCGGCCGGTAGTTTTCCGCGTCGTAATCGTAGCTGCGGATGCTTCCGGTTGCGGCTTCGATCTCATAGTCATACTCGGTATTGGTTGACGCAACGTAGAATTCCACCTCATAGACCGCGACGCCATCCTCATAATCCGGCTTTACCCACAAAAACGACGTATCGCTTTCCGCGACGCCGGCGTGGTCGAGCGCAATCTGCTTGGCTTGGTTTTCATCCACCTGCCCCGCGGCAGCGGCCTGCTGACCTGCCGTTGCGGTCTGCTGGCCCGTACCCGTGGTCTGCTGCGCCGAAGCCGCGCTGCTCAATTCAATGACCGTACCCGTCATCGCGTCAATCGCATAGTGGTACTCCCTTCCATTTGCGGTAAAGTCAACCTGATAATAGGAAAGCCCGTTCTTTTCGCCCAAGTTGGCGCCGGAAAAGCTCGCGTTCGCGGTATCGACCTGCGCGTCCGCTGCCGCCATGTTTTTCGCCGCGTCCGCGCCGATATAGTTCATATGAGCGGCGCTTCTTTGCGCGGGCTGCGCACAGCCGGCCAAAGTTGCGGCCAGCACCAGCGAGGCAGTCATAATGGCAAGCTGTTTTTTCATCCTGCTCACACCTTTCGTTTAAGTTCATATACAGCATACCAGCCCAACATTAAAAGAACATTAAAAAAGTGAATTTTTCTGAAAATTTTTCAGCTGGACGTTCCGTCCGCTTCCGGACGGCTCTCCGCAGGAAATCGGAGAGTAAAGCAGCTCCCCTGTCCGGATGCGCTTTCCACCGTGACCGTTCCGCTGTGCAGGGCGGCGATCTGGCGCACCATGGTCAACCCCAGTCCGGTTCCCCCTTCGCTACCGCGCGAAGCGTCCACCTGGTAAAACCGCTGCCATATCTTCTCCTGCTGTTCCTGAGCGATACCGATGCCATCGTCCCGCACAGCGAGCAGAATATCCTTCCTTTCCCTGCGCAGCGTGACCCAGATATGGCCGCCCTGCTTACCGTACCGCGCGGCATTATCGATCAGGTTTTGCAGCAGACGGCTGATCAGCGTGACATCGAAGCAGGCTTCGACCTCCGGCTGGATATCAGCCTGCAGGGTAATATCCTTGGGAAACTCGGGCTGCTCCGTGCAAACGACTTCCACCAGGCTGCTCAGATCCGCCTGCTCAAAGCAGGCGCGCTGCGTCCCCTGCTCCAGGCGGGTCATCTGCAGAAGCTGGCTGATCAGCACGGACATTTTGCCGGCCTGCCGTTCGATCACCTCGATCGCCTGCGCGTACTGCGCGGGGTCCTCCGCGTGCTTGCGGGCATAGTCGCACTGAGCGAGGATGACCGCAGTCGGCGTGCGCAGTTCATGCGAGGCATCCGAGGTAAACTGCTTCTCGGATTCAAAGGAAGCCTCCAAGCGGGCGAACATATTGTCGAACGCCTGTCCCAGACGGCTGATCTCATCTCGCCCGGGCGGCAGCCCAATGCGGCGCGACAAGTCGCGCCCCTCGCCGATCGCCTCCGCCGCTTGGATGATGCGCCCGATTGGCCGGAAGGTCGAGCGCGCGAGCAGATACGCCCCCAGCCCGCTCACCACGACCATCAGCGGCAGGAGCAGCAGCGCGATGCCGACCAGGTCGTCCAGTACATCAGCAATATCGGGCGCGGGCAAGATACCGCGCACCCAGACGCCATCCTGCCATCCGAACGGAAGCCACAGGTCAAGCGCATAATAGCTGTCGTCCACCCCCTGCACCGGTCGGATGGCACCGTTTTCCAACGCCGTCCCCTCTGGAAAAGCCAACGGGAGCTGCCCCGCGAGCAGCGCGCCGCTGTCACTGTATATGACGGTATAAACGCCGTTGTTGGTAAAGGAAAACCCTTCGCTGAATTTTAGGCTACCGTTCTCCCGCGAAATGCCGGACAGGTTGTTCTGCACCGCGCTTGTCAGTTGGTCGTAAGCGTTCTCTGTCACCACCGAGCTGCTGACCGCCACCATGAACCCCAGTACCAGCGTGCTGAGCAGCAGCATGAGCAGCGTGATCCACAGCGTGAGCTTCTGCTTGACGGAAAGATGCTTCACGGCTCCTCCTTTAATATCCAGCCCGCGCCGCGGACCGTATGGAGGAGCTTTTTATCAAACCCTCCGTCGATCTTCTTGCGCAGATAGGTGATATAGACGTCCACCACGTTCGAGCCGCCCGCATAGTCATAATTCCATATATGGTCCTCCAGGCGGGCGCGCGAAATGACCGTCCCCTTATGCTGCATCAGGTATTGCAGGATTGCATATTCCTTGGCAGACAGCCGGATCTCCTTCCCGCCGCGCGTGACCGTGCGGCTGCTGGTATCCACCGTCAGGTCGGCCAGCGTCAGCACGCTGGTTTTCTGCACGCTGTATTTCCGCGTTGCCGCGCGGATTCGGGCGAGCAGCTCGTCAAAATCAAACGGCTTGACCAGATAGTCGTCCGCGCCAAGGTCCAGCCCCTCGATCCGGTCCTGCACACTGTCCCGCGCGGTCAGGAAAATGACCGGCACCGTACTCCCCTGCGCACGCACCGCACGCAGCACGGCATGCCCGTCCTTTTTCGGCATCATGATATCCAGCAGCAGGCAGTCATATTCCGCACCCAGCAGGTTGTCCAGCGCGGCCTCGCCGTCATAGCAGGTATCCACGCTGTAGCCGGCGCGCTCCAGCGTTTGACAGATCAGCCGGTTCAGGTCGCGCTCGTCCTCCGCAACTAAAATACGCATTGCCGCCCCTCCTTATCGTTTCGGCTGAATCTATTATAGTATATTTCTTCCTTTTTTCAAGCCTCCGCCCCACAAAAAAGCAGGATGCTTCCGCATCCCGCTCCCCTTGCTACAGCCGCCCCAGCAGCGAGGCCGCTATTGCAAAAATATATACATGCGCCGGATAATAGAGGTAGAAAAGGTACTTCATGCCCCGCCCCCGCTTTCCGTTATACTGCAGAAGGAACGGCAGCGCCAGCCACATGAAGAAAACCGAAGCAACGACCTCCCAGTCAAAAGCAGCCAGGCATTGCAGGGCGAGTACGATCCCCAGGAACACCGTATAGAAAATCGCAAGCGCCCGTTTGTTATTCCGGCAATAATAAAAGCCTATGCCGATCATCACAATCAGTATGCTGCCCTCGCACCAGATCGGACTGGGTACGAAAATGGTTGCCAGTTGCACTGCCAGCGGCGACACCGGCAAAAGCATCTGCACCGGCACAATGGAAAGCAGAAGCGCTGCCATCGCCAGTATGTACAGCGCCGCGAGGCCGTACCTGCGTCCGCGCAGGGCCTTGCGCGTGTTCTCGATCCACCAAAGGTAAATGACGATAACCGCCATAGTCGTAAAAATGCCGTTCATCACAATCATCCCGCCCGGCAGCGGGAAATAGATATTCACTATGGTATTTATAATATACATCAGCACGCCGCCTATGTACAAACGCAGCAGATACTTCCATCGGCTGTGCGTATGGGCAAAGCCCTCGGCCACGAAAAACACAAAAACCGGCGCGGCAATACGGCCGATTAGCGTCAAAATCAGCGGCATATCGGTTAAGGCCGAGCCGAAATAGTGGATATGGTCGATCGTCATAATGACAAGCGCCATGAGCTTGAGCTGGAAGCCGTCCAGCCCCCGCCGCCGCTCCAGTGATACGGATTGTTCCATGTTGATTCCCTTTCCATCGTGTTATTGTTCTGTATAAATAATACAATAATGCAATTGTTTTGTCAACCCTTGTTTTATCCGGCTGCTTTTGTTATAATAGCAGACAAAAAGGAGAGCGGCGAAATGAATATTCAGATTTTCGGCAAGAACAAATGCTTTGACACCAAAAAGGCCCAGCGGTGGTTCAAGGAGCGCGGCATTAAATTCCAAATGATCGATCTGGCGCAGAAAGGCATGTCCCGCGGCGAGCTGGACAGCGTTTTGAAGGCGGTCGGCGGGCTGGATACACTGCTCGACGAAAAAAGCAGGGGCTATGCCGCCCTCGCCTATCTCGCATATGAAGAGGACAAAAAAGAAAAGCTGCTCGAGGACGGGACGCTGATGAAAACGCCGGTCGTGCGCAACGGTCGGCAGGCGACGGTGGGATACCAGCCCGAGGTCTGGGCATCGTGGGAATGAGAGAAAGCTATTATATAAAAGACCTGTTCCGGTCGGAACAGGTCTTTTTAATCATCTACATATTCAAAAATATCTTCCACCCTGCAATGAAATGCTTTGCACAACGCTTCAATCTGTGCAATTTCAATCCGCTTTATGTCCTCATAGTACAAGTTTGAAATCGTATTGGGACGGATACCTGTTATCTCAGAGAGTTGCTTCATGGACATTTTATGTTCCCCTAAAAGGTTGGAAACCTTTATCTTAATCGGCATAAAATCACCTCTTTATAATCAAAATCTTAGCATTAAAAGTTACTTTTTTCAATTATTACGCCCATATATATCTTTTATAGTTTTATTATAACTTGACAAGTTATTTTATGCGTTATATAATAACTTCAAAAGATATGCAAAGGGGTGTTTTTATGTTCCACAAACCAACTATCGCAGAGCTGGAAGAAGAACTGCACCAGTTGACCGATGATCTACTAATCGATTTATTCCTCTGCGACCTGCTTGTGCATTATCCGGCCGATCCCGCGGCGGACAACCACACGTTTCTCGCGGCGGTATCCCGCACCGGCTGCTTCTTAAAGCAGCACAGCACGGATCTAAGCGCCGCGGGCCGTTTTCTGCTCGAACGCGCAAAGGAAAACGCCGCATCGGCCTGATGCGGCGTTTCGTTTTAGTTTTTCAAGCTCTGGATGGGCGCCGGAATGCGGCCGCCGCGGTGGATGAACCTCGCGGGCGAGCCGGTGGCGATCGGCATGATGGGCGCGCTACCCAGCAGGCCGCCGAACTCCACCATATCCCCCACCTTTTTGCCAATGGCCGGAATGACGCGCACGGCGGTCGTCTTGGAGTTGACAACGCCGATGGCGATTTCATCCGCGATCAGGCCGGAAATGACCTCGGCGGTCGTGTCGCCGGGTACGGCGACCATGTCGATGCCGACCGAGCAGACCGCAGTCATGGCTTCGAGCTTCTCAAGCGTGAGTGCGCCCGCCTGCGCGGCGGCGATCATGCCCTCGTCCTCGGACACCGGAATAAACGCGCCCGACAGCCCGCCGACGCTGGACGACGCCATCACGCCGCCCTTTTTGACCGCGTCGTTGAGCATCGCCAGGATAGCAGTCGTACCGCAGCAGCCGCAGACCTCCAGTCCGACCTCTTCGAGGATGCGCGCGACCGAGTCACCGATTGCCGGCGTCGGCGCGAGCGACAGGTCTACAATGCCGAACGGCACGCCTAAGCGCTGGCTCGCCAGCGTGCCGACAAGCTGGCCCATGCGGGTAATCTTGAACGCGGTCTTTTTAATGACTTCAGCCACCTCGTTAATCGGGCAGTCGCCTGCGCGTCGGATAGCCGACTGCACCACGCCCGGGCCGGATACGCCGACATTGATAACGGTTTCCGGCTCGCCGATGCCATGGAACGCACCCGCCATGAACGGGTTGTCGTCCACCGCGTTGGCGAATACGACCAGCTTGGAGCAACCCATGGATTCGTTGTCCTTTGTCAGCTCGGCGGTCTGCTTGATGATACGCCCCATCAGCGCAATGGCGTCCAGATTGACGCCCGCCTTGGTCGAGGCCACGTTGACCGACGAGCAGACCAGACTGGTCTCAGCCAGCGCCTCGGGTATGGAATTGATGAGGATCTCGTCGCCCTTGGCAAAACCTTTCTGCACCAGCGCGGAAAAACCGCCGACAAAGTTGACGCCGGTAGCCGACGCAGCGCGGTCGAGCGCCCTGGCCAGCGGCACATAGCTGTCCGCATCCGTCACTGCGCCGATCATCGCGATCGGGGTGACCGAAATACGCTTGTTGATGATCGGGATACCCAGCTCGCGCTCGATCTGCTCGCCGGTCGCGACCAGCTTTTCCGCGCGGCGGGTGATTTTGTCATACACCTTGTCCGCCAGCACATGGATGTCGCTGCTGGCCAGGTCGCGCAGCGAAATGCCCATCGTGATCGTGCGGATGTCGAGGTGCTCCTCCTCTATCATCTTGATGGTTTCCAGTATATCTTTTGTGTTGATCATTGACATAATAATAGTCCTCGTATTTACCCATAACAGGATATTTTTTCTTCCGCACGCACTCTTCCCGCGCGCAGCGCCGTTTGGCGGAAAATGTCGTTTTTTATATTTTGTGCATCGCGTCGAAGATATCCTCATGCATGGTATGGATCTTCATGCCAAGCGTTTCTCCGTCCTGATCGAGCAGGTCGGCCAGCGCGGTGAAATCCACCGTACACTGATCGATATTCACCAGCATGACCATGGCGAACATATCCTCCATAACATTCTGCGAAATATCGACAATATTCACCCGATGCCTGTACAGCGTGTCGGATATCTTAGCGATAATGCCCGTGCGGTCCTTACCGACCACCGTGATAACTGCGCGCATGTTTTATTCCTCCAAAAAATTAATTGATTATTGTTCCCCCATGTCCGGCTGGCCAGCCGCGACAATGGTGTTGATAATACTGTTGGATACCAGGAACCCCTTTTCGGTCAGGTACCAGCGCGTACCCTGATGGGCGACCAGCTCGTTTCCCATCAGGCCGCGGAACGCTTCCTCATAGGGTGTGGAGTCGATGTTATACCGTTTCTCCAAATCGAGGAAGTCCACCCCGTCCGAGGTACGCAGGCGTACCATCAGGTATTCGCCCTGCCGCTGGAACGTCGGCACCTCGTCCTCGTCCCGCAGGATATCCTCGCCGCTTATGTAGGCCTTGATGTCGCGCGCGAACTCGAACCGGCGCCCGTTCATAAACGAATGCGCGCCCGGCCCCAGCCCCAGATACTCGGACAGGTCCCAGTATTTCTGATTGTGGCGCGACCGAAAGCCCGGACGGGCGAAGTTGGATATTTCATAATGCTCAAAGCCGTCCTTGCGGAGCAGCTCGCACATGGCGAGATAGGTGTCCGCCTGCGCGTCGTCATCGGGCAGAGTCGGGTTTTCGCGCCCCATCGGCGTGGCCGGTTCGAGCTTCAGCCCGTAGCAGGACAGATGCTTCGGACCGAGCGCAAGGCACTGCTCCACCGAGTCGAGAAACCGCTCCTGCGTCTGCCCGGGCAGGCCGTACATCAGGTCCAGACTGATATTGGAAAAACCTTTCTCCCGCGCCAGGTCAACCGCATCCTTCGCCTGCTGGAACGTATGGAGGCGGCCGATGGCCTTCAGTTCGTCGTCATGTGCGGACTGCACACCGAACGACAGCCGGTTCACGCCCTGCTTTTTCATCATTTCCAGCATTTTTTTATCCGTGCTTTCCGGATTGCACTCGACCGTGATCTCCGCGTCATCCGCAAGGGGAAACTTGTTCCGCACCTCCTGCAGGATGCGGCCGAGGTATTTCGGCCCCAGGCATGTCGGCGTGCCGCCGCCGATATAGACCGTATCCACCGTGTAGCCGCTGCACAGCGCGCCGTAGGAGCGGATATGGGTCAGCAGCGCCGAAACATAGTCTTTCATCAGTTCCTTGTCCGGCACGGAGTAAAAATCACAGTAGCCGCATTTCTGCACGCAGAACGGGATATGCAGGTACAGGCCGAGCGGCTTGTTTCGATAACTAAATTTACTCATGATTCCTCGTCCAGCTTGAGCACCGCCATGAACGCCTCGGTCGGGATCTGCACCGTACCGAGCGAACGCATCTTCTTTTTACCTTCCTTCTGCTTTTCCAGCAGCTTCTTCTTGCGGGTGATATCGCCGCCGTAGCACTTGGCGAGTACATCCTTACGCATCGCCTTGACCGTTTCGCGCGCAATCACCTTGCCACCGATCGCGGCCTGGATAGGCACCTCGAACAGCTGGCGCGGGATATTCTCCTTGAGCTTTTCACAGATGCGGCGCGCGCGGCCGTAGGCCTTCTCGCGGTGGGCAATAAAGGAAAGCGCGTCCACCTGGTCGCCGTTGAGCAGCATGTCCACCTTTACCAGGTCGCTCGGCCGGTAGTCGAGCAGCTCATAGTCAAGCGAAGCGTAGCCTTTGGTGCGCGCCTTAAGCGCGTCGAAAAAGTCGTAGATGATTTCATTGATCGGCATTTCGTAGTGCAGTTCGACCAGGTTGGAGTCAAGATACTGCATATCCTTGAACACGCCGCGGCGCTCCTGGCACATGGGCATGATATTGCCGACAAATTCTTGCGGGGTCATAATGGTGGCCTTGACGAACGGCTCGCGCGCCTCGTCGATCAGGCCGGGGTCGGGGTAGTCGTGCGGGTTGTCGCAATGGACAACCGCGCCGTCGGTCCGCACGATCTCATACACGACCGAGGGCAGCGTGGTGACCAGGTCGAGGTCGAACTCGCGTTCAAGCCGCTCCTGGATGACCTCCATATGCAGCATGCCGAGGAAACCACAGCGGAAGCCGAAGCCCAGCGCGACCGAGCTTTCCGGCTCGAACGACAGCGCCGCATCGTTGAGTTGGAGCTTTTCCAGCGCGTCGCGCAGGTCGGGGTATTTGGAGCCGTCCTCGGTATAGATGCCGCAGAACACCATGGGCTGCGCCGGACGGTAGCCGGGCAGCGGCTCCGCGGTCGGCCGTCCCGCCTCGGTGACCGTGTCGCCCACACGGGTATCGGACACGGTCTTGATAGACGCGGTAAAGTAGCCGACCTCGCCCGCGCACAGCTCCCGCTGGGGCGACAGGCCGAGCGGCAGCATATAGCCGCATTCGAGTACCTGGAACTCCGCACCCGTGGCCATCATTTTCACCCTCATGCCCGGCCGGATGCTGCCGTCCATCAGCCTCATATAAACAATAACGCCCTTATAGGGGTCGTACTGGCTGTCAAAGATAAGCGCGCGCAGCGGCGCGTCTGCGTCGCCCTGCGGTGCGGGGATGTCGGACACGATGCGTTCGAGTACCGCGTGGATGTTGATATTCATTTTGGCCGAGATCTCCGGACTATCCTCGGCTGGGATACCGATGATGTCCTCGATCTCCTGCTTGACGCGCGGCGCGTCCGCCGCGGGCAGGTCGATCTTGTTGATGACCGGTACAACCTCCAGCCCCGCGTCAATAGCGAGGTAGGTGTTGCCCAGCGTCTGCGCCTCGATCCCCTGTGCCGCATCCACCACCAGCAGCGCGCCCTCGCACGCGGCGAGCGAACGAGAAACCTCATAATTGAAGTCCACATGCCCGGGCGTGTCGATCAGGTTCATCTCATAGGTCTGGCCGTCGTCGGCCTCGTATTCCATGCGCACCGCGCGCGCCTTGATCGTGATGCCGCGCTCGCGCTCCAGATCCATATTGTCAAGCAGTTGTTCCTCCATCTCACGCTGGGACACGGCCTTGCACTGTTCGAGCAGGCGGTCCGCCAGCGTCGACTTGCCGTGGTCGATATGCGCGATGATGGAAAAATTCCGTATTTGCCCGCGATTTTTCACACCGAAAGCTCCTTACCTTTCCTTAATAGCAATATGGAAATATTATACCACGTTTTACGCCGCCCCACAAGCATACTTTTGCACAAGCGGGCCGCCCGCTCCCCTGCTCTTTCCAGCACATTAGCAGTCCCTATCCGGCTGTGACAGCCCGTTTCCTAATCATTTAACAAAATATTCATAAACGAGACTTGACTTTGCCGCTACGCGGTGGTAAATTAGTTTTAGCACTCAGATAGGCGGAGTGCTAACCCGTTTTCACACAGGAAAGGAGTCCGCTCAGGTGGAGCTTTCGGAACGAAAAAAGCAGATCCTCAAGGCCATCATCGGCGATTATATCCGCACAGCCGAGCCAGTCGGCTCCAAGGCACTGACCGAGGGGCATGCGCTTCCGTTTTCCTCCGCCACCATCCGCAACGAGATGAGCGAGCTGGAGGAAATGGGTTTTCTGGAAAAGCCGCATACCTCCGCCGGCCGCATTCCTTCGCCGCAGGGCTACCGTCTGTATGTCGACGAGCTGATGGAGCAGCCGGCTGAAACGCCGGACGACGCCGCGCCGCTGCAGAGCATCCTGCAGACCAAGGTGCGCGAGCTCGACCATTTGATACGCGAGGCGGGCAAGCTGATTTCCAGCCTGACCAATTACGCTTCCGTCGCGATCACCCCCGCTATGACCCAGGCATCCATCCGCCAGTTTGAGATCATCGCCATTGACAAAATGAATTTTGTCATCGTGGTTGTAACCGACTCCGGCTCGGTCAAAAATAAAATGGTGCGGACCATGACCGACGTCACCAAGGACGAGGCCGAGCTTCTCACCTATGTCCTCAACCAGACGCTGACCGGCCTGCCGCTCAGCCACATCACGGCCGAGCGTTTCGATATCGTGCGCAGGGCCGCGGGATTGACCGCCCTTTTGGCCCCCGTGGCCGAATATGTCGCCGAACTGATCGAAGAGCTGGGGGATCAGAAGGTCTTTCTGGACGGGACCAACAAGCTGCTGCGCTTTCCGGAATACAAGGACCTGCACAAAGCGCAGGCGCTGCTTGACTATATGGAGGATGACAGCCGGCACCTGTTGCCTACGACCCGTAAGATTGACGGAATCCAGTTCTTCATCGGGCCGGAAAACGGGGAGAACCCGCTTAGCGATACATCCGCGATTTATGCAAAATACGATATCGGCAAAATCGGTCAGGGCGCGATCGGCATCGTGGGGCCGACCCGCATGGATTACGCCAAGCTGTCCGCGCAACTCAGCCGCTTCGCCAAGGGGCTGAATCAGTTGATTGCCGAGACCTTTTTAGACGAGAAAGACGGAAATCCCTGAACATCGGGATTTTCAGCAAATGGAGGCATGAAAACAATATGAGCAAGAAAAAGCAGTCCGATCCGGCCGAAGCCGAGCAGAAGGCGCCGGAAACCCCGTCCGAGGATGAAACGGCAAAGGCCGCCGCACAGGAGGAACAGGCTGCGCCCGCCGAAAACTGGAAAGCAAAATACGAGGAGCTGAATGACCGCTATCTCCGCATGGCGGCGGAATACGACAACTTCCGCAAGCGCAGCCAGCGTGAGCGCGAGCAGGCGTATACGGACGCGGTCAGCCGCGCGGTGACCGCGCTTCTCCCCACCTATGACAACCTTGAGCGTGCGCTCAAGGCCGAGACCGCGGATGCGGAATACAAAAAGGGCGTGGAACTGACCATGACCCAACTGACCGACAGCCTGAAAGGCCTGAACGTCACCGTGATCGAGGCTTCGGCCGGCACCACGTTCGACCCGAATTTCCACAACGCCGTGATGCATGTCGAAGATGAAGCGCTGGGAGAAAGTGTGATCGCCGAGGTATTCCAGCAGGGCTTCCAGATAGGCGACAAGGTGATCCGGCACGCGATGGTAAAGGTTGCAAACTGAAAACCCTATAGGGGACTTCAAAAGCCCCCTATACGAAAGCAAGTTCCTTTGAAACTTGCTTTCGACACCCGAATGCCGCCGTCTAAGGCGGCTGAATCGAGGAATAAAATCCGAGATACATGCTCTCGGATTTTATGGAACTTTCCGCTTGCGGAAAGTTCCTGATAAACGCGCGCGTCACCGCGCATCCCTGATACAGAGAAAACAATATCGAATCATATAAAGGAGTGCTATCAACATGGGCAAAATCATTGGTATCGACCTTGGTACAACAAATTCCTGCGTATCCGTTATGGAAGGCGGCGAGGCTGTCGTCATCCCCAACGCGGAAGGCGCGCGCACGACTCCGTCGGTAGTCGCGTTCTCCAAGGACGGCGAGCGTATGGTGGGCCAGGTGGCCAAGCGCCAGGCTGTGACCAACGCAGACCGCACGATTATTTCCATCAAGCGCCACATGGGCTCGGACTACCGCGTCAACATTGATGGCAAGCCCTATTCCCCGCAGGAGATCTCCGCAATGATCCTGCAAAAGCTCAAGGCGGACGCGGAAGCCTACCTCGGTCAGCCGGTGACCCAGGCGGTCATCACCGTGCCGGCGTACTTCTCCGACTCCCAGCGCCAGGCGACCAAGGACGCGGGCAAGATCGCGGGTCTTGAGGTTCTGCGCATCATCAACGAGCCGACCGCGGCTGCGCTGGCTTACGGTGTGGATAAGGAAGCCGAGCAGAAGATCATGGTCTACGACCTCGGCGGCGGCACGTTCGACGTTTCCATCCTCGACATCGGCGAGGGCGTGCTCGAAGTGCTGTCCACCGCGGGCGACACCCATCTCGGCGGCGACGACTTCGACCAGCGCATCATCGACTGGATGGTCGCGGAGTTCAAGAAATCCAACGGCATCGACCTGTCCGCCGACAGGATGGCCATGCAGCGCCTGAAGGAGGCGGCGGAAAAGGCTAAGATCGAGTTGTCCGGCATGGCGCAGACCTCGATCAACCAGCCGTATATCACCGCGGACGCGACCGGCCCGAAGCACCTCGAGCTGACGCTGACCCGCGCGAAGTTCAACGAGCTGACCGCCGACCTGGTCGAGCGCACCATGGGTCCGGTACGGCAGGCGATGAGCGATGCCGGCCTGTCCGCCTCCGACCTGTCCAAGGTATTGCTGGTGGGCGGCTCGACCCGCATTCCCGCCGTGCAGGAGGCCGTTAAGGGCATCACCGGCAAGGACGGCTTCAAGGGCATCAATCCGGACGAATGCGTCGCGATTGGCGCGTCCATCCAGGGCGGCGTGCTTGGCGGCGAGGTCAAGGACGTACTGCTGCTCGACGTCACCCCGCTGTCCCTCGGCATTGAGACGCTGGGCGGCGTATGCACCAAGCTGATTGACCGCAACACCACCATTCCCACCAAGAAGAGCCAGATCTTCTCCACCGCAGCCGACAATCAGCCGTCGGTTGAAATCCACGTCCTGCAGGGCGAGCGCGAGATGGCTGCGGGCAACAAGACGCTCGGCCGCTTCACGCTGGACGGTATCGCCCCGGCGCCGCGCGGTGTGCCGCAGATCGAGGTTACCTTTGATATCGATGCGAACGGCATCGTAAACGTATCCGCCAAGGACCTGGGTACGGGCAAGGAGCAGAAGATCACCATTACCGCGTCCACCAATCTCTCGCAGGACGAGATCGACAAGGCCATGCACGAGGCTGAGCAGTACGCGGAACAGGATAAGAAGAACAAGGAAGCGGTCGAGGTGCGCAACAACGCCGAGCAGCTTGTCTTCCAGTCCGAGAAAGCGCTGACCGACCTGGGCGATAAGCTGTCCGCCGATGAAAAGGCCGGCGTACAGGCCGAGATCGACAAGGTTAAGGAGGCGCTCAAGGGTACCGACACCGAGATGATTAAGATGGCGACCGATGGCCTGTCCAAGAGGTTCAGCGATCTGGCGGGTAAGATCTACCAGCAGCAGGCGCCGCAGGGTGACCCGAACATGGGCGGCCAGCCGGGCGCACAGTCCGGCCCGCAGGGCGATTTCGTCGACGCGGACTTCACCGAGGTCAAGGACGACGACGATAAGAACAAGTAATTCCATGCCGCGTGGGGCGGGACGGTCTCCGTTCCGCCCTGCGGCATGTCATTTTCCGTTATTTGAGGGAGCATAATGGCTGACAAAAGAGATTATTACGAGGTACTGGGCGTGCAAAAAGGCGCGAGTGAGGACGAGCTGAAAAAGGCTTACCGCCGCCTGGCCCGCAAGTACCACCCTGATCTGAACAAAGACAATCCCGATGCGGCCGACAAATTCAAAGAGGTCAACGAGGCCTATGAGGTCCTTTCCGACGCGGATAAACGCGCCAAGTATGACCAGTTCGGCTTCGCGGGCGTGGACCCGAGCTACGGAGGCAGCGCGGGAGCGAGCGGCTTCGGCGGGTTCGATATGGGCGACCTCGGCGACTTGTTCGGCTCGTTCTTCGGCGGCGGCTTTGGCGGTGGTCGCTCACAGCGCCGCAATGCGCCGCAGCGCGGCGAATCCATCCGGCAGACGGTCATCCTCTCGTTCGAGGAGGCTGCGTTCGGCTGCGAGAAGGAGATCTCGGTAAACCGCATCGAGTCCTGTGACGAATGCGGCGGCACGGGCGCGGCCAAGGGTACCAGCGCTGAAACCTGCCCGAACTGCCGCGGCACGGGCTCTGTGACCCAGACGCAGCGCACCCCGCTCGGTGTGTTCCAAACGCAAACCGCGTGTCCCAACTGCCGCGGCACCGGCAAGATCATCAAAAAGCCCTGCGCCAAGTGTGGCGGCGCAGGCCGCGTGCGCAAAACGCGCAAGTTCAAGGTAAACATCCCTGCCGGTATCGACGAGGGACAGTCCATCCAGCAGCGCGGACAGGGCAACGCGGGTGTGAACGGCGGGCCGGCGGGCGACCTGTTTGTGACCGTGTCCATCCGGCCGCATCCCATCTTTACCCGCGAGGGGCAGGATGTGTACGTCGAGATCCCGATTTCGTTCGCGCAGGCGGCGCTGGGCGACACGCTTCAGGTGCCGACGATCGACGGGCGCGTGGAATATAAGGTGCCGGAAGGGACGCAGACCGGCACCGTGTTCCGTATGAAAGGCAAGGGTATCCAGAACGTCAGCGGCCGTGGCCGCGGCGATCAGTATGTCCGCGTAAATATCGAAGTGCCGAAAAATCTGTCCGAAAAGCAGAAAAAGCTGCTGCGCGAATTTGAAGAATCCGCGACCGATGAAAATCAGAGCAAGCGCAAGGGCTTCTGGGATAAGGTAAAGGACGCGTTCAGCGAAAAATAACCGACCAGCGCAGGTTGTTCTGGTCGGGTCAGGTTTCCGTACCCCGCGCGGGAAACGGAAAAGAGGGCCGCAGGAGCGGCCCTCTTTTTTCAGCTTTCGCGGTAATGCCGGATCAATGCCTGTGTGCCAAGGTCACCCATGCCTTCCGCTTCCAGATCGCCGTACATGGCGCAGACGCGCTCCAACACCGGCAGCGCGGGTCCGCCCTGCGATTGGGCAATCTTCATATCCTTGATAAAATGCTTGAGGAAAAACCCCGGCGCATAATCCTCTTTTACCATCTTTGGCATCAGGTTCTCCATCTGCCACGAGCCGGCCGCCCCCTTGGAAATGCTGGCGAGCAGCTTATCCGGCTCCAGCCCCGCGTGTTCTGCATAGGCGAGCGCTTCGCACACGCCGGCGATCGTCCCCGAAATCGCAATCTGGTTGGCCATCTTGGTATGCTGTCCCGCGCCGGCCGGACCTTCATAAACGACCTGCTTTCCCATCGCTTCAAACAGCGGCAGGCACGCCTTGTAATCCGCTTCCGCCCCACCAACCATGATGGACAGCGTGCCGTTTTTCGCCCCTGTGTCGCCGCCGGAAACCGGCGCATCCAGCACGCGCAGCCCGCGCTGCTTCCCCTCCTGGGAAATCCGAACCGCAAGCTTCGGATCGGTCGTGGTCATATCGATCAGATAGGCGCCGGCCTTCGCCGCCGCCAGAATGCCCTCCCCGCCGAAATAGACCTGCTCCACATCCTTCGGATAGCCTACCATCGTAATAACCGCATCGCGCCCTTTCGCGCATTCCGCAACGCTGTCGCACCAGCGCACTTCATTTTCGGCAAGGAAATCCGTAAGCTTTGCCTTGGTGCGCGAATAAACCGCGACCTCGTAACCTGCACCCAGCAGGTTGCGCACCATGGAGCGCCCCATCACGCCCACGCCAATAAACCCAACTGTTTTCATCATTTTTCCTCCTTGCGTATATGTGTCTAAAGCGCGGACCGGAATCCGCGCTTTTTCTTACCGTTCCCCAAGGGGGGTATATCCGATTTCCGGTTGTACACAGCGGTAGGCAGGCCGGATAATCTTGTCCGTATTAATCAGCTCCTCCAGCCGGTGCGCGCTCCAGCCGACGATACGCGCCATGGCAAATACAGGCGTGTAAAGCTCTGGCGGAAGCCCCAGCATGGAATACACAAAGCCGGAATAAAAATCCACATTGGCGGAAACGCCTTTGTAAATCTGCCGCTCTTTTGCAATAACCTTGGGTGCCAGCCGCGCAACCGTGGAATAGAGGGCGAAATCCTCATCCCTGCCCTTTTCCTTGGCCAACTGCCCGACGAACGACTTGAACACCTGCGCGCGCGGGTCGGAGATCGAATACACGGCATGCCCCAGGCCATAAATCAGCCCCTTGCGGTCAAACACCTCGCGCCGCAGCAGCTTATCCAGATAATCGGCCACCTGCTCGTCGTCATGGGCATCGGAAACGTTGCGCTTGAGGTCCTCGAACATCTGCACAACCTTATAATTGGCGCCGCCATGCTTAGGCCCTTTCAGCGAGCCGAGCGCCGCCGCGATCGCCGAATAGGTATCCGTTCCCGAAGAGGTGACCACATGCGTGGTAAAGGACGAATTATTACCGCCGCCGTGCTCCATATGCAGCACAAGCGCCAGATCCAGCACACTCGCTTCCAGCGGCGTGTACTGCATGTCCGGACGCAGCATGCGCAAGAAATTGGATGCCGTGGAAAGGCTGTCCGAGGGGTAATGGATGTACATACTACCGCCGCACTCATAGTGATTATAGGCGTGATAGGAATATACCGCGAGCATCGGAAACACGGAAACCAGCATCAGGCATTGGCGCAGCACGTTCGGCAGGCTGATATCATCCGCATAATTGTCGTAGGAAGCCAGCGTCAGCACGCTGCGCGACAGGCTGTTCATCATATCATGCGGCGGCGCTTTCATGATAACATCGCGTGTGAAATTGGTCGGCAGCGTGCGTCCCTGGGCAAGCAGACCCTTGAAGTCGGCAAGCTGGCCCGCGTCCGGCAGCTTGCCGAACAACAGCAGGTAGGCGACCTCCTCGTAGCCTTTGCGCCCCTCCTTCATGAAGCCCTGCACCAGATCATTTATGTTGATGCCCCGGTAGTACAGTTCCCCTTCGCAGGGTACCGTTTCTCCATTGACCTCTTTTTGCGATATGATGTCCGAAATATTGGTCAGCCCTGCCAGTACGCCCTTCCCGCTCAAGTCGCGCAGGCCGCGCTTCACGTCATATTGCTTGTACAGCGCGGGATCGATCCGGCTGTTTGTCCGGCATATCTCCGCCAGCGCCTCCACGCGCGGTGTCACCTCTAAAATGTTGTGGTCTGCCGTCATCTTGTGTCCTCCCCTTTCCAATACATACTACCCGATGTATATATTGTATATGGAAAATCGCAAGCCTGCAACGACATTTCGGTAACAGAGTGTGAAAATTCTGTGAATTTTTACTATAGCAGCATCATAAAGCACCGCTCACTCCTCTTCCGTTCCGGCGCGGCGCCGCTTTGCATATCGGAACGAAGCGTAAGTAAGCAGCAGCACCAATACCGTAGTCAGCGGCACCGTTAACAGCAGTTGCGCAGCAAACACCAGAAGAATAGCCGGCACCCCCATCCCTACCCAGACTGCGCCGGTCGCACATTGGAGTACACAGACTACGACGGAGGCTGCTACTCCCCCCAGCGCCCCCTGCACCAGGTAGTGCTTCCACGGATAACAGTCCGCTTCGGCAAACGCGTTGTCATCCATCATGCCTTTGCGCGCCATCAGTACTATGCAAAAGAGCTGTGCCAGCATCACGACAGCAAATTCCACCAAGTTGACCGCTCCGCCTATCGTTTCGTTCTGTACGCTTATCCCCAGCGCCTGCAGCACCAGATCAGCCAAAATACCAGCCGTCAGGAAATAAAACCCAACTTTATAGATCCGGTTGATCTCCGCAACCACCCGTTCATCTTTTGCTTTGCGAATCAGCTTCATCTTTTCCACCTCCGTATCACAAACTTAAGACGGCTTTTACGATCACAGCCGCCCAAGCCATTCCATTTCCCTGCCGCGCTCGTCCAGCAGTCCCCATCATCCATTGTTTTCTCTGCTCCATCTCAGTTTTCCTCCCAAAATAATTGATCGAGTGTCTTATCCAGCGCCCTGCAGATGGCAATACACAGGTTGAGCGTCGGGTTATAGCCGCCCGCCTCGATCAAACCAATGGTTTGTCGCGTTACACCGACCAGTTCTGCCAGTTCTGCCTGAGACAGATCCTTTTCCACCCGAGCGAGTTTGAGTTTTTTATTTTTCATGCGCTACCCCTCTTTTGCTTTCTTAATTATACGATATATTTTTTATAATGTCAATTATATATTGCATTTTGACAAATAAAAAAGGAGGCGAGTAAACCTCCTTTTATTGAAAATGCTTCTCGGCCTCCATGCGGTACAGCCGCATAATGACTAACGTATGGTTGAGCTGCGGCCCCATCAGCAGGATCATGCTGACGATATACAACCAAAGCATCAAAACGATGATTGCGCCGAGCGAGCCGTACAGCACGGAATAATTGGCCATGTTATCCACATAAAACGAAAACGCCCACGATACCAGCAGCCAAGCGACCAAGGAAAACAGCGCCCCCGGCCATACCTCCTGAAATTTCAGATGAAGGTTGGGGACCACACGGTTGAACAGCATGAGGAATACAAAAATAAACGCAATCATCACCCAAAAGCTCGCGTCATGTGTCAAATCCAGCGCCGCCTGCGGCACTGGCATCAGCCGCGGCAGGATGCGGATGATCGTCCGTCCCGCAACCGCCAGAATAAAGCTGCAAACGACCGATACCAGAAAGCCCGCCGTAATGCCGAACGAGATCAGCACATCGCGCAGGACGCCGCGCTGTACCTCGACATGGTAGATGTCATTGACCGTGCGCATCATGGAGCGGACCGCGCGGGACAAAAAATACAAGGTCAGCACAATGCCGATCAGCATGGGACTGAACGAGGGGGAGTTGGAAAGCTGCGCCAGATAGGAGGTGATCAACTGCTGCAGGCTCTTGGGCAGCAGCTCCAGCACGGGCTGTATGCTCTCGATCGAAATATCGAGCTGTGCCAGAACCGAGTTGACAAACATCAGCAGCGGGAACATGGAAAACAACAGGAAATACGACAGCTCCGCCGCCGCCTGCGGGATCCCGTCCGAAAAAAAACGGTAAACCATCCGTTTTATCAGGTATGCCAGCCGGTTTTGCCCATTCACGACCCCATCCCCCTTTCCTCTAAGGTACTTCTATTGTACCAGCTTTTTTCTGATTTTCAACTTGCGTTTTGGCGGCATCCGGTGTATACTGTCCATAATCAGAACATTTGTTCTCGTCGGAGGGGATGTCCATGGATAGCCTGCGCGGAGAAACCTGTTGTTTTTCCGGATATCGAATCGAAAAAATGCCGTTTCGGACGGACGATTCCCCGGCCGCCAGCGCCTTACGGGAGGCGCTTGACCGGGCAATCCGCCATGCCGCCGGCCAGGGCTATACCCGCTTTCTGTCCGGTATGTCCACCGGTTTTGACCTCTGGGCCGCGGAAGCCGTGCTTCGGACGCGCGCGCAGCTTCCGGTGCAGCTTTTATGCGCGGTCCCGTTTGACGGGCAGGCGTCCCGCTATGCAGCGGAATGGAAGCGCCGGTTCAATCGTTGCCTGCTCGCGGCGGACGGGGTATACTCCCTGTCACGGGAGTATCATACCGGCTGCTATGCCGCACGCAACCAGTTCATGGTGGACGCGGCCTCCCTGCTGATCTGCTTCTTTGACGGACAGCCCGGCGGCACCGCGCAGACCGTGCGCATGGCGCGGCAGCGGGGCCTGCGCATCGTCAACCTTGCGGAACGGCAGCTCTCTCTGCTGGATTGACCGGCGCACGCCGCGCGGACCATGTTTGCTGTAGCACGGCCGTTAAAAAGAGGCTCGGAAATGATTCCGAGCCTCTTTTCACAAATTTATCCTGCGATCAATCAACCTTGACCGTCCAGCCCAGCTCATCCGGCATGGTACCCCACTGGATGCCGGTCAGAGTATTGTACAGCTTATGGGTGATCTCGCCGATCTCACCGTTGTTGATATAGGCAACGTCGCCCTCGTAGCGCAGTTCGCCGACCGGAGAAATGACCGCCGCCGTACCAGTGCCGAACACCTCTTCCAGCTTCCCGTCCTTGGAGGCCTGCATCACGTCCGCGATCGGCAGGCGCTCCTCAGACACCGGAACGCCCCAGTGCTTGAGAAGATCGATGCAGCTCATACGGGTAACGCCCGGCAGGACCGTACCCATACAGGGCGCGGTGTAGACCGTGCCGCCAATCTTGAAGAAGCAGTTCATCGATCCCACTTCCTCCACATATTTATGCTCCACACCGTCCAGCCACAGTGTCTGCTCATAGCCAAGCTCATGCGCCTTTACCTGCGAGATCAGGCTGGCCGCATAGTTGCCGCCGCACTTGGTAAAACCCGTGCCGCCCGGGCAGGCGCGGGTATATTCATCCTCCACAAAGATCTTGACCGGATTGATACCTGTCGAATAATACGCGCCGACCGGCGAACAGATGATGATGAACTGGTGCGTTCTGGACGGGCGCACGCCAAGGTGCGGCTCAGTCGCGATCACGAATGGGCGGATATACAGGCTGGTACCTTCCGCATGCGGCACCCAATCCTTTTCAACCGAAACAATTTCCTTAACCGCCTGCACAAAATCCTCCACCGGCAGGCTCGGCAGGCACATGCGGTGATTGGTGTTAATCATGCGCTGCGCATTTTTGTCCGGCCGGAACAGTTGGATCGAACCATCGGGCGTGCGGTAGGCTTTCATGCCCTCGAACGACTCCATCGCGTAATGCAGGACCATGGCTGCAGGATCGATCTGAAGCGGCTCATACGGTACGATACGCGCGTCGTGCCAGCCCTGCTCCTCATCGTGGTCGATGATCAGCATGTGATCGGTATAATAGACGCCGAAGCCGAGGCTGTTTTCATCCGGCTTGGACTTTTTGTTGGCTGTGAGCTGTTTTTTGATCTGCAGCATGGTGGATTCACTCTTTCTATTTGTTTTTTCTTTTATTATAGCACTTTGCCAAGATAAAGCAAGGCGTTTTTCGATACAAAGGGTGACAAACCCGCCGTGTTTTGATATAATAAGTTCGTATGAATTGCTGAAAGGGGTGACCGCGCATCAAACAGAAATGGAAAAAGCTGCTCAGTGTGCTGCTGTGCGCGGCGCTGGTCCTGTTTACTTGCCCCGTCCCCGCCCGCGCGCTTACGCTGACCGCGGTCAATGATACGCTTCTGCCGCTTGACGACGGCACCATGCCCGCGCGTCTCGGCGGCGAGCTGTATGTGCCGTACAGCGTCTTCACCATGCTTGGCGTTTCCGCTTCGCAGGAGGGCGGCGTGCTGAGTCTCTCTGCAAACGGGGAAACGCTCAGCTTCTCCCCCGACGAGGGATATGTATACGACCAGAACCTGAACAGCTATTCTCCCCCTGCATACCATCGGAACGGAACGGTTTATGTGCCGGTCAAGCTGTGCTGCGGCAAATTCGGCCTGAGCTATTCCACGCTGTCCTTTTCCGGTGAAACCGTACTGCGCGTGACCGACGGTTCGGCGCAAAGCGACTCCTCGTTCACCTCCTCCAATGCAGATTCGATCCAAAGCGCAATCAATACATACAAGGGCGTCACGCCGTCCACTCCATCGGACGGCAGCGGCCAAACGACCGAGCAGCCGGCCGAGCCTCCCATCCCACCGGTTGAAGAAAAACCGACGCAGAAGCCCGCGCGGGTTTACCTGACTTTCTATGGCGCGCCGACCACCAACACCCCCGCCGTGCTGGACGCGCTCCACAGCGCCGGCCGCCTGGCAACGTTTTTCCTTCCCGTGGATGCGTCCACCTGGACGGACGACACCGTGCGCCGCATCGTTGCGGAGGGGCATACCCCCGCACTGCTGCTGAACGCTTCCCCCCAGACCGCGCCCGCCGACCTGGTTGCCAGCCTGACCGCTGCAAACGAGCGTCTGACGCTGCTCACCGGCGTATCCACGCGCATCGTTTCCAACGATACGGGCTGCGTCAAATTGACACAGGCACAGCGCGACGCCCTGATCGGCGCCGGCTACCGGCTGTGGGACTCCACCTTTGACAGCGGGGACGCCACCCAGTCCGCGGCAAGGGCATACGCCACCACCGCCCAGAACTTTGTCTCAACGACTGCGACCGTCGTGGTCCGCCTGCATCACAGCGCCTCCACAGCGCAGACCGTGCGCTCGCTTTCCGCCTATATGTCGAGACAGGGCATCCCCTCGTCCCGCGTCATACTGAGCGCCACACCGATCAACAGCACTTCCGATACCCGATAGCTACCTGCGTATCTGTCATGCAAAACACGGCACAGCTTAAAGCTGTGCCGTGTTCTTTTCCTACCGGACGCCGCTTTGGAACCGCGGCGCGCCTTCCCATCGTTTTTGCTAGATCTGCTTCCTAATGTGGTCGAGCGCTCCCTTTTCCAGACGGGATACCTGCGCCTGCGAAATGTGGATCTCCTCCGCCACCTCCATCTGCGTCCGCCCCTCGAAAAAGCGCAGCCGGATGATGCGTTTCTCCCGCTCACTCAGGCTGTCGATCGCTTCGCGCAGCGCGATGCGGGCGAGCCAGTTCTCATCGGTATTTTTATTGTCTCCCACCTGGTCCATCACACATACCGTGTCCGCGCCGTCATGAAAAACCGGCTCAAACAGGGACACCGGATCAAGAATCGCGTCAAGCGCGAATACCACCTCCTCCTTGGGTACGTCCATCGCCTTGGCCAGCTCCACGATATCCGGCTCGCGCTGGTGCTCGCGCATGAAGGCTTCCTTGGCCTGCAGCGCCTTATAGGCGGTATCCCGAAGGCTGCGGGATACCCGCAGCGCGCTGTTGTCCCGCAGGTAGCGCCGGATTTCCCCTATAATCATCGGCATGAACGTACAAAGGAGAAAACAGCTATCCCGCTACCGTTCCGTATCCGCTGGCGCCCTCAATGGCATAATATATTTCGACCTTGCCGTTTTGCAGCACGATCTTTTCCACGCAGGCGCGTATCAGCGCCTGCCGCTCCTCACCGGCCAGGCTGTCCCAACAGGCGCCGATGGTATATAACGCCCGCCGCGCTTCCTCATCCTCCCGCCGCTGCTCCTGCCGCTGCGCGGCGGAAAGCGCCTGCTCGGCCCGTTCCCGCTCTTTTTTGACGCGCTCGATCGATTCGCGCAGCGTATCGTCCTCCGCGTCGGCATACAGCTCGTACAGGCGGCGCAGCTTGCGCTGGACCCGCTCCAGCGTCCGGCGGCACTCTGCCGCATCCCCCTGCCGTTGGCGTGGCACCGACGGCTGCGCGGACAGCCTCGCCAGATCGCGTATGACAATCGCCTCCACCTCGCGCGCCATCACCCCCCGATTCGGACAGGCGGCATCATGCACCAGATGGGGCTTGGACTTATCCCGTGAGTAGCAGACCAGCTTATCCCCCGCGTTGCCCCATTTCTGATAGCGCATTTTAGCGCCGCAGTGTCCGCAGACCAGTAGGCCGGCCAGCAGCTTGCCCGCCCCCGCAGCGCGCGGCCGGTTGGGGCGGTGCAGCCGGCGCTGCGCTCGCGCAAAGGTTTCGCGGTCAATAAGCGGCTCATGCCGCCCCGCGTAGCGCTCGCCTTTATAGACGATCACGCCTGTGTTGCTCTCCCGATCCAATATCTGCCGCACCAGATGCTCGTATTTCAGCCCCAACTCGCGCGCGATGCGTCCGGCCGACTGGCCCTCCAGATACCGCGCGTAGATCTCGCGTACGGTATCCGCATCGCTGTTGGGAACCAGGATGCCCTTCCCCGCGTCGTAATCATATCCAAACGGTATTTTGCCGCCGCCCGGCCAGAAGCCCTGCTTGACGCGCTCGACCATGCCCATACGGGTGCGCAGAAAGATGTTCTCTCGTTCGAGCTGAGCAAATGCGGACAGAATACCGATCATCGCGCGCCCATACGGACTGCCGGTATCAATATTTTCATTGATCGATACAAAGTCCACCCCATGTGGCAGAAAAACGTCCTCAATCAGGTAAAGCGTGTCTTTCTGGCTTCGGCTCAGGCGGTCAAGCTTGTAGACAACGACGCGCTCGACCGCGCCGGCGCGGATTTCCTCCACCAACTCGGTAACGGCCGGCCGTGTCAGGTTTGAGCCGGAAAAACCGCCGTCCACATACCGACGGAAGCGGGTGATCCCTTTCATCCGGCAGTACGCTTCCAGTTTTTCGGCCTGCGCCGCGAGCGAGTATCCTTCGTCCGCCTGTGCTTCGGTCGATACGCGCAGATATAATGCGGTGTGTTTCATGAAATATCCTTTCCAAGACCGCGTTCCTCCGCTTCCAGTATAGCAGAGGGCGGCGGCTCCGGCAACGGAAGTTCCTGCCGGAAGCGCGCCTCGCGCAGCAGCATGCCGATCCCTTCCTGGTCAAGCAGCAGCGGCGGCAGCACACCGTGAAGCCGCTTCCCGTTCAAATAACGCACCACGCGCATGCGGACCACCTCCTTTCCCCTTTATTCTGCCCAGGTTTGCCCTTTTGCAACCGTTCGGACGCTCTTCCAAACCGCTCCATAAAGCAACCAAAATATACCCAAAATAACACTTGTAGAAGTATCAGCATTGGGTGTATAATGAGGTATCGGAACTGTTTGACAGACGAACAAAAATTTAGAGGAGAATGCATCATGTTTGAAAATCTGATTGCCACGCTCAAGGCCGACAAGCGTAAAATCGTATTCACCGAGGGGCCGGACCCCCGCATTCTGGAAGCCGCCTCCCGCCTGAAGAAAGACGGCCTGCTGGATTCTATCCTGGTCGGCAATGTGGACGAAGTCAAGTCCGCCGCTGCCGCAGGCGGTTTTGACATCGAGGGCATGGAAATCATCGACCCTGCGGCTTATCCGGAAATGGACGCGATGGTCGCCAGGATGGTCGAGCTGCGCAAGGGCAAGATGACCGAGGAGCAGTGCCGCGCAGCGCTTTCCAAGGGCAATTATTTCGGCACCATGCTGGTCAAGCTGGGCAAGGCAGACGCCCTGCTCGGCGGCGCTACTTATTCGACTGCGGACACCGTCCGCCCTGCTCTGCAGATCATCAAGACCAAGCCGGGCAACAAGATCGTATCCTCCTGCTTCATCCTGCGCCGCGACGGCAAGGATGGCGGCGACGAGTTGTACGCGATGGGCGACTGCGCGATCAATATCAATCCGAGCGAGGACGATCTGATGGAAATCGCCATTGAAACTGCAAAAACCGCCAAGGCGTTCGGTATCGACCCCAAGGTGGCCATGCTATCCTACTCGACCAAAGGCTCCGGCAAGGGCGAAACGGTTGATATGATGAAGAATGCAACCGAAAAAACTAAAGCGGCTGCGCCTGATCTCGCGGTAGACGGCGAACTGCAGTTCGACGCCGCGTTCTCCCCTGTCGTTGCGGCGACCAAGTGCAAGGGCTCTCCGGTTGCCGGCCAGGCCAACACCTTTATTTTCCCTGATATCAACGCGGGCAACATTGGCTACAAAATCGCCCAGCGTCTGGGCGGCTTCGAGGCCTACGGCCCGATTCTGCAGGGTCTGAACGCGCCGATCAACGATCTGTCCCGCGGCTGTAACGCGGATGAGGTCTATCAGATGGCGATCATCACCGCCGGCCTGAAATAACCCGACACCGCACGGCAAACATCAAGCAAAAAAGGACTGACCAGCCGGTCAGTCCTTTTCGTTTTCCTTTTGCGCCTGCGCACGCGCCTTCTGTGCGGCTTCCCGCCGCTCCTTTGCGCTGACCGGCGGGGCCTCCTCCCTGATCTCGACAAACGCCCGCGTTTCCGGATCGAGACGTTTTGGCCCACGGTAAGCATTGGTGTCAACCGAAAGGCCGCGTTTTCTCAACAGGTTATTGACCGCCTCGGTCGCCATCGTATACAGTACGGCGAACAGCGGCACGCCGACCGCCATCCCCACAAAGCCGAACACGCCGCCGAACACAAGGATCGCAAACATGACCCAGAAGCTCGACAGGCCAGTGGAATTGCCCAGTATTTTCGGCCCCAGGATATTCCCGTCAAACTGCTGGAGCGCCAGGATGAACAGCACAAAATATACCGCCTGCACCGGACTGATGACCATGATCAGGATGGTACTCGGCACCGCCCCGATAAACGGGCCAAAAAACGGGATGATATTGGTCACGCCGATAATGACCGAAATCAGGAGCGCATACGACTGGTCCATCGTCATCAGCCCGAAACCCATCAGGATGCGCAGCCCAGCAAAGCACAGCAGGCCGATGATGAGCGAATCAATCAGCTTGCCGGTGATGAACCCGCCGAATACACGGTGGATATAAGCAACACGCTTGATGATACGGTTGGCGCGCTGGATGGAAAACACGCTGTACAGCGTCTTTTTGGCCTGCGCGCAAAAGGTATCCTTGCTGTTGAGGATATAAAGCGCGATGATAATGCCGATCAGCAGGTCGAACAGGACGGAAACCGTCGTTACAACGCCGGTCATCAGCGCGACTAGCTGCGGCAGCGCGCTGTTCTGCACCCAGTCGACGACCTGTGTGGAGAACTGCTCATACAACTGTAGAAAATTCCGTTCGATCACCGGATTGTCTTTCAGCAGCGACGCGACCCAAGTTGATATCTCGTCCAGATAGGTATCCATGGATTCCAGCAGGGAGAACACGCTTACGATCAGCTGCGGCAGCACCATCCACAGCAGCACGCCCACGACCGCAAGACCAATCAGCAGGGACAGGATGCTGCAAAGCCCCTTGGCGATCTGCGTCCCCCGTTTCATCCGCTGCGCCAGCTTGGGCTGCAGCACGCGGTACAGACCGTTGAATACCGGCATCAGAAGGTATGCCATCACAAAGCCGTAGATAAACGGGCTCAGAATGCCGAGCAGCTTTTTGATCATGCGCCAGATGATCGGCAGCCAGCCCAGAAAATAAAAAACAAGCACACTGGAAACGATCACGCAGAACGCCGTTAAGCCCCACTGGAAATAGTGGGGCTGATTCTGCGCTTCCGTCCTATGATGTTCTGTTGGTTCCTGCACGGACACGCTCCTCTCCTATCCTTCCGGCCACTGGTTATTCTTCATCATCAAAGAAAATACGCCAGAACAAGTACATCCAGGTCGCAGCAAACGCGACGAACAAGACACCCCGAAACTTTTTGAAGAACTTTGCAAAGCAGGCACCGAGCCACAGCCCGAACGACAGCATGCAGATCTTGAATACCGCGAAATCAAACATCGAGAACCCCTGCGCCTTGGACACCGCGTGGTCCGTCCAACGGGCCGCACAGTCGCGCGCATCGTTCGCATAGCCAAGCACCTGATTGGCGCGGCTGCGCAACGCCTCACGGTCGATGGAATCCAGATAATTTTTCATAGCTTTTCTCTCCTTTTGACAAATATGTGAAACCGGTCACACCGTATTTTCGATTCGTATATCCTTTGCGATGCTGCAGGGCGTCGTCCCCATGGACGAGATCCGGCCCAGCCGCATCCCGATCTTCGCCGCGAGCGCATCCGCGTCCGTGCTCCCCGTTTCCTGCAGCGCCGCCTGCAGAATCCAGCCGGCCGCCCGTGCATCCGAGCATGCCTCGTGATGATTCAGCTCAATACCGAGCGCTGCGGATACCGTATCCAGTTTATGATTTTTCAGCGCCGGCCATACGCGCCGGGCCACCTTTACCGTACAGATATAGCGGCACTCCGGCGCCGGCAGCTGGTAATGGCTCAGGCATGCGCACAGCACCGCCGTATCAAACATCGCGTTATGGCAGACCAGAACACTACCCTCCGCCTCCTGCGCCACTGTGTTCCAAACCATATCAAACGCCGGCGCGTCTGCCACCATGCGTTCCTTGATATGGTTGACCCTGACATTGCCCCAGTGGAACTTCCCAACGCAAGCGGGCGGCTTGATAAGCGATACCTGCTCACGGATCAGGCTGCGATCCTCAAACACCGCCACGCCAAGCGCGCAGGCGCTGAGCGGGGAAGCGTTTCCTGTTTCAAAATCGAGCGCAACATACCTCATTCGAGCGCCTCCCGCGGTGCGGCGCCCGCTCTTTCCTTTGCCGCGAGCAGGAAACGGTACAGCGGCGCGAGCCGGCGCATGGTATCCACCATCGGCCCGACAAACGACCCGTCCAACACGGGGGAGAAGTCGTTTGTTTCCCGAAAGTCCACACCAATCTCTTTCCGGTTCAACCAGGTCTGGTAGGCGGGCTTTGCATCCGGAAATTTCGGACGCTTATACAATTCCCCATCCAGCCGCACCTGCGGGCAGGCGCGGACCGCTTCATACGCCTCCAGAAACAGCTTATCCTCTTTCAGAATCATCTCACGCAGCGCCTCCATCTCGCCTTTCCCCCAAGCGCCCCAGCAGCCAAAGCCCCAGAACTCCGGATGAATTTCGAAATAATAGCACGGCACGGACTCATGCTCCCGACGCGGGCGGCGGAAAAACATCCACATATTCGCGCGGTAAAGCGTCTTATCCTTGGTATAGCGGGTATCGCGCCGTACACGCGATACCATGCGCGAGGGCGTGACCACAAACAGCGGGTCGATCTCCAGCATGGCTGGGGTCATCTCCGCGATCAATTCATGAAATGGCTGGATCGCCAGCCGTTTGATCTCTTCTTTATGCGATTCGTAAAATTCTCTGCTGTTTTGCAGACGGTTGAGCTGCAGCAGGTCGATGCCCGCGGCAGGAAAGCCTGTGAATGCCATGGAAAAGGGTACCACCTTTCTGCTTATCATTGTACCGCGTTTTACCGGTTTCCGCAACAGTATTTTGCAGACTTATCCCGCGTATGCCGCAAAATATTGTAGTCTGCAGCAGGCGGCGCTATCATCTTGCCCTGCCCCGCCGCTCCCCTCCTTGTTCCGGCCGTCTGCCCGGCTTTCCCGCCCTGGGCTGTGTACACACAGTGGACAAGCCGCCGGATTGGTGCTATAATAAACCCAATCTTTATCTGAAACAGGAGGGCGTTATCATGGAAAACCCTGAAAAATTGCTGGATCTGCTCAGCCAGGACGCACGCCTGACGCCGGCGCAGCTTGCCGCCATGACAGGCGCGACCGAAGCAGAGGTCGTTGACGCGGTCCGCACCTTTGAAAAAAACGATACCATTCTTGGTTATAAAACCGTTATCGACTGGGACAAGACCTCCAAGGAAAGCGTCACTGCATTGATTGAGGTCAAAATTACGCCGGAAAAAGGCATGGGCTTCGACGAGATCGCCCGCCAGATCTATTCCCATCATCAGGTAGAAAGCGTTTACCTGATGTCGGGCGGCTTCGATCTGACGGTCATCATCAAGGACCGCACCATGCGCGAGGTTGCGCGCTTTGTCTCCGAGCAGCTCGCGCCGATGGAAAACGTCCTGTCCACCGGCACGCATTTCATCCTCAAGAAATACAAGGACTACGGTGTAGAATTCGACCCCTCCGATCGCGATAAAAGAGAGGTCATGATGGCATGGTAGATTACGAGCAGCTGCTCTCCGACCGTGTCAAGATCGTAAAGCCCTCCGGCATCCGCCGCTTTTTTGACGCAGCGGCAGCCATGCCGGATGCGATCTCGCTCGGCGTCGGAGAGCCGGATTTCGAGACCCCGTGGCAGATTCGCCGCGCGGGCATTCAGTCCCTGGAAAAGGGACAGACGTTCTACACCTCCAACTGGGGCCTTGCCGAGCTGCGCAGCCAGATCGCGGGGTTGGCCCGCCGCAAATATCAGCTCTGCTATGACGCGGACAAGGAGATCCTCGTTACAGTCGGCGGTTCGGAGGCGATCGACAACGCCATCCGCGCGCTGGTCAACCCCGGCGACGAGGTGCTCATCCCCGAGCCCAGCTTCGTCTGCTATACCCCGCTGACCCAGATGGCTGGCGGCACCCCTGTCCCCCTGCCGACGCTGGCGAAGGACCAGTTCAAGCTGACACCCGACCGCCTGCGCGCGGCAATCACGCCGCGCACCAAGCTGCTGATCCTGCCGTATCCCAATAACCCAACCGGCGCGATCATGACGCGGGACGAACTGGAGGCCGTCGCCGCCGTGCTACGCGACACCAATATCATCGTCATTTCGGATGAGATTTACTGCAGCCTGACCTACGGCGCCGCGCCGCACGTCTGCTTTGCCGAGCTGGACGGGATGCGCGAGCGCACCATCGTTGTGGACGGCTTCTCCAAATCCTATGCGATGACCGGCTGGCGCCTTGGCTGGGCGATGGGTCCCAAGGAGCTGATGCGGCACATCTGCAAAATCCATCAGTTCGGCATCATGTCCGCGCCGACCACGGCGCAGTTCGCCGGCATCGAAGCCATCCGGACCGGCGAGGACGATATCGAACGCATGCGCACGCAGTATGACATCCGCCGCCGCTACCTGTTGGGCGAGCTGCGCTCGATGGGGCTGACGTGCTTTGAACCGCAGGGGGCGTTCTATGCGTTCCCTTCCATCGCCTCGACCGGCCTCTCCTCCGAGGCATTCTGCGAACGTCTGCTTCATGAGCAGCAGGTCGCCGTTGTACCCGGCAGCGCGTTCGGCAAAAGCGGCGATGGGCATGTTCGCATCTCCTATTCCTATTCCATGAACCATCTGCGCGAGGCCTGCTTCCGCATGCGGAAATTCCTGCAGTCTTTATAATTCCCATCTGCGCACAGAAAACGGACCGCCCTTTTGGGGCAGTCCGTTTTGCGTTATTCCCATATCAACTCTACCTCACGCGGCAGGCCGTAATATTCTTTATAATACGCGTCATAGTAATCGTTGTGATAAGGCATAGCCCAGCCGTACAGGTCGTTCGCAAACCGATGCTGCGTCAGGCGATCGCTGCCATCATAGGCGGCGATCGCAAGGCGGTTCGCCGCATCGACCGCAGCATTTGCCCGATACCCGTCATGCTGACCCTTGAGCGTCGTCCACGCGCAGAACAACAAAGGCACGCAGCACAGCGCCACGCATACGGCCCGCGCGGGAAAATACCGGCACAACAGCCACAGCAGCGCGGCCGCGGCCACAACAGCCGCCGCCCACCCCTGTCCCCAGTGCCAGGCAAGGATGGAGCCCGCGCCCAGCAGGTACAGATACGGCGCTTCCCGCATCAGGCAGGCGGTAAGCAGCAAAAGCATCACCGCGCCGCACAGCATAGTGCGCGGCCCGACCGTGGGCGACACCAGCATCATCACCTGCGAACCGACTCCCAATATCAGGGCGAACAACGGCGTCCACTCCTGTTCCATCGCGGAGCGGACGGAAATATAGAACGCGCACAACAGATAGCCTCCCAACACCGCCAGCGCATAGGCCGCGACGCGGGCAGGCACCTCGGGACTGTTCCACAGCAGCTCCGGCACCTGTTCCGGCAACCAGAACCACACGGAAAACGAAATGACCGACAGCACGGCGAACACACCGTCCGGCACGCTCCGGCGGCGCGCCGCACGCAGCAGCAGCCACAGCGGTATCGCGGTGAGCATCAGGAAGTGGATAGGGAAAAGCGTATCCCCAAACAGAAAGGTCTGCCGCAGCTGCAGGACGTTATACTTCACCACAGCCAGCGTGCCGCCCTCAACCGGCGGCGGCGTGATAGACGCGCGGTAGGCGACCGACGGGGCGAGCAGAATGCTCGCCGCGCCCACGGCCGAAAGCAGCAGCGGCCACAGCGCCTTTTTCGGGAACCCCTGCCTGCGGACGAGCCAATGTTCCCCGACCAGCAGCACGGTCAGCCCGACCGTCATCATGCTGGCCTGCTCGACCGTCAGACCCGCGAGCGCCCCGAACACCGCCGCCGGCAGCCATCCCCGCCTGCCGGAAAGCGCATCGCGCAGCAGCACCCAATATTCCAGAAAGAGCGCCAGCGGCAGAACATAGTTCATCGCGCCGGTAATCCAGTACACGCTCTGCCTTGTCAGCACAGCGGGCAGCAGAAAGATGCCGCACGCGCACAGCACCGCGGCGGCGACCGCCTGCCTCCAGCCGTCCGCCGCGAGCCGCGTCAGGTTGAGCGCGATCGTGCCGAGCAGGGCCGCGATAAACACCCGCGCAAACACGACGCGCCCGTCCGAACCCAGCAGGACCGCGTCCAGCAGGTGAACAAGGTTGCGCCCGTTGGCCGTCTGGTAATGCTGCGCGATGCGCGCCAGAAGCTCCCCCGCGCCCAGCCTGCCCCACCGGCCGTAAAACAGGTCGTCCCCCATCGGCACAACGTACTGCAGCACCGCATAGCAGCCGACAGTCACCAGCAGGAACACGCCCAGATAGATCCAGGGCAGATATTTTCTGTTTTGTTCCGCTTCCAATCCCATGGATTTAGAATACACAATACTGCGCCATATATGCGTCCATCAGCGGCAGCAGGTGCGCGTATTCCTCCTTATCCGCCAGATATTCGCGGATATCCTGCACCGTGACGAGCGCATGCACCTTGATGCCGAACTCCTCGCCGACCTCCATGACCGCGGTCTTGCCCGGGGTCGTGCCGACCTCGCAGCGGTTGACCGAAATGAACATATCGGTCACCTTCACATCCGCGCAGCCTTTCAGCACCGGCATGGTTTCGCGGATTGCGGTGCCTGCGGTAATTACGTCCTCAATGATAATGACGCGGTCCCCGTCCTGCGGCTTGTAGCCGACGATGCTGCCGCCCTCGCCGTGGTCCTTGGCCTCCTTGCGGTTGAAGAAAAAGGGCTTATCAATCCCGTAATTGCGGGCAAGCGCGCCGGAAACCGAGGTCGCCAGCGGGATGCCCTTGTACGCAGGGCCGAACATCGCGTCGAAATCGCCGCCGACCGTCTCCTTGACGAGCGCCGCGTAAAACTCGCCCAGGCGGGAGTTCTGCAGCCCTGTCTTATAGTTGCCGGTGTTGACAAAATACGGCGTTTTGCGACCGGACTTGGTGGTAAAGTCACCGAAGCGAAGCACGTCCGCGCTCATCATGAATTCGATAAATTCCTTTTTGGAAGCTGTCAGCATATTATCATACCGTCCTTTTTTTGGTCTGCTTCCATTATACCAGATTTATACGCCCCCCACAAGGTTTACCGGAAAAGCTGCTCCTCGGCGAGCAAAAGGCCGCATTTCAGGCCAAGGGCAAAGCTCTGCTCCTGATACTGTGTCAAAAGCGCCATCAGGTCGTTCTGAAACTGCTTTTTCTTCCGTCCGCCCTTTTCCGCCCAGCGGTCTACCTGACGGTAAACGCGGTCCTCGACCTCGGTTTCGTGATAGTGAAGACCGCTTATGACTGCGTCGTACAGCAGCGTTGTTATGGATTCCATATGTATCACCTCTTACGCTTATATTACCGAGATTCTCGTTAAAAGTCAATACCGAGTTTCTCGTTAATATATAATAACTTTGAGGTGATGATATGATTTTTCAACACTTGCGCGATTTACGCGAGGACAATAATCTTACACAAACACAGGTTGCCGAAATCCTGCATATTAAGCAAACGACATACAGCGGCTATGAAAGCGGAGCACATCGCATCCCAATTGATGCTTTGATCGCATTAGCCGATTTTTACAATACCTCCATCGATTATATCGTGGGCCGCACCAACAATCCCGCCCCGCCGAAAAAATAACACAATAAAAGCCCCGAAACCACCGGTTTCGGGGCTTTTCCTGTTATCTCAGCACCGCGCCCTGGTCGGCGGAGCTGACCATGCGGGAGTAGCGGTAGAGCCAGCCGGACTTGATGTTCGGCTCGCGCGGGACGAACTTCGCACGGCGCGCTTCCAGCTCCTCGTCGGATACCTTGACGTTGACCTTGCTGTTCGGGATGTCGATGGCGATGATATCGCCCTCCTGAATGAGCGCGATCTCGCCGCCCGCCGCCGCTTCCGGCGACACATGGCCGATGGACGCGCCGCGGGACGCGCCGGAGAAGCGGCCGTCCGTAATCAGCGCGCAGTCCTTGTCGAGCTGCATACCCGCCAGCGCAGAGGTCGGATTGAGCATCTCGCGCATGCCGGGGCCGCCTTTCGGGCCTTCGTAGCGGATAACGACCACATCGCCCTTTTGAATCTTACCCGCGTAAATGGCCTGGATCGCGTCGTCCTCGGAATCGAACACGCGCGCAGGGCCTTCATGCACCATCATTTCGGGCGCGACTGCGGAGCGCTTGACCACGCAGCCATTCTTTGCAATATTGCCCCACAAAACGGCAATACCGCCGGTTTCGGAATACGGGCTTTCCAGCGGACGCACGACCTTGGGGTTCTTGTTCACGACGCCCTCAAGGTTCTCGCCCACCGTCCTGCCGGTCGCGGTGATGAGCGACAGGTCGAGCAGGCCGCGTTTGGTCAGCTCTTTCATGATAGCCGGCACACCGCCCGCCATATACAGTTCCTCGATGTGGTGCGGGCCTGCGGGCGCAAGGTGGCAGATGTTCGGCACCTTGGCGGACAGCTCATTGAGCGTGGCCAGGTCGAGCGGCACGCCCGCCTCGTTCGCCAGCGCGAGCAGGTGCAGCACCGAGTTGGTCGAGCAGCCGATCGCCATTTCACAGGTCAGCGCATTGCGGAACGCCGCCGGCGTCAGGATGTCGCGCGGCTTGATGTCACGGCGCAGCAGCTCCATGACCTGCATGCCGGCGTGCTTGGCCAGATGGATGCGCGCCGCATGCACGGCTGGAATGGTGCCGTTGCCGGGCAGCGCCATGCCAATGGCTTCGGACAGGCAGTTCATCGAGTTGGCCGTGTACATACCCGAGCATGAGCCGCAGCCCGGGCAAGAGCCGCACTCGCATTCCATGAGCTTTTCGTCGTCGATCAGGCCGGCCTTGTACGCGCCGACCGTTTCAAAGGTCTTGGAGAGCGAAATCTCCTCCCCGTTGTAATGGCCGGCGAGCATCGGGCCGCCGGATACAATGATGGACGGGATATTGAGCCGCGCCGCGGCCATCAGCATGCCGGGTACGATCTTGTCGCAGTTGGGGATCAGCACGAGCGCGTCGAACTGGTGCGCCTGCGCCAGCGTCTCCACGCTGTCCGCGATCAGCTCGCGGCTGGGCAGCGAATACTTCATGCCGATGTGGCCCATCGCAATACCATCGCACACGCCGATCGCCGGAACGAGTACAGGTGTGCCGCCCGCGATACGGACGCCCGCCTTGGCGGCATCCGCGATTTTGTCAAGGTTGATATGGCCGGGGATGATTTCGCTGTATGCGGAAACAACGCCGATGATCGGCTTGTTCATCTCCTCTTCGGTCAGGCCGCAGGCGCGCAGCAGCGAGCGGTTTGGCATACGCTCCGCACCCGCGGTGATGTTGTCGCTTCTTTTGGACATGGGGGCTTCCTCCTTTTTGCAACACAGGCGGGCGGAAGCCCGCCCGCCTGTGCGCTTGTTCGTCGTCTGCACCTGCCGCCACTCCGCGCCGCAGGCGCATTTTCATAGAAGACCCAGCATGCTGGATCTTTCATCAAAAGCGCAGGCTTTGCCCGTGCTTTTGATACAAGAGCGGAGAAAAGTTTCGCTTGTCGGAACTTTTCGCAGCCCCGGACGTGTCCGCGCGCCGCGCGGCACGTCCTCTCGTTTGAAACGGTAGTTTCAAACGAAGTTTTTTACTTCTTCAGCCAGCTCATCATGCTGCGGAGCTGCTTGCCGGTCTCCTCCAGCTGGCTCTCCGCCTCGACCTGACGGCTCGCCAGGAAACGGGCGCGGCCGCCCGCACGGTTCTCCTGAATCCACTCGGAAGCGAAGGTGCCGTCCTGAATCTCGCGCAGGATCTTCTTCATCTCCTTGCGGGTCTCCTCGGTAATGATGCGCTTGCCGGTACGGTAATCGCCGTATTCCGCAGTGTCGGAGATCGAGTAGCGCATCTTGGCAAAGCCGCCCTCGTTGATCAGATCGACGATCAGCTTCATCTCGTGTACGCACTCGAAATACGCGTTCTCCGGCGCGTAGCCTGCCTCGACCAGCGTCTCGAAGCCGGCCTTCATCAGCTCGCAGACGCCGCCGCAGAGCACAGCCTGCTCGCCGAACAGGTCGGTCTCGGTCTCAGCACGGAACGTGGACTCCAGAATGCCCGCGCGGCCGCCGCCGATGCCGCAGGCATACGCCAGCGCAATGTCCATCGCCTTGCCGGAAGCATCCTGATGTACGCAGACCAGATCCGGAACGCCCGAACCTTCCACATAGGTGCGGCGGACCGTATGGCCGGGACCCTTCGGCGCGATCATGATTACGTCAACATCTGCCGGCGGCACGATCTGCTTGAAATGGATGTTGAAGCCGTGCGCGAAAGCAAGCACGTTGCCCGGCTTGAGGTTGGGTTCGATCACTTCCTTATAGATATCCGCCTGCTTCTCGTCCGGAACGAGCATCATGATGATATCGCCCGCCGCAGCAGCCTCGGCCGGCGTCATAACGGTCAGGCCGGCAGCCTTCGCCTTTGCTTCGTGCTTGGAGCCCGGACGCAGGCCGACGACGACGTTCACGCCGGAATCATGCAGGTTCTCGGCATGGGCATGACCCTGGGAGCCAAAGCCGATGATGGCAACGGTCTTGCCGTCAAGCAGGGACAGGTTGCAGTCCGAATCATAATACATCTTTACCATTTTTGTTTCCTCCTAAGTTTATATAAAATGAATCAGGAAAACGAATTGATTTTACGCCTGCGGCGCGCATATAGAAAAGGGAGACTGCCCTCAACTATTTTTCGATTGCCGTTACGCCCGAACGGCTCATCTCCAGCACCTCGAAGTTGGAGATTACATCCAGGAACGCGTCGATGCGGCTGGGTACCTCGGAAAGCTCAACAATCAGGGCGCGCTCGGTGGATTCGATAATAGCGGCGCCGTACAGCTCGCAAAGCTGCCGGATAGCGTCGCGCACATCGCCCGCCTCGGCCTTCAGCTTGACGAACACCAGCTCGCTGCAGCAGGAGTCCTCCTCCTGCAGATGGTCGACGCAGATGACCTCCTCCAGCTTGGAAAGCTGCTTCATGATCTGCTCCAGAATCGGTTCGTCGCCCTGCACGATGATCGACATGCGGGAAACCTTGGGGTCGGTCGTCGCGGACACGGTAAGGGAATCAATGTTGTAGCCGCGCCGGCCGAACAGGCTGGACACACGGGCCAGAACGCCCGCGTTATTCTGCACGGTCACAGAAAGGATATATTTTTGCATGCTGTCCTCTCCTTTTCTCAGTCCGCCACGATATCGTCGACCGTGCCGCCCGCCGGTATCATGGGCAGGACGCGTTCGTCCTTGTCGATCTGGCAGTCGATCAGCACCGGACCGGTGCGCTGCAGCGCGTCGCCCAGCGCCGCGCGCAGCTCGGCGATGTTGGTGGCGCGGAAACCGCGGCCACCAAACGCTTCCGCCAACTTGATGTAATCCGTCTTGCGGTACAGGTTGGTCTGGGAATAACGCTTTTCATAAAACATGGTCTGCCACTGGCGGACATTGCCCAGCACATTATTATTCATGATAACCGTGATGACCGGCAGGTTATAGGTAACCGATGTACACAGCTCGTTCAGGTTCATATGGAACGAACCGTCGCCGGTGATATGGATAACCGGCTTATCTGGAAACGCAACCTGCGCCCCCATCGCAGCGCCGTAGCCGAAGCCCATCGTGCCAAGCCCGCCTGACGTGAGAAAATGCCGGATTTTTTTGCAGCAGTTATACTGTGCGGACCAAAGCTGGTGCTGGCCGACATCGGTGGCGACGATCACATCGTCCCCCGCCATCTCGTAAATCGTCCGCAGCAACTGGTGTGGGTGGATGACACTGTCGTCGTCCTGCGGTACATAATCGAGCGTCCTCTGCCATTCGGCAATCTGCGCGCGCCATGCGCCGTGGTCGGCTTTCTGCACATAGGGCAGCAGCTTTTCGAGGAAATTCTCCGCGTCACTGACCACAGCGTAATCCACGCCGATGTTTTTGTTGATCTCGGCAGCGTCGATATCGATATGCACGACCTTTGCCTTCGGCGCGAAGCGCGACGGATTGGTCGCCACACGGTCGGAAAAACGCGCGCCGATGCACAGCAGCAGGTCGCACCGCTCGACCGCCCACGCGGCCGAAACCGTACCGTGCATGCCGACCAGCCCCAGACTGAGCGGCTCGGTATCCGGAATACAGCCGATCGCCATGATGGTATGGGCGGACGGGATATCCGCTTTTTTCATCAGCTCCAGCAGGGCCGTCCCCGCGTTTGCGGTCTCCACGCCGCCGCCGTAATAGATCATCGGCCGTTCAGCCTGCGCGATCATGTCGGCAACCGTCTGGAACTGCTCACCGGTCACCTCATAGGTTTCATGCACCTCTACCTTTTCGCCCGTGACATAGTCGCAGGTGGCGCTGGTCACATCCTTGGGAATGTCGATCAGCACCGGTCCCGGCCGGCCGGACGCTGCGATGCGGAACGCGCTGCGGATCGTGTCCGCCAACTCCTCCACATGGCGCACCACAAAGTTGTGCTTGGTAATCGGCATAGTGATGCCGGCGATGTATACCTCCTGGAACGAATCGCGTCCGATCAGGCTGGTGCCGACGTTGCCTGTGATGGCGACCATCGGGATGGAATCCATGTAAGCCGTGGCGATGCCGGTCACCAGATTGGTCGCGCCCGGGCCGCTTGTCGCCAAGCATACGCCTACCCTGCCGGTCGCGCGGGCGTAGCCGTCCGCCGCGTGTGCGGCGCCCTGCTCATGCGCCGTTAAAATATGTTGAATGCGGTCGCTGTTTTTGTAAAGCGCATCATAGATATTGAGGACCGCGCCGCCCGGATAGCCGAATATCGTATCAACTCCCTGCTCGACGAGTACATCCACCAAAATCTCCGAACCGTTCTTTACCATGCGGATCCGCCTCCTTTCCTGTCTTAAAGCAAAAATAAAAAAAGCCTCTGCCTCTTCAAAGAGACAAAGACTATCACTCTGCGGTACCACTCTTTTTGCCGCGCGCCAAATTGCCGAACGCGACCACTCAACCCGATCCTTTAACGCAGATCATGCGGAACACCTTACACGGGGCCCTATTTCATCCCTTTTCAGACGCTCTGCTCGCGGAGGACTTTCGCGCTTCCTTTCCTCCACCGTCTCGCACCAACCGACGGCTCTCTCGCTGGATTCCAGGCGCTACTTTTCCGGTCATCGCCTATTGCAATATTCAAAATGTTATTCATATTATAAGACCGCTTTCGGGAAATGTCAACACCTTTTCGCATTTTACTGTGTTAAATTCTTGTCACAGGAATATTCTCCCGTTTTTGCGGCCATACTACACCGGAATCCATCAAGAAAAGAGGATGCGTTATGGCTGTGCCACTGTTGCGTACACTGATCCTTTATCTTGCCGTTGTGATTGCCGTGCGCGCCATGGGCAAGCGGCAGATCGGCGAACTCGACCCCTCCGAGCTGGTGGTCACCATTCTTGTTTCCGACCTGGCGGCGGTTCCCATGCAGGATCTCGGTATCCCCATGTTCGCCGGACTGGTTCCAATCGCCACGCTGGTCGCGCTCGAAATCCTGATGAGCTATGTCGCGCTGAAAAGCCGCCTTTTCCGGCGCCTGCTCAACGGGCAGCCGGCAATCATCATCCGCGGCGGGCTGCTCGATGTCAAAAAGCTGCGCCAGATGCGGCTGACCACGGACGAAATCATCGAAACCCTGCGCAAGCAGAATGTGGCATCGGTCTCGGACGTCAAATACGGCGTGATCGAGCCGGACGGCACGCTGACCGTCATTCTCAAGCAGCCGCAGCAACCGGTCACGGCGGAAATGCTCGGCCTGACCCCCAAGGACACCGGTCTGCCGCTCGTTGTGGTGTCGGACGGCAAGCTGGTCGCCCGCTCGCTCCAGCTTCTCCGCCTTGACGCACGGGATATCGAAAACCGGCTGAAAAACCAAAGCATCGCCTTATCCGAGGTTTTTCTAATGACGCTGGATGACTGCGGCAATTCCTTTATTCAACGAAAGGGGGATGCGTGATATGCAGCGGCTTTTTCTTGCCCTCTCCCTTTTCGCCCTGTTGATCTGGGGCAGCTTGTGGAGCAGCCGGACGGTGGAAGCCACGGTGGACGCCATCGTTCAGGATATGGAAAGCGGCCGGCTGGAACAGGCCTACGAAAAATGGTCGGCCGCGCAGACCTTGCTCGGCTCCCTGCTCCTGCACGAAGAGCTGGACGAGGTTAACCGCCTGTTCGCTCGTGTGCGCACCGCCCAGAAGGAGCAAATAACGGACGACCTTCTGCTCGACCGGACAGAGCTGCTCGCTCAACTCCGCCATCTGCCTGATCTGGAACAGCCGAACCTGAAAAACCTGTTCTAAAAGCACAAAAAAATTCATTCTTTTTTGTGGAAAAAAATATAGCTTTTTCCTGTCAATTGTGATAGTATAAATTTGTAATTGATATTCATTTTCAATAACGAGCATTGACAAGAAAGGAACGGTTTTATGAACAACGCTGCATATAAAAAGCTGGACTACAGCCTTGCGCTGCTGTCCACCGCAGAGGGCGGCAAAAATTTCGGCTGCATCATCAACTCCTTGCACCAGGTCACCTCGTCCCGTCCTCCCAAATTCACATTTTCTCTGAACAATGATTCCGCGACCTGTGCGGCGCTCAAGAAGAGCGGCGTTGCCGCGGCCACCCTGCTCGCCAAGCAGGCGGAGGACCGGCTCGTCAACGAGTTCGGCTACAAATCCGGCCGCGCGATCGATAAGTTTGCTTCTTTTGCCGTTCAGACCGACAGCCAAGGCTGCCCCTATCTGACGGATGGCATGGTGTCCCGCCTGAGCCTGAAAGTAACGGAAACCGTTGCGATCGGCTCCTACACGCTATTTATCTGCGAGCTGCTCGACGCGGAGGTGCTCGGCGACGGCGATTGCCTGACCGTCAAGGAGTTTGAGAAGCGCGGCGAGGATGTTCCACCCGTTGCGCCGGTCTATCACGAATTATCCGCGGACGCGGGCTGGAAATGCACGGTATGCGGCTATGTCCGGCTGGCTGAGGACATTCCAGACGATTTCATCTGTCCGATCTGCCGCGCGCCGCGCAGCAAGTTCGTCAAGCGAAGCGAAGCATAGCGGCGTTTCCTCTTGCTTTCCGGCACATCCCTCTTTGGGCAAAAGGGGGATGTGCTTTTTCTTGCCTTTGCCCTTCCGCCGTGTTATGATGGGGACGGACCGGCGCGCGGCTTCCCCACCGCTCGCGATCAATGTTTTGCTGCACATTCTTTGCCGCATACGCGGCAGAAAACGAATAAAGGAGTAACCGTATATGATGAAAAACCTGTTGTTTGTCAATGGTTGTATCCGTGGCAGGGATTCGCGCACCCTGCGGCTTGCCCAGCACGTTATCAGCCGCATTCCGGATGCGGATATCGATGTGCTTCTGCTTCCCGCCCTCCATCTGACGCCCTACGGCGCGGCAGAGATCGCTGAACGGGATGCACTTTCCCGCGCCGGCGCTTTCGACGCCCCGTTTTTTGCGCTTGCAAACCAGTTCAAAAACGCGGATGCCGTCGTCTTGGCCTGCCCTTTCTGGGACTTGAGCTTTCCCGCCATGGTGCGCGCCTATCTGGAACGCCTGTGCGTGACCGGCCTGACGTTCCACTATAACCAATACGGCCAGCCGGTTGCGGACTGCAGGCCGCGGCGGCTGCTCTATGTGACAACGCGCGGCGGCATCGTCGATAACAGCGATCCCGCACTCGCCGACCATGGCAGCGCCTATCTGGAATCCATCTGTAAGCTGCTTTGCGGCGGCCGCTTTGACACCCTCGCGGCGCAAGGGCTGGATATCATCGGAAACGATGTCGAAGCCCTGCTCCAGCAGGCTGAAAAGCAGGCCGACCAGATCGCCGCGCACTTCTGGGCTTGAGCAAGCGCAGCATGGAATAGAAAAGAGGCTTTCCTCAGTGGAAGCCTCTTTTTCATGTTGTTACCGCACTTTGCGCGATGCCTCAAACGAATCCGCGCGCACCCAGAACACCTCGGCCACCGACAGAGCCGCGTCGGTATATGTCCAGCCGCCACGTCCGGTCTGGTGTTGCATGATAATGTCAAAACCGTGGCGTTTTTCCTCATTATCCTGCGCGAACTGCACGCTGCCGTAGCCCACAATGGACGAAAACGCAAAGCTGTACCGGCACGCCAGATCGCCCTCTCCGGTCAGCCCATCCTCAGTGTCCAGTTCAAAGCACACGCGCGGGTCTTTGCGCAGCGCGTCGATCTTTTTCCCTTTCAGGCCGCTGTGGAAATACAGCGTCAGGCCGCTTTCATCCCAGGTATAGCCGAAATTGAGCGGGATCACATACGGCATCCCTTCCGCGCTCATCGCCACGCGGCAGGTTTTGCAGGCACGGAGGATCGGCTCTATATTCTCCCGCCCTGTGATCTCTCTGTCTTTTCTGCGCATTTTTCTTCACCTCTGGACAAGCATACCATGTTTTTCCCTTTTGGGCAACCCCTATCCGGCGGCAGAGCACTCCCAAAGACCGGCGATCTGTCCGGACAGCGTATCATAGGACCATACCTTTCCGCTCCGCTCCACGCTGTTCGGATCGCGGACCGTATACCCTCCATCCGCGCGGCCGTACAGCACAATAAAGTGTCCCTCGGTCGTAAAATCTCCCGGCAGCATGGAGCAGATCACCGGATGGCCCGCGTCCAGCGCAGCGTCGACCTGCGCCTGGTCGAGCGCAAGCTGGCGGCACTGTACGCCCAGAGAGGGCGCGCCCTCGCTCAGCAGCGACCAGCTTGTCCCCTGCCCCGGCACATAGTATCCCTGTTCCGCGGCGAACTGCGCCACGCGGTAAGGGGTGAGCGTCGGGTCGCCGGTCAGATAGGCCGCTGCCATGGAAAGGCACGCCGGCGCACAGCCGCTGACCGCAACCGTACTTTCCCCATAGGGCTGGTACCCCCACCGCATATCCCATTGCAGCAGCAGTGGCATGGTGTCCAGCGGTTCCGTGAGGGACTGCCCCGGCGCGTCCCCATGGTGCGCCGGATATCCCAGCACAAACTCCAGCGTTTCGCTGTTGCGGGCGAGCAGATCGAGGTATTCCGGCGGATAAGCCTCCGGCGCGTCCACGATCGCCTGCGCGCGGCTGTCCCTGTGCGCGAGCTGGACGATCGACGCAGCCGTCCCGTCTTTCACGGCGATGCCGCGCGCGGCCCAGTCGGCCTCCACGCGCAGGCCGTCCAGCAGGCGCAGGCCGCCCCACGCCACCGCGGCCAGCACCGCCAGCAGTAACAGCGCGCGGAGGGGATGGCGGCGCTTTTTCACCCGCCTGCGCCGGCGCGGGGCTGTCCTGCCCGGCGCGGCCGCGGCCGACCGGCGTACCGTCTCCCCTGGTATGCTGATGTATCGTGTCGTCATATCCGTTCCCTTTCCCGACGGGCGCTTTGCGCGCGTCCGCCGTACCGTGTTTACAGTATAGCGGGCCTTTCTTAAGATTCCGGCAGGGGATTTCTTAAGATTTTCTGACCCCTTCTATCTATAAGAGTCAGAAAGTCCCCGATCCGTTGCAGAATATCTGCGGCGAACGGGGGCTTTTTCCCTCCTGTAAGCAACACGGCACAGGGACGAGGCTTGTTCTCAGGTATTATGGTCGGAAGCGTGGAACTGCTTCAGGTTGCCGATCTTCTGTGCGCGGACATCCATTTCCGCGCACACGTCCGCGAGCGTCACGCCGCATTCGTTCATCATCACCATCATGTGATAGAACACGTCGTTGATCTCGCCCACCAGCTCGGCCTTATCGCCGTTTTTTGCCGCAATAATGGTTTCGGCGCACTCCTCGCCGACCTTTTTCAAAATCTTATCCAGACCCTTTTCAAACAGGTAGCAGGTATACGAGCCCTCCTGCGGCTCGGCCCTACGCTGTGCGATCACAGCCTCCATTTGCTCAAAGGAATTCATGCTATTCATCCTCCTATCTTTTTTGCCGCTTCCATTCCAGTCAACGGCCACTATGATAGAGCCGCCCATCACCGCGACCGCCGCCTGCTATCAAAAACAATTGGGAAGCCCCGCTACAGGTGCCTTTCTTTCTCCCACAGCGTTGTAAAAAAACAGGTGTGGTTGCCCGTATGACAGACCGGTCCCTTGGGCGTGCCGACATAGATCAGCGTATCGTCATCACAGTCGGACAGTATTTTGGACACAAAAATAACGTTGCCCGAGGTTTCGCCCTTGTTCCACAATTTCTGACGCGAGCGCGAAAAAAACCACGCCGTGCCAGTCTCCATCGTCAGGCGCAGCGCCTCTTCGTCCGCATAGCCGAGCATGAGGACCTCGCCGCTGCGCTCGTCCTGACAGATAACCGGAACCAGCGGCGCCTTGACAAAAAATTTGTTTAGTTCCATGATTTACAACCTCACCGGAATGTTTTTTTCGCGCAGATGCGCCTTGACCTGCCCCACGGTCAGCTCTCTGTAATGGAACAGGCTTGCGGCCAGCGCGGCATCGCAGTCCGTCCACTCGAACACCTCGGAAAAATGATCAAGCGCGCCGCAGCCGCCGGACGCGATCACCGGAATGCCGGCCGTCTCCACGACCGCCTTTGTCAGATCCAAGTCAAAGCCGGACTTAGTGCCGTCCCGATCCATCGAGGTGAGCAGGATCTCGCCCGCGCCGCGCGCGGATACCTCGCCCGCCCATGCGACCGCGTCGATGCCGGTCGGCGTGCGCCCTCCCGCAACATATACCTCAAAGCCCGAGGGGGTCTTTCCGGTCTTCCGCCCGTCGATGGCCACGACAACGCACTGGCTTCCATACTTCTCCGCAGCCGCGTCTATCAGCCCTGGATTTTTGACCGCCGCCGAGTTGACCGAAACCTTGTCCGCGCCCGCGCGCAGGATCTCGCGAAAATCCTCCACCGTACGGATGCCGCCGCCGACCGTGACCGGCACAAACACCTCGCGGCAGGTGCGGCGCACCACGTCCGCGATCGTGGCGCGGTCATCGCTCGTCGCGGTGATATCGAGGAACACGATCTCGTCCGCGCCCTCGGCGGAATAGAACTTCGCCAGCTCGACTGGATCGCCCGCGTCGCGCAGGCCGACAAAGTTCACGCCCTTGACCACCCGCCCGTCCTTGACATCCAGGCAGGGAATGATCCGTTTTGCAAGCATCACTTCGCCTCCCTGATCGCCGCAGCCAGGTCAAGCGAGCCGGAATAGACCGCTTTGCCTGCAATCGCCTCATCGATGCCCAGCGTCCTAAGCCGCCGGATATCCTCTAACGTGGACACACCGCCCGACGCGACAATACCACACGTTACCGCCTGCCGCAGCGCGGCGAGCTGGTCGAAGTTAGGCCCCTCGAGCATGCCGTCCTTGTCGATATCCGTGAATATAATGGTTTTCACCCCGTAACCGTCCATCTGTCTGGCAAACGCGATATAATCCGTGCCGCTGTCGACCAGCCAGCCCTCGGTGCGGACCGTGCCGCCGCGCGCGTCGATGCCGACCGCGATCCGGTCTCCGTACCGCTCCACCGCATCAGCCACGAACTGCGGGCTGCGCACCGCCGCCGAGCCAATGATCACGCGCGTCACGCCAAGCGCCAGTACCGCTTCCACATCCGACATCGTCCGAATGCCGCCGCCCAGCTCGACCGCCGCGCCCGTCTCCTCGATCACGCGCTGGACGACGTTGTAATTCGCGTGCGAACCGTCCTTCGCACCGTCCAGGTCAACCATATGAATCAACTCCGCGCCTGCGTCGAGGAAAGCCCGCGCGGTCTGCGCCGCGTCCTCCGCGACCCTGTGCGCGGTGCCGTAATCACCTTTCTGCAGGCGCACACACTGCCCGTCCTTCAGGTCAATGGCAGGGAGAACCCTCATTTTCCCACCTCCGTCAATTTTGCAAAGCTCTGCAGCATGCGCAGCCCTACTTTTCCGCTTTTTTCTGGATGAAACTGGCAACCGAACAGGTTTCCGCGCGCCACCATCGCGGGTACGCGCACACCGTAGTCCGTCACGGCAGCCAAGTCGTCCTCCACCGCCGGCCGCGCCATGAAGCTGTGTACAAAATACACATACGCGCCGTTTTCCAGCCCCGCGGTCATTGCGTTCGGGCGCAGGATGTCGAGTGCGTTCCAGCCGATTTGCGGCAGCTTGAGCGCGGTTGGGATGCGCGTGATACGTCCCGGCAGCAGGCCGAGCCCGGCACAGGGGCGTACCTCATCCGAGCCCTCGAACAGCATCTGCATGCCGAGACAGATGCCCAGGAAGGGCTTTTTCCGCGCCGCTTCCAGCACCGCGCCAGTCAGTCCGGAGGCATACAGCGCGTCCATCGCGTCCGGAAACGCACCCACGCCGGGCAGGATCACGCCCGCCGCCCGCTCAAGATCCTCCGCGGTGTCCGCTATTTTATTTTCATAACCCAGGAAATCAAGCGAATTATGTACGCTCATCAGATTTCCCGCGCCGTAATCTACGATCGCAATATAGCTCATTGACCGTCCTCTTTATCCATTAAGGTGTTTTTCAGGGCTTTGACCACATCGAGTATCTTCCAGCCAAAGCCTACGACCAGCCCACAGCCAATACAGAGTGCATACATGCAAAAGCGTACGCCCAGATCCACCGATGCGGCAAGTGGCCACATCTCAGCGGCAAACGCTGCAATAACAAATACCGCAGCAACCGTTCCCAGCCCCGCGAACACATATTTCAATCACAGCACCCCTTTCGCGGAAAGCACACCGCCGCCTGTCTGCGCCACCGCCTGCTTGAGCGCCCGCGCGAGCGCCTTGAACAGCGCCTCGGTGATGTGGTGCGCGTTGTCGCCGTATTCGCATTTGAGATGCAGGGTCAGCCCCGCGTTCACGCTGAACGCGCGCATGAATTCGACCGTCAGGCAGGTATCATACCCGCCGCACATGGGCTGGGGCATGGGCGCGTCGTATACCAGATACGGCCGTCCCGAAATATCCAGCGCGCAGAAACCGAGCGCCTCGTCCATGGGTACGAACGCCTGGCCGAACCGCGCGATGCCCGCCTTGTCGCCCAAGCATTGGCGGAGCGCCTGTCCGAGCGCGATACCGCAGTCCTCCACCGTGTGGTGTCCGTCCACCGCAAGGTCTCCCCTGCAGGTAAGCGTCAGCCCGAAGCCGCTGTGTACGGCAAAGCTGTTCAGCATATGGTCAAAAAAGCCGATACCGGTGTCGATTTTCCGTGTGCCGCCCTCCAGGTCGAGGGCGACCGTGATATCGGTCTCTTTGGTTTTGCGTTTGATTTCAGCATTTCTCATCTTGTGCTTCCTCCGCAAAGCGCACCGCGACCGAGTTCGCGTGCGCGTCCAGGTGTTCGCTCTGCGCGAGCGCAATAATATCCTGCGCGTAGCCCTGCAGCGCGTCGCGCGTGTATTCGATGATGCTGGTTTTCTTCAGGAACGTGTCCGTCGAAAGCGGCGAGAAAAACCGCGCCGTACCCGAGGTCGGCAGGACGTGGCAGGGTCCTGCCATATAGTCTCCCAGCGGCTCGGGCGCATACCGGCCGAGGAAGATCGCGCCCGCATTATGCAGATATGGCAGCAGCTCGCGCGGCGCGGCGGTCATGACCTCCAAATGCTCGGGCGCGACCATATCCGCCATTTTGCAGGCCTCCTTCAGATCCTCGAACACGATCGCGCAGCCGTAACCCGCCACGCTCTCACGGATGATCTCCCAGCGCGGCAGCGCGCGCGCCATGCGCTCCATCTCGCATGAAACCGCCTGCGCCTGCGCCATTGAATCGGTCAGCAGCACGGCGGAGGCCAACCGATCGTGTTCGGCCTGGCTCAGCAGGTCGGCCGCCACCCAGGTCGGGTTGGCTGTGTGGTCGGCAATGACCAGCACCTCGCTCGGCCCCGCGATCATATCGATATCCACCGTGCCGAAAGCCAGCTTTTTCGCCGCCGCGACATAGGCGTTGCCCGGGCCAACGATCTTATCCACCTGGGGAATCATGCCCGCGCCATAGGTCAGCGCGGCCACCGCCTGCACGCCGCCCACGGCGATCACCTTGTCCACGCCCACAATCTTCGCTGCGGCCAGCACCTCGATCGACATGTTTTCGGTCGGCGGGGTAACCATGATAATCTCCCCTACCCCCGCGACCTGAGCCGGTATGGCGTTCATCAATACGCTGGACGGATACGCCGCCGTGCCGCCCGGCACATAGATGCCCACGCGCGCCAGCCCGCGCACGGTCTGTCCAAGCGTTTCCCCACTGCCGCGTTCCCATTCCCAAGATTTTATGAGCATCTGCTCATGGTAATCCCGAATATTCGCGGCCGCCTTTTCGAGCGCCGCGGTCAGGCTGGGCGCGCACGCGGCATATGCCGCTTCCAGCTCGGAGGGCGCGACGATATAGGGCGCCTTACCATCGAACTTCCCCGCATATTCGCACACCGCATCACAGCCGCGCGCCTGCACGTCGTCCATAATCGCGCGCACGGTCTGCTCAATATCCCCGCGCGCGCCGGCGGCGCGGGCTTTCATCTCGCGGATAACAGCCTGCTCGGCCTGCCCGTCCGCAAGAACGGTCTTCAAAAACATATTATCCCTCCAACCCGCTTTCCAGCTCGGCAATCACCTTCTGGATCGCGGCCTTTTTCAGCTTGGCGCTCGCCAGATTGACAATTACGCGCGCCGAGATCGGCGCGACGTCCTCGATCACCTCAAGCCCGTTTTCCTTGAGCGTCGTACCGGTTTCCACGATGTCCACAATCGCGTCCGCCAACTCCAAAAGCGGCGCAAGCTCAACCGAACCCTCGATCTTGATGGTTTCCACGTCCATATTCTTGCGGTTAAAAAACGCCTTAGTGACCGCCGGATATTTGGTCGCGATGACCGGTGTCTGATAGCCGCCGTAAACGTCCTTCCCCTTTTTGGTCGCCAATGCGAAGCGACATTTGCCGAACCCAAGGTCTACCATTTCGTAAAAGCTGCCGCCCTTTTCCATGATCGTGTCCTTGCCGACCACGCCCATATCGCAAACGCCGTGCTCGACATAGGTGATCACATCCGCCGCCTTGGCCAGCACGATCTCCACGCCCGTATCCGGCAGGGCAAAGATCAGCTTGCGCGAGCCGGCTTCCAACTCGGAAATATCATACCCCGCGCTTTTGAGCAGCGCGAGCGTCTTCTTCTCCAGCCGCCCCTTGGTCAGCGCGATGCGCACCGTATCGCGTCGGGTTCCGGTTTCCGTACCCGCAGCGCCCTGCAGGCTTTCCGCGACGCTTTCCACATCGATACCGAAGCCGCCCGCCGGCATGTCCTTGCCGAACTTGGCGCACAGCGCGTTATACCGCCCGCCCGCAAGGATAGCCGCGCCCGCGCCGCCGATGTAGCCGCGGAACATCACACCCGTATAGTAATCCATCTCATGCACCAAGCCCAGATCGATCATGATGCGGTCCCCATAGCCGGTTTCGTCCAGCGCGCGGTACAGCCGGCGCAGATAGGAAACCGCGCCGAGTACACGCACGTTTCCGGTCAGCGCTTCGACCTGATCAAGTACTTCCATGCCTCCAAACAACTGCGGCATCGCGCGGAGCGCCCCCGCCGCCGGACGGTCGCCATAAGGCGAGAGCGTGTCGCCCAAGGCAGCGAACGATTTATTTTCGATCAGGCGGCGGATGCTTTCTGCCGCCGCTGCGTCCACGCCCAGCTCCTCAATCAGGGCTTTATAGATCTCCGCATGCCCCAGTTCGATGCGAAAGCCTGCCGCGCCGGTTTCCGTCAGCGCGCCGAACGCCGCGGAAAGGATATCCTTATCCGCCTCCAGCCCGTCCGCGCCGATTAACTCCGCGCCGACCTGCAGGAATTCCCCCTTGTGGCCATGCCCGCCCACAACCGAGCGGAACACCTTCTGGCTGTAATACAGCCGTACGGGCAGCGCCGCGTTATCCAGGCGCGTCGCCGCGATACGGGCGATCGGTGTCGTATTGTCCGGACGCACCACGCAGATGCGTCCCGACCGGTCGATCACCTTGAGCATCTGCTCCTGATCCAGTTCTGGATTGGCCTGCGCAAACACGTCGAAATATTCGACAGCCGGTGTGATAATCTCACTGTAGCCGCGGTTTTCCAGGGAGGCGCGTATGGTGTTCTCGGTCTGCCGCAAGGCGCGGCAGGAGGAGAACAGCAGGTCGCGCGTCCCCTCTGGTGTGGAAATACGAAAACGGTTCATGGCCGAAAACTCCTTTATCGATTTATCGCGTTAAAATAATAGCATAAAACGTCTATCCTTGTCAAGACCTGATTTTGCGGATGGTCATGTCCCGATAGGTCGGCGCGTCGCGCACGATCTCCAGCCGTCCTGCCGCGCCGAGCGCGCGGATCCGCGAGAAGATCATCATATCGCTCACACAGTCGCCCGCCTCAGCGAGTTTAACCAGCGCCTTGCCAACGGTCAACGCAGCGCGTCTCTCCTGCGTCGACACACAGGCAAGGATCGCTTCGTCGTAAAAATCTATCGCTGCGGATCGCGGCCTGCCGGATGCCATCACGCGCAGAGGAGCGTTTTCCTCCTGCATGCGCTTCCATTCGGTCAGCAAAAGCCCCTGCTCAGTCTCGGTCAGCAGGCGGCGGCGCCTGTAAAAATACCGCGCCGCCCCCGAGTCCATCTCCCCTACACCGCTGTACCGTACCCGTCCCTCTTTTGCCCGCTCGCTCCTGACACGGCGCGAGACGTGCGCCGCATACCGCCGCACCAGCGGCTGCGGCACAAAACGCAGGAGGAAGTTCAGTACACGGCTGCCTGTAACGACCGAGACCGCACCGCCGATCCTCCCCTCGTCCTCCTCCTTGATCTCACCCAGCGGAATCTCCTCCACTTCGGCCAGCCAAACCGGCACGCGCCGCTCATACAGCCGGCTGACTACATACCGCAGACCGCACTGCTCCACGGCATTCCCTCCGGCAGCCCAGATCACCGCCTTGTCCACTTCGTCCAGGCGTCCGAACGCCTCCCAATGCCGGTCAATGTAATCCCGCATCCATGCAGGGTCCGCGTCTTGCTCCTCCTGCCACGGGAAAAGAATATCCTCCCGCGCGGCACGGTTGCCTACATTGCGAATATCACCCTGCGTGTAATCATCCAGCAGTGCAATGATTTTTTCTTTCGGCATGTCCGGCGCAATGCGGTGTCGGGCAACAGACAGACAGCCTTTGGCGCTTTCCCCAAAGCATATCCAGTACATCCGCGCGCCCTCCTTACCGCCCTGCCGCGTACTCTTCCGCGACCGGCACCAGCGTTTCCAGAAAGCTTTCCTCTCCCATGGTGTTGACTTTCCAAAACATTGCCTGGCTGCCGCCCGAGGTGATGGCTGACAGGAACAGGCTGTTCCCATAGCCCGCAAGCGTCAGGTTCATGCTCACGCGGTTGCCGCCCGCCCAACTGTAACGCTCGAACACGCGCACCGCGCAGCGCACGCCGTTCGCTTCCCAGTCACTCCCATCCTCATAGGAAGCGGACATGCTGCCGTTCATCACTGCGTCAAACAGGCGGCTCAACACGTCGTCAAAGTCTCCGGTTAACTGTTTTTCGTATTTTGCCATATCTATCCTATCCTTTCCCGTATTACGCAAACAGGCTGATCTGCGTGGTCTTGGGCATCGAGCCGAGCGCGCCGATCTGGTCGAGCAGCTCGACCACCGCCTTGGACGCCTTGGGGCAGCGCACCGCCATCTCCTCGGCGGAGAGGAACCTGCCGTTCCGCCGTTCCTCCACGATGTTCTGCGCCGCCTGCTCGCCGATGCCGGGCATCGAGGTAAACGGCGGGATCAGTCCCTTTTCGGTCACGATGAAATCGGTCGCGGCCGAGGTGTAAATGTCCATCGGCTCGAATGCGAAGCCGCGCCGGTAAAACTCATGGCACACCTCGAGCGTGGTCATCATTTCCTTTTCCGCCGCGGAGATCGTCTTCTCGCGGTCTTTCATCTGCAGCTCCTTAATCTTGTCAATGCACACCTTATCGCCCTTAATCATGCAGGACGCGTCAAAGCCCTTGGCGCGCACGGAAAAATACGCGGAATAGAACGCCAGCGGCCGGTGTACCTTGAACCACGCGATGCGGAACGCCATCATCACATAAGCGACCGCGTGCGCTTTTGGGAACATGTATTTGATCTTTTTGCACGAATCGATGTACCAGTCCGGCACACTCTGCTCGTTCATCGCGGCTTCCATTTCCTCGGTCAGACCTTTGCCCTTGCGCACGCTTTCCATGGTTTTGAACGCGAGCTTGGGCTTGACGCCCTGCAATATCAGGTAGTTCATGATATCGTCGCGGCAGCAGATGCAGCCGGACAGCGGGATGCCGCGGCGCACCAGCTCGGCCGCGTTGCCCAGCCACACGTCCGTGCCGTGCGACAGGCCGGAAATGGAAACCAGCTCGGCAAACGTCGAGGGATGGGTCTCCTTGACCATGCCGCGCACGAACTTGGTGCCGAACTCGGGTACGGCCAGGCAGCCGAGGTCGCCCAGGATGGGGTCGGTATCCGGATTTTCGCCCGTGTATTTCAGCGCCTTGCACGAATGGAACAGGCTCATGGTGTCCGGATCGTCAAGCGGGATTTCCTGCGCGTTAACGCCGGTCAGGTTTTCCAGGTGCTTAATCATGGTCGGGTCATCGTGTCCCAGCTCGTCGAGCTTGAGCAGGTTGGCGTCGATCGAGTGATATTCAAAATGGGTGGTGATGATGTCCGAATCCGGATCATCCGCCGGATGCTGCACCGGACACACATCGTAAATTTCGATCTCCTTGGGTACCACGACCACGCCGCCCGGGTGCTGGCCCGAGGTGCGGCGCACGCCCGTGCAGCCCGCGGCGAGACGGTTCTCCTCCGCGCGCGAACACTCGATGCCGCGCTCGTCCATGTATTTCTTGACATAGCCGTAAGCGGTTTTTTCCGCCACCGTGCCGATCGTACCCGCGCGGAACACATGGTCGTGTCCGAAGATCTCGCCCGTGTAGTGGTGGATGCGCGACTGGTACTCGCCCGCGAAATTCAGGTCGATATCCGGCACCTTATCGCCCTCGAAGCCGAGGAAGGTTTCGAACGGGATGTTAAAGCCCTGCTTGGTCAGCGGCTTGCCGCAGGTCGGGCATACCTTGTCCGGCAGGTCCACGCCGCAGGAGTATTCCTCGTGCCACTCGACGTATTTGTCGTCCGGACACAGGTAATGCGGCGCGAGCGAGTTTACCTCGGTGATATCCGACATAAACGCCGCGAGCGACGAGCCGACCGACCCGCGCGAGCCGACCAGATAGCCGTCCGCGAGCGACTTGGTCACAAGCTTCTGCGCGATGATGTACATGACCGCGTAGCCGTTGCCGATGATGGAGTTCAGTTCGCGGTCGAGCCGCGCCTGCACCAACTCGGGCAGCGGATCGCCGTAGATGCGCCTCGCCTTTTCATAGCACATATTGCGCAGGTCGTCCTCGCAGCCGTCGATGTGCGGCGGGTAGTTTTCGCGCGGCACGGGACGGATGACGTCGCACATGTCCGCGATCCTGTTCGTGTTCCTGACCACGACCTCGTACGCGCGGTCCGCGCCCAGGTAGGCGAATTCCTTCAGCATCTCGTCCGTGGACTTGAAGTACAGCGGCGCCTGGTTGTCCGCGTCGCCGAAGCCCTGCCCTGCCATCAGGATGCGGCGGAACGCCTCGTCCTCCGGCTCGAGGAAGTGTACGTCGCCGGTCGCGCAGCAGGGCTTGCCCAGCTCGTCCGCAAGGCGCAGGATCGCGCGGTTCCAGTCGCGGAGCTGCTCCTCATCCTTGGCCATGCCCTTGCCGATCATAAAGTTATTGTTGCCGATGGGCTGGATCTCCAGATAATCGTAAAAGGACGCGAGCCGTTTCAGCTCGTCCCACTCCGCATTACTCGTCAAGGCGCGGAACACCTCGCCCGCCTCGCACGCCGAACCGAAGATCAGCCCCTCGCGGTGGCGGATCAGCTCCGAGCGCGGCATGATCGGCCGCTTATTGTAGTATTCGAGAAAACTCTTGGAGATGAGCTGGTACAGGTTGCGCAGCCCCGCCTGGTTTTTCACCAGGATGATGAAGTGATAGCGCGGCAGGTTTTTCAGCTTGTTCTTGCGGTCGGTCGTCGCGGCGAGCACCGGATTGATATCCGCCACGGTCCGCGCGTGCATTTCCTCCCGCAGGCGCGCCAGAAGCTTGACGAAGATGCGCCCCAGCACGGCCGCGTCCTCGCTCGCGCGATGGTGCTCGAACGGGCCGACCTGCAGCTCCTTGGCCAGAATGTTCAGTTTGAATTTATGCAGGTGCGGCAGCATCATGCGCGACATTTCCAGCGTGTCGATCGCGGTGAATTCCCGCTCGATGGAAAGCCGCTTGCAGGCCGCGCGCAGAAAACCCATATCAAAGCCCGCGTTGTGCGCAACAAGGGGATACCGCCCCTCCCCCGCCCAAGCGAGGAATTTGGGGACCGCCTCGCCGAGGTCGGGCGCGTCCGCGACCGTCTCATCCGAAATGCCGGTCAGCTTGGTGATTTCCTCGGGAATGGGCTTGTGCGGGTTGACATAGGTCTGGAACGCGTCGTGGATCGCCCCGTCGGTCACACGCACGGCCGCGATCTCGGTGATCTCCTCGCTCGCGGGATTGAGGCCGGTGGTTTCCAGGTCAAACACGATGAACGTTCCCTCCAGCGGTTCGACCGAGCCGCCCCGCACGACCGAAAGGCTGTCCGCATCGTTGACATAGTACGCCTCAATGCCATAAATGATCTTCATATCCCCAATAATGTCCTTCTGCTTGCCCTCCTGCGCATGCAGGGCTTCGGGAAAGGCCTGCGCTACACCGTGGTCGGTGATCGCCATGGCGCGGTGTCCCCACTGCGCAGCGCGGCACAACAGCGCCGCAGTGGAGGACATACCATCCATCGCGCTCATATTGGTGTGCAGATGCAGTTCGACGCGCTTCATGCCCTCGGCCTTGTCCTGCCGTACGGGCTTTTTCGCCTTGACGATACCGGTCGGCTCCAAAACCATCTCCTTGGCGAACGAGTCATACACCATCTTGCCCTGCACCGTGCAGTACAGGCCGTTTTTGATGTGGGAGGCCGTGTCGCCCGCCTTGTCCGCAGCCAGGAATTTGGACACGCGCACCGAGTTCGTGCGGTCGGTCATATCGAACGCAATCTTTACATAGTCCTTGCCGGTCTTTTTGCTGTGGATGTCCTTGTTGTCGGTGAAGAACACCTCGCCCTGAATGGTGACCATATCGTAAGCTGCGATCGCCTCGTTGACCGACACGATCGGATCCTGTATCAGCTTGCCGAAGATCAGGTCGTCGTCGCGCACCTTTTCCGTGCGCGGGCGCTGGTAGCCCGCATTTTCCGGCCGGGGCGCGGGACGCGGCTTTTTCGGCTTGGGCGCCGCCGGAGCCGCGGACACTGCTTCCGCGACCGCCTGCTGCAAAATCTCCTCGCGCTTCGGCGCGTCGGACGGGGGCGCGTAATCCTCTGCCGCCGCGCGCACCGCATGCACCGGACACACCATATCCAGCTCGCGTCGGATTCGCGCTTCCAGATGGCGCAGCGCGTTGGCAAAATGCTTTTCGCTCACCTCGTCCATCGGAATATACAGCGCGCCGCCCTCGTATTTCCACTTGGCGCAGTCGAGCAGACCGCGCGCGGAGGGCATGCGGTACGCCATATCCTCATACAGCGAGCCTATGTACGCATCGGTCAGCCCGTCCGGCATGCTGTAGCGCGGCTCGATACACACGCGCTCCAGCCCGTACTGCTTTGCGATCTGCTTTTCCACCTGGGCGATCGCTTTTCGGCTGACCACCTGCGAAAGTCCCAACTCGACCACCATCACGGTATTGTTATCCCCAAACGCGAGAGAACGCACCTCGCCCCCGGCGAGGTGCTGTTCTTCCGCCACGCTTTTGCAGTTTCCAAAAATATCAATGAGCTTGCCAGACACGGTCATTCTCCTTCAAAATGCGCGATCTCCTCCATCAGCACGTCCACAAGCTGCTCCTGCGGCACCTTTTTGATGATTTCGCCGCGGCGGAAGAGCAGACCCACGCCGTCCCCGCCCGCGATGCCGAGGTCGGCCTCGCGCGCCTCGCCCGGTCCGTTGACCGCGCAGCCCATGACCGCCACCTTCAAGCGCTTGCCGCGTATTTCCATGCAGCGCCGCTCGACCTCTCTGGCAATGCCGATCAGGTCGATGCGGGTACGCCCGCAGGTCGGGCAGGAAACCACATTGATGCCTTCCTCCGCACACCCCACAGCTTTCAGGATCGCCTTCGCCGCGTAAACCTCTTTGACCGGATCATCGGTCAGGGAAACGCGGATGGTATCGCCCACGCCAAGTGCGAGCAAGCCGCCGATACCGGCCGCGGACTTGACGGTACCCATGTATTCCGTCCCCGCTTCGGTCACGCCGAGGTGGAGCGGGTAAGCGGTTTTTTCGTGCGCGAGCAAATAGGCCTGCATGGTGTCCGGCACAGAGGAGGATTTGATGGAAATGCAGATATCGTCAAACCCACAGTCGCCCAGCAGTCCGGCATGGTACAGCGCGGATTCGACCATGGCTTCCGGCGTCGGCCCGCCGAACTTCTCCAGGATATGCTTTTCCACCGAACCGGAGTTGACCCCGATGCGGATCGGGATGCGGCGCTCTTTCGCGGCCTGCACGACCGCGTGTACGCGGTCCGCGCCGCCGATATTGCCGGGATTAAGCCGTATCTTATCCACGCCCGCTTCGATCGATGCCAGCGCAAGCCGGTAGTCGAAATGGATATCCGCCACGACCGGTATGGGCGAGGCGGCGCAGATCGCTTTGAGCGCTTCCGCGGCCTGTGCATCCGGCACGGCGCAGCGCACGACATCGCAGCCTGCTTCGGCCAGCGCGCGGATCTGGGCCAGCGTCGCCTGCGCGTCCCGCGTGTCCGTGTTGGTCATGGATTGGACCGAAACGGGCGCGCCGCCGCCGATCCGCACGTCGCGGAGCCTGATTTGCTTTGTCTGTTTCATATTCCGTCCTTTCCTTTGCCTGTCGCGGCAAACGGCGGTCCGCCCGCCTATCTGCCGGAAACGATGCGCAAAATATCCTGTCCAGTCACATAGACCATCAGCGCAAGCAGCAGCATAAGCCCCGCCGCGTGGATATATCCCTCATATTTGGGCGGCACCGGCTTGCGGCGGACCGCCTCGATCAGCAGGAATACCAGCCGCCCTCCGTCCAGGGCGGGCAGCGGCAGCAGGTTCATCACACCGAGGTTGATGGAAATAAACGCCACCAACTGCAAAAACGCCGATATGCTGTATCTGGCTGTGCTCGCCATCACCTCTGCCACACCGACCGGTCCGGAAAGCTGGTCCACGCCGACCTGTCCCGTTACCAGCATGCCAAGGCTCGACCAGACGAGCCGCGCGTAATTTACCGAGGTGCGCGCCGCCATATTCAGGTGCATGCCAATGCTGTTCGGCTGTTCCGCGAAGTTCAGCCCGATCAGCATGCGGCCGTCCTCCCCCTCTATCGCTGGCGCCAGCGTGACCGCGGGCAGCGTTATTTTCCGCCCATCCCGCCGCACAACGACCTCGTAGACCGTATCCGTGCCGCGAGCCAGCGCGGTTTCAAAATCGCCGCGCAGCAAAATATGGTAGCCGTCCACCCGAAGGATCTCGTCCCCCGCCTGTAGGCCGCCCTCCGCTGCGGCGGTGCTTGCCGGATCCACGCTGTCAAGCGTGGAGACAACATAGCCCCCCTCCGGCCCGTTCGGCCGGATAACGGCAAGTACGATAAGGAAGCCGATCAGGAAATTCATCAGCGCGCCCGCCGCCACGATCAGCATGCGGCGCGGCAGGCTCGCCTTGCCGAACGCGCGCTCGTTTTCGCTCTCTCCGTCCTCTCCCTCCATCACACACGCGCCGCCGAACGGCAGGAGCTTTAAGCAGTACAGCGTGCCGTTATGCTGCTTTTTGAGCAGCGTCGGCCCCATACCGATCCAGAATTCATTTACCTGAACCCCGCCGCGCTTGGCGGTGATAAAATGGCCGAATTCATGCACAATGACCAGAATGCCGAACGCTAATATAGCCAGAATGATTTGCAGCAAAGCAGTTCTCCTTTCAGCGGGTCAGATCGGGCTGTGCGCGAGCACCAGCTCGCGCGCGGCGGCATCCGCCGCAAGGACGCCGTCCAGTGTGAGTTCCTTTTGACAGGGAATCGCGTCCAGCGCCCGGGCGACGCTTTCCGCAATCTCGGCAAAGCCGAGCCTGCCCGCGAGGAACAGGCCGACCGCCGCCTCGTTCGCCCCGTTGAGTACCGCGCCGCGGTCGCCCTTTTGCGCCGCCGCACGCTGGGCCAAGCCGAGCGCCGGAAACGCCTCGTAATCCGGCGCGAAAAAGGTCAGCTTTGCGGCCTCCGCCAAGCGCAGGCGCGGCACCTTGCAGGCCGCGCGTTGCGGCCAGGTCAGCGCGTATTGGATCGGCAGGCGCATATCCGGCAGTCCAAGCTGCGCGAGCACCGCGCCATCGTCAAACTCAACCGCAGAATGCACGATGCTCTCGCGGTGGATCACGATTTCGATATCCTCCGGCGCCATGTCATACAGCCACATGGCTTCGATCAGCTCGAGCCCCTTATTCATCATGGTCGCGGAGTCAATGGTGATCTTCGCGCCCATCGACCAGTTAGGATGCGCGAGCGCCTGTTCTCTGGTCACATCCCGCATCTGCGCAGCGGTCCAGCCGAAAAATGGGCCGCCCGACGCAGTCAGGATGATTTTCGCCAGCCGGTTGCCCTGCGCCGCCTGCGCACACTGGAAAATCGCCGAATGCTCGGAATCCACTGGCAGGAGCTGCACGCCCTTTTCGCGCGCCGCGCGCATGACCAGCTCACCCGCACAGACCAGCGTCTCCTTGTTGGCCAGCGCAATGTCCTTGCCCGCGTCGATGGCGGCAAGCGTGGGCAACAGGCCAACCATGCCGACCACTGCGGTCACGACCATATCCGCGCCGCTCTCCGCGGCGCAGGCGGTCAATCCCCCCATACCAGAGAGCACGCGGATATCCGTGTCCGCAAGTTTTATTTTCAGGTCGCGCGCCGCCGCCTCGTCAAATGCGCATACCATTTCAGGGTGCAGCGCGCGCGCCTGTTCCTCAAGTAAGTTTATGCGTTTATTCGTCGTCAATGCGACGACTTCAGCCCCAACCGACGGCAAAATATCGACAGTCTGCGTGCCGATCGAGCCGGTCGAGCCTAAAATCGCTATTTTTTTCATTTCAACAGTCTCCTGTACGCGCCCCTGATGCGGCGCTTTGGCATCTTTCGGTCCTGCACTTACCAGATCAGCCGGAACAGCATCTCCGCCATCGGCGCGACAAACAGCACGCTGTCGAACCGGTCGAGTACCCCGCCATGCCCTGGGAAGATATGGCCGTAATCCTTGATACCGGTCTGCCGTTTGATGACCGAGAAGGAAAGGTCCCCGATCTCGCCCAGCACCGCGCCCAGACCGCCAAGCACAGCCGCCGCCCAGACCGGCATATCCAGATCGAGCAGGACATTCATCAGCAGCGCCGCAAGCATTACCAGAACCGCGCCGCCTATCACGCCGCCGATCGCGCCCTCAACCGTTTTTTTAGGGCTGACGACCGGCGCGAGCCTGTGCTTGCCGAAAAGCATGCCGGAAAACAGCGCGCAGGTATCCGCGCCCCACGCGGCGAGCAGCGGCAGCAGCACGATGAACGGGCCGCTATGCTCCTCCATCTGGAAGATGCGCAGCAGGCTGAGCAGCAGGTAGGGTACCAGCAACGCGCCGAAAAAGGCCCACGGCACCTGCGAGGCGTTCATGCTGTCGTGAAAGCGCAGCAAAATCAGGAACGAGCCAACCAGCAGCAGGAACGCCAGACCACGCAGCGTCCAGTCCAGGGAAAACGGGGCCAATGACGAATGCCCCGCTGCGAGTAGAAGCGACACCAAGCCGCATAAGATCAGCTCCAGCCGGTTATGCACCAGCTTAGTCGAACCAAGCACCTCATACGTTGCCAGCACGCAAAGCGCGGCAAGCGCCGCTTCCAGCACAACAGGCGGGAACACATACAGCGCGAGCAGCACAAAAACAAAGCCGATCACGCCGAACAACACTCTTGCTTTCATATCCTTGCACCCCGAACTTTCGGTTTATACCCCGCCGAAGCGGCGGTTTCTCTTGTTAAATGCGTTGATCGCCGCATCCATATCCGCTGTTTTGAAATCCGGCCACAGCACATCCGTAAAATAATATTCCGAATAGGCGGATTGCCACAGCAGGAAATTCGAGGTCCTGACCTCGCCCGACGGCCGGATGATCAGATCCGGATCCGGCATATGGGCGGTGTACAGATGTGCGCCGATCGTCTGCTCGGTGATATCCCCCGGCGCCAGCGCGCCGGCCTGAACCTCCCGCGCGATCGCGCGGACCGCGTTTTTGATTTCATCCCGTCCGCCGTAGTTGATGCACAGGGAGGCGGTCGCGGCATCCGGTCCCAGCCGGTCGGCGATCCCGTCCACCTCCCGTATCTGCGCGCGGATATCCTCCGGCAGCGGCGACAGGTCGCCGAGCACACGCACGGCCACGCCGCGCTGGAACATGGTTTCCGCCGCCTCTTTCAGATAGGTGCGGAACAGGTTCATCAGCGCGTCCACCTCCTCCTGCGGGCGCTTCCAGTTCTCGGTGGAAAACGCATATACCGTGAAGTACTGCACGCCGATATCCTTGCAGTAGGTCGCGATCGTGCGAAAGGTTTCCGCGCCGACCTTATGCCCCGCCTGACGCGGCAGGCCGCGTTTTTTCGCCCAGCGCCCATTTCCATCCATAATGACCGCGATATGGCGCGGTACCGGCCGGTCCGCCGGCACGGGCGCTCTTTTCCTTTTCCGTGTAAACAGGCCCAACTATACTTCCCCCATGCAAAGGGGCGGCGCTCCCGCCGCCCCCACGTTATTTTCAGCTTTCCAGGGCAGGACGGTCCTCTTTCGAGACATTACACTTCCGCCAGCTCCTTGGACTTCTTCGCGACCATACCGTCGATCTCCTTGACGTACTTATCGGTCAGCTTCTGCATTTTCTCCTCGCCCTCGTGCAGCTCGTCCTCGGTCATCTCGCTCTTTTTCTGCGCTGCCTTGAACTTTTCAATCGCGTCGCGCCGGATATTGCGCAGCGCGACCTTGGCTTCCTCGCCGGTCTTGGACACGCCCTTGATCAGCTCCTTACGGCGCTCCTCTGTCAGCGGCGGGAAATTCAGCCGGATCTGCTTGCCATCGTTCTGGGGGTTGATGCCCAGGTCCGAGGTCTGGATCGCCTTTTCAATCGCCTTGAGAACCGAAGCGTCCCAGGGCTGGATCGAAAGCGAGCGCGGGTCGGGCGTCGCGATGGCCGCCACCTGGTTGAGCGGGGTCGGCGCGCCGTAATACTCGACCGTGATCTTATCCAGCACCGCGGGATTGGCCCGTCCTGCGCGGACTGCGGCCAGCTCCTTTGCCAGCACGTCGAGCGTTTTCTTCATTTTTTCCTCATACGCGGTCAGTTGAGCTTTCATTTTAATTTTCCTCCTCTACGATCGTGCCGATCTTTTCACCGCACACTGCACGGTAAATATTTTCCGGATCGGAAAGTGCAAACACCAAAATCGGAATGTGGTTATCCATGGAAAGCGAAGTTGCAGTGGTATCCATTACGCCCAAGCCCTGATTAAGCACATCCATGTAGGAAAGGTGGTCATATTTTTTTGCGTTCGGGTTTTTCGCCGGGTCGGAATCATACACACCGTCCACATTTTTGGCCAGCAGGATGACTTCCGCGCCGATTTCTGCCGCCCGCAGAACCGCCGCGGTGTCGGTCGAGAAAAATGGGTTGCCCGTGCCGCAGCCGAAAATGACCACGCGGCCTTTTTCCAAGTGGCGCGTCGCGCGCTGACGGATGTACGGCTCTGCGATGCGGTTCATCTCGATCGCGGTCTGCACGCGCACCGGCACGCCGCGCTGCTCGAGCGCGTCCGCCAGCGCAAGGGCGTTGATTGTGGTGGCCAGCATCCCCATATGGTCGGCGCGGGTGCGCTCCATCTTGCCGCCGCCGTCCTTGACGCCGCGCCAGAAGTTGCCGCCGCCTACTACAACGCCGATCTCGCAACCCTGCTCGTTGCACTTCTTGATCACATCGCACACCGGTCCGATCACATCAAAATTCAGCCCGAAATGCTTGTCACCCGCAAGGGCTTCGCCGCTGATTTTGATCAGTACGCGTTTATATTTGTGTGCTTCCATATTCCACACTCCTCTTGCTTCATTTTCCTGTTTTCTATTCTACCCTATCACGGCTCATTTTGCAAAGGGTTTTAGCGATTTTCAATCGAAACCGCGAGCGGTGCGGCCGCTCCCCCACTTTCGGGCGGCGCCCCGACTTTTTGCTCCTCCCCCGTTCCGAAAAAGTGGTTGACAATCCCGCTTTTTCGTTGTATTATTGTATCATTAATTTAATACATTGGTATGGAGGTTTTTTTATGCTGCTTACAGTGGATGGTTTGGTAAAGGAATATGTGACCCGCTTTGGCGGGCGCAGGGTGCCTGCGCTGCGCGGCGTCAGCTTCTCAGTGGAACAGGGCGAATTTGTTGCCGTAATGGGGGAAAGCGGCAGCGGCAAAACCACACTGCTCACCCTGCTCGCCGCGCTCGACCGACCGACGGATGGGCGGATCCTGCTCAATGGAGAGGATATGGCCGCGATCCCCAGCCGCGCTCTCTCCGCCTTCCGGCGGGACCGGCTGGGCTTTATCTTCCAGGACTGCAACCTGCTGGACACGCTTTCTCTTCGGGAAAATATCGTTTTCCCGCTTGTGTTGGCGGGAACCGCCCGCAGCGAGATGGAAGCCCGCCTGCTTCCTCTGACCGGACGGCTGGGCATCACACCGCTGCTCGAAAAATTCCCGTACGAGGTATCCGGCGGCGAGCGCCAGCGCGCCGCAGCCGCCCGCGCGCTGATCACACGCCCCGACCTGCTCCTTGCGGATGAACCGACCGGCGCGCTCGATTCCGGCTCGGCTGCGCAGCTGCTCGGCATGCTGGACGAATGTAACGCGGAGGGACAAACCACCGTCATGGTCACCCACAGTCTGGACGCGGCGAGCCATGCCTCGCGCGTTTTATTCCTGCGCGACGGCCTGATTGCGGGCGAGGCGTGCCGAGAGGGGCTGGCGCGCGCGGACTTTTACCCCCGCCTTGCCGCCTGTCAGACCGCGCTGCAGCAGGGAGGTGTCCGTCTTGCGTAACACGCTGCTCCCCCGCCTCGCCCTGCGCGGCCTGTACGGAAACCGCCGCCTGTACCTGCCGTTCCTGCTTGCAACCGCTTTCATGGCAATGGTGTATTTTGTGATCGCCGCCTTTGTATATAACGAATCGTTCGGGCGGAGCATCCCGAACGGCGGGAATATCCAAATCCTGATGAGCGTGGGGTATTTCCTGATGCCGGTCGTCCTCCTGCCGTTTCTGGTCTATATTTACAGCTACCTGCTCAAAAACCGCAGCCGCGAGCTGGCCTTGTATGCCATTCTCGGGCTGGGCCGCCGCCATATCGCCGTAATCCTGCTGATTGAAAACACGCTCTGCTTTGCGCTGTGCATCCTGCTGGGCGCTGGCGGCGGCGCGCTGGTCTGCCCACTCGTCTTTCGCGGCCTGCTGGCTGCGCTCGGCATCCCGTCCGGCATTGTCTGGGGCCTTTCTTTCCCACCCCTGCTCGCGACGGTCAAGGTTTTCGCCGCCTGCTTCGCCGTACTCGTTGTGATCGGCGTATGGCGGGCCGCACGTACCCAGCCCTGCTCACTGCTGCGCGAACAGACCCAAGGGGAACGTCCCATGCGCGGCCGCCTGCTGGCCGCCATACTCGGCTCATCTTGTCTGTTCGCCGCATATTTTCTCTCCCTGACCAGCGGAAGAAGCGCCACGCTGGCCAGCTTCACGCTGGCACTGCTGCTAGTCATCCTCGGCACCTACGGCGTGTTCACCGGCGTCATCGCCGAGGTTTTGCGCCGCCTGCGCAAAGGGCCGCGCTTTTACACGGACGCTTCGGAATTTGTTGTCGTCTCCGGCCTGCAGCACCGGCTGCGCAAAAACGCGGCTGGGCTGGTTAATATCTGCCTGTTCGGCTGCGCCGCCCTGTTCACGCTTTGCTGCTCGCTCTGCGTCCTGTTCGGACAGGGTGCGGTGATCGCCCGCGTGGGGCAGACGATCACAAACAGCCAGTCCGGCATCAACTTTACCAACGTGACCGTGGAGGACATCACCTTGATGTTCACCACGCTCGCCTTTCTCGGCGTCTTTTTCGTACTGGTTTTTTTGGCCTGCACCTCGCTGGTCCTATACTACAAGCAACTTTCCGAGGGCATAGAGGACGCCGGCCGCTTCCGCATCCTGCGCTCGATCGGCCTGTCTGATGAAATGACGGTGCGCACAGCCCGCCGGCAGCTTCGCGTTGTATTCCTGCTGCCGCTGGGCGGGACCCTGCTGCATATTGCGTTCGCCACGCCTTTCCTCTCCACCTTCATGGGTCTCATTTCGATCGACACGCCGCTGGTGCTGTACGGCAGCATCGCGCTTTCCATGCTGGTGTTCGCGCTGTTTTACCTTATCTGCTACCAGATCACGATACGCGCCTATCTGCGCACGGTCGCATAGGAAAACGCACCCCAGCCAAACTGGGGTGCGTCCGCTTATTTTTCCCTGTTCTCCTGTTCGAGCAGCCAGCGCCGCTCGTATGCCCGTGCAGCACAGGCCGTGACGCGCCGGTAGACCGGAACATTCCGCAAACCGCCCGCCAGGCCGACCAGCGGCAGCCCCTGCACGAACTTTGCCGTGAGCATCTCCTCCGCAAGCCGTCCGGCCGCCGCGTCCATACATTCCTCCAAAGAGGGTAAGGCGCCGCCGGCCGCCACCGCCTCCGCGGACGCCGCAAACCGCTCGCGCTCCTCTCCCTTGCTGAGCGAAGCCGCGACCAACAGGAGCAGGTAGCGGCGCTCCCTGTCGCTGTGACAATCAAAGCCATAGCTAAGCGCGATACGGTAAAGCCCGCGCAGCAGACCGCCGAGGAACAAGGGGATATCCGGCAGGCCGATCCCCAGCACGCCCAGCGCCGCGCCCTCCGCCAGAGCGACGCCCGTACCGCCCCGCACAGCCGACCGCGCGCCGCGGCGCAAACGGCGCAGCCGCGCCCCTGTCGCTTTCGTCCGCACTGCGGCGGCATACTGCTCATAGCGTCCGCAGAGCTGGTCGGCGTCATAAGTTTTGCCGATCAGCCCTTCCCCCTTTTCAAACACCAGCCGGAACCCCTTGCAGAACGCCAGTTCCAGCTTGCCGCGCAGGCCGTCCGGTATCTTGTCCTGTACGGTGGCAAAAACAGACGGCTTTGCTTTTTCATACCGTGCCGCCGCGCGTTTTTCCTGCTTTTCCAAGCGTTCCAGCCGCCTGCGTCCCGCTCTTTCCACGCGTGATTACGCCGTTCAGATGCGGGCCACGCCCGAATCGCGCGCCGCCTGCGCGACCGCGTCCGCGACCGCCCGTATCACCTTATGGTCAAACGCCATGGGCATGATGTATTCCGCGGTCAGCTCCTCATCGGACACGCAGTACGCGATCGCCCTTGCCGCCGCGAGCTTCATCTCCTCATTGATATCTCTGGCGCGCACATCGAGCGCCCCGCGGAAAATGCCTGGGAATGCAAGCACATTATTGATCTGGTTCGGGTAGTCCGACCGTCCGGTGCCGACCACCGCCGCGCCGCCCTTTTTGGCGTCCTCCGGCCAGATCTCAGGTACCGGATTGGCCATGGCAAACACCATCGGCTTCGCCGACATGGTGGAAACCATTTCCGCAGTCAACACCTGCGGTACCGACATGCCGAAGAACACATCCGCGCCCTTGACTGCGTCCGCGAGCGCGCCGGTCAAGTGCGCGCGGTTGGTCAGCTTTGCCATCTCCGCCTGCGCGGGATTGAGACGCTCGTCCCCTTCGCAGACGATGCCAAAGCGCTCCACCATCGTGATATGCTGCACGCCGAGGAACATCAGGAACTTTGTCACCGCGATCGCGGCCGCGCCGCAGCCATTGACCACCATCCGGATATCCTCCACCCTGCGGCCGGTCAGCCGGCAGGCGTTAATCAGCGCCGCGCCGCAGCACACCGCCGTTCCATGCTGATCGTCATGGAATACCGGAATGTCGCAAACCTCCTTGAGCTTTCGCTCGATCTCAAAGCAGCGCGGCGCGGCGATATCCTCCAGATTAATGCCGCCGAACGAACCCGAAATAAGCTGGATGGTGCGTACGATCTCGTCCACATCCTTGGAGGCCACGCACAGTGGGAACGCGTCCACATCCGCAAACGCCTTGAACAGCGCGCATTTGCCCTCCATCACCGGCATGCCGGCGACAGGGCCGATATCGCCCAAGCCGAGTACCGCTGTGCCGTCCGTAATAACCGCAACCAGGTTATGCCGGCGGGTATAAGTATAGCTCAGCGACGGGTCATCCTTAATTTTAAGGCACGGCTCGGCCACGCCCGGCGTATAGGCGACCGAAAGGTCCTCCTTGCTGTTTACCTCACACCGAGCAACGACCTCGATCTTGCCGCCCCACTGCTCATGCGCCTTGAGCGCGCGTTCTTTCAAATCCATATCGCTTTCCTCCATAACTTTTTTGCGCCTGTTTTTTTCTATCGCTATTTTACAACAAAAAACCCGTGCTGCATAGGGGCAGAATGGAAAAAGCCGTCAGTTCTCTGCCTCCCGCCTGCGCATCAGCCGTGGAAACAGCAGGATAAACGCCGCGCCCGAAACCGTTGCGGACAGGATATCCGATATCGGCTCGGCATACAGCAGCGTCGTTGCGGAAAATAGCGCGGGCAGGAGATACACGCCGGCGAAAAAGATACCCTTGCGGAGCAGGGAGAACGTCAACCCCCAGCGTACCAGCCCCATGCCGGTCATGCCGTCCACAAAGGGGTACTGGATCGCCAAGCCGAGCACCCCCAGCGTATAGGTGCGTATCATCCAGGCCGCCTGCTCGATATGTACCGGATCCGTGGTAAAGATACGGACAAAAGGCGTGGCCATGGTCTGCGCAATCACAAACATAACAGCGGTAAAAATGAAGCACAGCAATACGATGCGCTTCTCCGCGCGCATGACGCGGCGGGTATCCCCCGCGCCGTAGTTATAGCCCAGAATAGACTGCGTACCCGCTGTGATGCCGCCCAGCGGCATGGTGATGATCAGCATAAAGCTCTGCAGGATAGCCGCGCACGCGATCAGCATGTCGCTGTCCGCGCCGCCGTATTTGCGCAGCATCACGTTCACCGAAATGAGCAACACGTTATCCAGCGCGATAATCAGCGCTGGCGACAGGCCGACCTGAAAAATACGCCGGATCCAGCCGAAATGCAGCGGACAGTTCGTTATGCCCACCAGCGCGCGGCGGCTGAACAGGAACCGCAGCGTATACATGGCCGAGCAGACCTGCGAAAGCACGGTCGCCACGGCGGCGCCGCGCACCCCCATATCCAGCGCGAAGATGCAGACCGGATCAAGCGCAATATTGACAGCCGCGCCCAGCATGACCGACCGCATCGCCGTGCCGGAAAAGCCCTGGCTCATCACAATCTGGTTCAGCCCCACACTGAGGAGCGCGAACACCGTCCCCAGCACATAGGTGGTAAAGTACGCCTCCGCATAGGGCCAAAGCTGCTCGCTCGCGCCGAATGCAAACAGGATCGGCCTGCGCAGCACCACCACCGGCACTGTGACTACAACCGAAAGCGCCAGGAGCAGATAAAAGCTGTTGGCAACGATCTGGCGCGCGCCCTCCAAGTCCTGCCGCCCCATACGGATGCTCATAAGCGGCCCGCCGCCAAAGCCCACCAGCGCGGCAAACGCCGTAATCATCGTCACAACCGGCGCGCAGACGCCTACGCCCGCCAGCGCCTCCGCGCCGACCTCCGCAATATGGCCGACGTACATCCGGTCGACCACGCTGTACAAAATATTGACGAACTGCGCCAGCATCGCCGGAATGGCGAGCTGCAGCACCAGCTTCCCCTCTGGTGCAGTCCCAAGCGGGCTGTCCAACTGCTGCGCCATCAACCCTACCTCTTTCTCTCTGATATACCCTTATTATAGGAGTCGGGCCTGCTTTCGTAAAGGGGGACTTGCTGTTTTTCCCGCGTTTTTATTGCTCCGTTTGAGCCGGCTGGTAATTCGCGCAGGCGGCTTTGTCCTCATAGCGCAGTTTACCGCGCGGATAGGTGCAGTGGCCGCCACGGGTCCGGCGAAATCCGCAGCCCTTTATTTTTACATAGTGCGGCCGGTAATGCTTACAGGTTTTGCATTTCTTTTCCATTCAAATCACCTCATTTCAATCTTACTATCAAACGATAGTAAAATCAACATATTTATTGAAAGTATAGGTAAACTATATTATATGAGGTGAATGCTATGTATCATTATCCGCGTTTACGGCATATGCGCGAGGATTCTGACACCAGTCAGATTCAACTTGCAGAATATCTGAAAATCGACCAACGCACTTATAGTAATTACGAAACTGGTAAACGTGAAATACCGGTGCATTTATTGATCCGCTTAGCGCAATATTATGGGGTTTCGCTTGATTACCTCGTTGGGTTAAGCGACCGATAGCGCTATATAAAAAGCGGCAGCCAAAGCTGCCGCTTTTTCCATTATGGAATGCCTTACTTGCGGGAGATCGCTTTTTTCGCCGCCGCCACGATATCGTCGGCAGTGAGGTTGTACTCCTTGCGCAGAAAATCCTCCGGACCAACCTGGCCGAAGCGGTCCTGCACACCCACCATTTCCATCGGTACGGGCGCGTTCTTGACCAGGCAGTTCGCTACGACGCTGCCCAAGCCACAGCCGACCTGATGGTTCTCTGCGGTGACGATACAGCCGCACTCCGCAGCGCACTTCTTAACCAGCTCTTCATCCAGCGGCTTCCAGGTGAACATATCCACAACCTTTGCGGAGATCCCCTCAGCCTTGAGCGCTTCCTCCGCCTTGAGCGCCTCATCCACCAGGATACCAGAGGCGATGATTGCAACATCCTTACCGTCGCGCAGCTCAATGCCCTTGCCGATCTCAAAGTCCGAACCGTCCGCATACACTGTGGTGAAGCCCTTACGGACCAGACGGGTGTAGGAGAACTTGCCCGATGCCGCCAGCTTGCCGGTCAGGCAGTTGAGCATCGCGTAGTCGGTCGGGTCGATAACGACCGCGTCCGGCACGGACAGATACAGCGCCATATCCTCAAACGGCATATGGGTGCCGCCGTTGAACGCCGCGCAGACGCCCGGGTCTGAGCCGATCACATGCACCGGCAGGCCGGCGTAGGCCGCGGACATAAACGCCTGATCAAACGCGCGGCGGGACGCGAACGGACCGAACGAGTGCATGAACACGGTCTTGCCGGTGGCGGTCAGGCCCGCGGCGATGCCCATTGCGTTCGCTTCCGCGATACCGGCATTGTATACATTGTTCGGAAATTCCTTGGCCAGCTTGCCCACGTTGCTGCAGCCCTCAAGGTCGCAGTCAATATGTACGACAGGCTCGCCCTTTGCCATCAGGTCATGTACCGCAGTGACATATGCGTCACGCATTGCACGGGAATCCTTCTCGTGCTTGCCAATCAAAGTAAAGCTCATTTGCATCCCCTCCCTTACTGTGCCTTGACAGCGGCATACGCCGCTTCAGAGGCCTTAATCGCTTCGTCCCACTGCTCGGGAGTCGGCTGCGAAGAATGCGCGCCGGACGGCTCTGCAAACGTCGCGCCCTTGCCCTTGACAGTGTTCAAAACGATACAGGTGGGCTTGCCCTTTACATCGTATGCCAGCTGCACCGCGTCGTAGATCGCCTCCACGTCGTTGCCATCCGGAAGATCGATCACATTCCAGCCGAACGCGTCGAACTTCGCGCCGATGCCCTTGCCGTGGCTCATAACGTCCTCGCACGCACCGTCAAGCTGGCGCTTGTTATAGTCGACAAAGCAGATCAGGTGGTCGAGCTTATAATGCGCGGCAAACTGGGCCGCTTCCCAAACCTGGCCCTCGTCGCACTCGCCATCGCCGACGAACACGAACACATGGCTGTCGCGTCCGTCCATTTTGTTGCCGAGCGCCGCGCCGACAGCCGTGGACATGCCCTGTCCGAGCGAGCCGGTCGTCAGATCGACGCCGGGGGTCTTCTGGCGGTCGGTGTGGGACGGGAAGTTGGTGTGGGGCTTATTGAGGGTATACGCTTCCTCAACCGGATAGAAGCCCTTGAGCCCAAGGGTGGCATACATGGCCGGTCCGGCATGTCCCTTGGACATGACGCACCAGTCACGGTCCTCCCAGCGCGGGTTCTTCGGGTCGATGTTCATAACACCGCCGTAGAGCACCGCCAGAGCGTCCGCAACCGACATCGAGCCGCCTACATGGCCGAAGCCCAGCGAACCGATCGTCTTGAGCGTTTCGAGACGGATCTGCGCTGCAAATACGCGTAGCTCCTGCATTTTTTCTGCTTTCTGCATTGCATACACCTGCCTAATTCTATATCAGTATTTTCTCTCCGCGGAACAGATTCCGGAACACGGCCGTCCTGCCGGACACCGTTTTCGTTTACAGTGTACCACCAAACCAACCAGATTTCAACCAATATCCAAGCATTTGTTAACAAAAATTTGCCCCTTATTTTTACACCGCATGATAATTTTCACGAGGCGCGCGAACGCTTCAAAGGCAGTATTCCCCTTTGATTTGTTTGGTTTTTCCGTATTTTCCGCGCAGGCCCCCCTGTTTTATCTGCTTTTCCTGCAAAAATCATGCCAGCGCGCACTTGCGCACAATGCAACAAACACAAAACCACATTCTATGCATCAGGAAATAATTTTTTACCCATAACTTAACCACTTTTTCCAGCTCGCAAGTATGCGCGGTCCCGTTACCGCGCTATAAACCCCCTGTTTTCCATATCAAAAAATGCCGATTTTGGCATGATGCGGCACAGTGGACATTTTTCTGAATCTTTGATAAACTAAATATCAGTAAATCTGCCATACCTTTAATGGCCCGCGATTGGGGAATGAGGAAGATGAAAGTCAGCCGTTTAAATGCCATAGAGCAGTATGTCATCTCGCACGAAACGGTCAGCATTGACGAGCTGTGCGAGGTTTTCGAGGTTTCCAAGAACACGATCCGCCGCGACCTGAACGAGTTGGAAATGCGCGGGCATATTACAAAGGTATATGGCGGCGTTACCGCCACGGTACCCTCCGGCGCAGTACCCACGCCGATCCGTTCCAGTCTCAATCCGGCGGACAAGTCGCTGATCGGCCGCATGGCCGCTGAGGAGGTCGCGGACGGGGACACCATATTTATCGACTCCGGCACAACCACACTCTGCCTGCTGCGTTATCTGGTGGCGAAAAACCGCATCACCATTATCACGCATTCGCTCGGTGCGTTGAGCGAAGCGGCAAAATACGAAAACCTGAACATCATCTCGCTCGGCGGCATCTACAGCCCCACGACCGATTCGTTCGTCGGCCTGTCCACGATCGAAGCGCTTTCCAACATGCGGATCAACAAGGCGTTCATGGGCGCAACAGGGGTTTCCCTGACCGCCGGCATGACCAACACCACTTTCCTCGAAGCGGAGATCAAGCGCGCGGTCGTCCACCGTGCAGACAGCATCTACTGCATGGCGGATTCCTCCAAGATCGGGCGCGAGGCCATCGTCACCTTTTGCCACTTAAAGGATCTGACCGGCTTCATCACCGATCGGGAGCCTGCCAAGGAATATGTCAGCCTTTGCAAGCAGGAAAACATCAAGCTGCGGTTTGCTGGCAACTGACGCTTTGCGTATAAAAACCAACCGGCGGAAGCAGGACGCTTCCGCCGGTATTCTTTTCAATGCGCGCGCCCAACAGGCGTTGCGGCGAATTCCCTGTTGTTTTTCCGGTAGACCGATGGCGGGACGCCGTAAGCCTCCCGAAACCGCTTGATAAAATAGCTGAAATTTTCATAACCGACGCGCAGCCCAATCTCCATGACCGGAAGGCTGCTTGTCCGCAGCAGGCGCGCCGCCCTTTCGGTACGCAGGAAATTGACATGCTGCATCAGCGTCCGGCCGAAGCTTTCCCGAAACAATGTGCTGAAATACTGAGGGGAAAGCCCAAACGCCGCCGCTACGTCCGGAAGCCGGACCGGCTCCGTAAAATGCTCATCCAGATAAGCCACGATCGCTTTTTTCTGCCGCAGTCGTTCATCCGTGCCGCAGGGCGCGTCCACTTTTTCTATCAACGAATAGTCCGCGCACACCGCCACGATCTCCAGCAGGGCCGCCTTGGCTGTCAGCCGCCAACCCAAGCTTTGCCGAAGGCAGGCACAAACGAGACGGGCCAGCAGCCTGTGCAGCGCCTTTTGCCCCGCCTCCCCTTTCCGTACTTGCCTGGGGAAGCGCAGATGTCCCTCGGCCAGCGGTTCCAGCAGGCTGGTTTCAGCATCGTCGGCGCGGGCAAACTCCAACAGTTCCAGCGAAAACAAGAACGAGTGAAACTGGTTCCCCTGCCCTGTCGCCCGTATTTCATGCAGTTCTTCACTTCCGATGAAAAAAATATCTCCGCGCGTTCCCTGGTATGCACGGTCGGCTATGACAAGCGAAACCGTCCCCGCATCGACAATGACGATCTCGCTTTCCGTATGCCAGTGGAACGGCACGCGGTCAACCACGTCCGCCTCGCTCCCGTCCAGCGCGGGATATATGCGGAGGGGAATGCCGGCAGCGGCCTCTTTCTGCTTTTCACTTTGTGCTTCCATCCATCCCCCTCCTTAAAATCATGTTATTAACCGAGAATATATTGCAAGTATTTTCCGCATTATCTGCTATAATTATAGAATAACAGACTGGTCTTTACAATCCGCGGACAGAAAATATTTTTTATTGAATCACGGGCCAGAAAACCACCGATGCCGCATGGAGGGACAGCATATGTATATGGATAAGCAGGTCAAGCGGGGATATAATGAATATCTCCGTTTGGAAGAAGGATACGGAAAAAAAGCCATGATGGACGTCGGGCTTCTTGTCATGGAGGCCGGCGACACCATCTCTTTGCGGGAGGACCGCAAGGAGATGGCCGCGCTGGTGTTCGACGGACGCTGCACGCTGGAATGGGAAGGGCAGGCCCGCGACGTGGACCGTCCCAACCCGCTTGATTACAACCCATCCTGCCTGCACGTCTGCAAGGGCGTCGAAGTCCGGATCACCGCTCATGGAGCCTGCCATATTTACATTCAAAAAACAGAGAACGACACGGTTTTCCCCTGCCGCATGTACGGGCCGGAGGATACCGACACTTGGCCGCGCGGCGACCAGGGCGAGCTGATGGGCTGCACTAAGCGCGATGTCCGTACCTGCTTCGATCTGGATAACGCGCCGTATTCCAACATGGTTTTGGGCGAGGTCGTCAACCTGCCGGGCAAATGGTCCTCCTACCCGCCGCATCATCACCCCCAGCCCGAGGTATATTTTTACCGTTTCGATCACCCCAGCGGCTTTGGCGCGGGCTGGGGCGACGGGGAGTTATATGAGACCCACCACAACGGCCTAGCTCTGATTACAAAAGGGATGCACCCGCAGGTCACCGCCCCCGGCTATACCTGCTGCTATGCCTGGGGAATCCGGCACCTGCCCGGCAACCCGTGGGACAAGACCCGCATCGACGACACTGCGCACCTCTGGCTGACCGAACCGGATGCCAACGCGCACATCTGGCACTGTCCCACAGGGAACTGACCCCGCCACCCTTTCCAACCCAACACAAAACCGGTGTTTTATTCTGAGAATAAAACACCGGTTTTTGTAAGAGAGAGAAGCGGCCGCTATTTCACGGTCGCAAGGCGGCTGCGCCCTCTGCGCCGGCCGCCCGCCGTTTTCCATCAATACGCCGCATAGGTATAGGAGATGTATTCCCTGATCTCCTCCATACTGGGCGCGCCGGGTGCGTTGCCGAACGCCCCGTCATGCGCGAACTGCTCCGCGGAAGCCAGGCAGTCCTCCAGCAAGAAGCCGGATTCGCGCAGCGATTTGATCTGTAGTTCTTTCATCAGCCCAACCACGCGCTGCGCCAGCGTCTCCGCAAGCTCCATGGTTCCGGTTTCCGCAGTGCAGGCGACCCCCATTGCCTCGGCGACTTCCTCCAGATTCCTGCGCTCACCATATTTGGCGGTATAGACCATGACGCCCGGCAACCCCCACGCGCAGCCCAATCCGTGCGGCACATGATGGCGCGCGCCAAACGTCTGGCTGAAGCTGTGTCCGATCTGGCAGCCGCAGGCGGAGATCGCCATGCCGCCCAGGCTCGCGGCCAGGGACATCGCCTCTCGCGCCTGCGCATTCTTCGGCTCTTTTACGGCGACCGGAAGCCACTGCAGCGTCAGCCGAATGCCCTCCTTGCCGAAAATATAGCCATACGGGTTGTAATTCCGGTTCGTGATCGCCTCCACGCAGTGCGCCAGCACATCCATGCCGGTCGCGGCGGTCACACCCGCAGGCACGGAGTAGGTCAGCGCCGGATCGACGATTGCCAGATCCGGCTTATACACCGGCATTTCCTTGGCGCCGGTTTCCACATCGCCGATGACCGCCCACTGCGACAATTCGCTGCCCGTACCCGAGGTCGTGCTCAGCGTGATCAGCTTGAGGGTATGCTCCGCCTCTCCTATCCCATAGTAGTCGCGGATGGTCGTGCCATTCTGGCTGATGACGATGCCGACCGCCTTTGCGGTGTCCAGCGTGCTGCCGCCGCCGACCGCCACAACGCCGTCGATCGCGTGCTCCCGCACATAGGCCGCGCCCGCGTCGCAGATATCGCTCGGTGCGTCCGCACGGCACCGGTCGAACACGAACACCTCCAGGCCGGCGTCTTTCAGCGCATCGATGACCGGCGTTACCACACCGAATTCGCACAGCGCCTGTTCGGTGCAGACCATTACCCGATGCATGCCGAGCGCCTTTGCACGCTCCCCTGTCTCCCCGGAAGCGCCCGTCCCGAACAGCGTGGGGCAAAAGGTGTTCCACATATAAACGCTCATCTTATGTCCTCCTCTGCGCGTTCCGGCCGCTCCGCCACGCAGGGCGGGCCGACCGAAGCACCGCATTTATCCTAACAGCTTGCTCACATATTCCCAAACGGCTTCCGGGTCATAGCCGTACAGGTGATACAGGTCCTCCGCGCTGCCAAAGCCCGGGTACACCTGCGGGATGCCGAAGCGCTTGAACGATTTGAGTGCGATACCGTTGTCGCACAGCAGGTCCGCAACCGCGCTGGCCAGGCCGTTTTTCATCAAGTGGTCCTCCCAAACGATGATGCGGCCGGTTTCCTCAGCGGCCTTGCGCACGATCTCTTCGTCCAGCGGCTTGACCGTGAACATATCGATCACGCGCACACCGATGCCAGCCTTCTTTGCCTTGTCGTGCAGCTGCAGCGCATAGCTGACCATCTCGCCGCAGGCGATGATGGTGATATCCTTTCCGTCCCGCGCCAGGTGGCCCTTGCCGATCTCAAACCTGTCCTCCGCCGTGTACAGCACACGGTTTTCCTTGCCTGGGTCAATGCGGATGGACAGCGGGCCTTCGTAATACAGGCTTTTCTCGATGATTTGGCGCAGCTGCACCGGATCGGATGCCGCGCAGACCGTCATGTTGACCAGCGAGGAATACAGCGCCATGTCCTCCATCGCATAATGGGTGGAGCCGCCGTTGCCGGTCAGTCCCGCATAGTTGGCGATGATGCGCACCGGCAGGTTGGGATAGCATACATCCGTGCGCACCTGTTCGAGCGCGCGCATGCTCATGAACGGCATCATGCCGATGATGAACGGGATGTTCCCGTCATACGCCAGGCCGGCCGATACGCCGACCACATCCTGCTCCGCGATGCCGGTGTCGATGAAACGGTCCGGATATTTCTCATGAAACTCCTTGCAGCCGAAGCCGATATCCGGCGTGAGCAGCCAGACGCGGCTATCCTTTCCGCCAAGCTCCGCTATCGTGTCGCCCACCACAGAACGCGCGGAGTTATATTCATCCAGAGTATATGACTGCTTCATTTATAACTCCTTTCTCTGCCGGTCCAGCGCCGCGTCCAGGTCGGCCAGCGCGGTCTGCAGATCCGCCTCGTTCATGCTGCCCGCATGCCATTTGATCTCCCGTTCCATAAAGGAAATATTCTTGCCCTTGACCGTGTCCGCGATAACCGCGGTCGGCACGCCGCTGCTGCTTTCCGGCAGGCGCTCGAGCGCGTCGGCCACCTGCTGCATGTCGTTGCCATCCGCAATCTCGATCACGTTCCAGCCGAACGCGCGCCATTTATCCGCATAGGGGGCGAGCTTAATCGAATCCTCGGAAAAGCTGGTCATGAGCTGCCTGTTACGGTCCACGACCGCCACCAGATTGCCCAGGCCAAGCGCGTGGCCCGCCATCGCAGCCTCCCACACTGAGCCTTCACAGGTCTCGCCGTCACCCATCAGGCAAAACACGCGGTTCCGGCGCCCCTTCTGGCGGGACGAGGCCGCTAGGCCGACGCTGAGCGGCAGGCCGTGGCCGAGCGAACCAGTGGAGGCGTCCAGCATCGGCAGTCGGGTCTTGCAGGGATGTTGTCCGAACTTGCTGCCCACCTGGCCGTAGGTCTCGCAGATCTCCTGGTAATCAAAAAACCCCTTTTGCGCCATCACGATGTACATGCCGACCGCGCCGTGTCCCTTGCTGAGAATGAAGCGGTCGCGGGCGGGGTCCTGCTCCCGTTCGGGAGAGACGTTCATCGTGCGGTGGAACAGGCAGGTCAGCACATCGAGCATGGACATGTCGCCGCCCATATGGATGTTGCCGCTGTACGCCCCGCACAGTTTGCACAGGTCGCGGCGCGCCTGGTATGCCAGCTCGGTCAGGCGCAATACCTCTTTTTTATCTACCATTCCGCGCTGTCCTTTCTCACAGGTCCATGGAAACGAATACCTTGCCGCACTGGCGGCTCGCCGCCAGGTCGAGCGCCTCCTGATAACGGGAGGCCGGTATCACATCGGTCACGATCTTATCGAGCGGCAGAATGCCGGATTCTATGATCTGCGCGACCTTGCGCATATAATACTTGCCCAGATAGCCGCCGTAAACCTCGATCTCGTTCTTGAGCAGCTCGGCGACCGGAAATTCCGGGCGAGCCAGCTCATCGTGTCCGAACTGCAGCACCTTGCCGTGCGGCCGCACCAGATAGACGCAGTCCACCAGCATCGCGGCCACCGCCTCTACACAGTGGTCCACGCCCAGACCGCCGGTTTCCTCCTTGACAATCTGCTGCAGGTTCTCGGTATCTGGATTGACCACGCGGGTCGCGCCGACCTCCAGCGCCAGCTTGCGGCGGTGTTCGATCGGCTCGGAAACGATGATCTTGCGGCAGCCGTTCGCCTTGAGCAGCGCGATGAACATCAGGCCGATCGGGCCGGCGCCCAGTACGCATGCGGTATCGCCCACATGCACGTTCAGCTTTTCCAGCGCGCAGCCGCAGCCCGCGAGCGGCTCGGCCACGCCCATCAGCTCAGGCTTGGTTTCCGGCGCTACCTTATAGCAGTACTGCTTGGGCAGTACGACGTAATTGGTCAGGCCGCCATCCGCGAACACGCCGCGTGAGCTGACGTGCTGGCAGGCTTCGGGCAGGCCGGCCAGGCAGTTGTCGCACTCGCCGCAGGGGCCGTGTGGGTCGATGACCACCTTATCGCCCGGCTTGAGGTCGGTGACGCCTTCGCCCACCTCCGCGACCTCGCCGCAGAACTCATGGCCGAAAATAATATCCTGCTTGCACGGATGCTTCTGGGGCGTGGCAAAAATATTCACGTCCGTACCGCAGACCGCGCAGCCGTAACTTTTGATCTTGACATCGTTCCGGTTCTTGATCTCGGGAATAGGGCGGTCCTCATAGGCGAATTGGCCCGGCCCCTTGTAAACGATTGCCTTCTGCATGTTTGCCATTGTCTTTTCCTCCTGTTCCGGTCCGGCACGGACAGGGCCGGCCGCCCTGCCCCTGCCAGGCCGCTCTGCTCTTAGTTGATCTCCACCCACTTGGAGTTGTTCTGCGCGCTCTCAACGACAGCGTGGAAGAACTTGACGCCGTTGACGCCGGTTTCCACATCCGGAAAGTCCAGATCCTCCTCGGTCGGGGTCTCGCCGTTTTTGAGCTTGAGGATCGTGTCGATCACGCTGCGGTAGATATTGGCGATCGCGATATAGTAGCCTTCCGGATGGCCGAACGGCACACGCGCCAGCTTGCCTGCGGGTACGTCGATGCCGTCGCCTGCGCGGCAGAGCGTGCGGGGCGCCTCGCCCTTTTTGATGTAAACCACTTCGTCCGGACGGGTCTGGTGCCACTCCAGGCAGCCCTCCGTACCCATGATCCGCAGGTCGATTTCGTTGGGGCAGCCGCAGGCTACCTGGGTGAACCAGTAAGCACCGTGAACGCCGTTTTCATACTCCAGAATAATGTTGTCGTTCAGGTCCAGCTTTTTGCCGAACGTATCAGTCGTGGCCAGCAGGCGCTTGATCTTCAGGCCGGTGACATAGTGTACCAGATGCTCGACATGCGTGCCATCGTCCGCGCAGGTGTTGGAGATGCCGCTATACTTGGGATCGGTGCGCCAGATACGGCCGTTGACCTGCTCCTTTTCGGCCAGCAGGCTGAGGAAGCTGTTCTCAATATAGTTGGCATTGACCGCGATGATCTGGCCGATGTCGCCGCGCGCAATCATCTGCTTCATGACCTTGCACATAACATAGCCGGAATAGCAGTAGTCCACCGCGAACACCAGTTTTTTCTCCTTGGCAATGCGGGCCAGGTCCTCGGCTTCTTCCACGGTCAGGGTGAGGGGCTTCTCACACACGACGTTGATGCCGTGCTCCAGAAAGGTCTTGGCAGCGGAGTAATGCACAAAGTTCGGCGTGCAGATGGAAACGAAATCGATCTTGCCAGCCTCAGCCTTTGCCATATCCTCCGCGTTGTAATACACGCGGGATTTATCAACGTGGTACGCCTCCGCGCACTCGTCATTCAGCTCGTCGATCGCGGAAAAGCAGCCGCAGACCAGCTTCGCGCGCGGATCCAGGCCCAGCGCCTTGCGGTGGCACTCGCCGATCAGAGCTTTCAGGTCGCCGCCTACCATACCGTACGTTACTTCCTTGAACATTTTGTCGTCCTCCTTAAAAATTGATGATAGTGGTTGGTTTTATTTTGAAATGGAATCGCAAAGCTTTTTGACTGCGGGGAAGCCGGCCTCGGTGTCCCCTGCCGGAAAATATTCAAAGCAGACCGTCCCCGCGTAGCCGCTTTCTGCCACGCCGCGCAGCAGGAAATCAAAGTTGATCTCCCCCGTTCCCGGCTCGTGCCGGTCGGGCGCGTCCGCCAGATGGATGTATTTCACCACGCCCAGGTTGTTGGTGATGCTGCGCAGCAGGTTCCCGTGCATCAACTGCATATGGAACACATCGCACAGCAGACCGACCCGCTCCGAACCGACCGCGCGCACGATGTCCGCGCCCTCCTCGGTTGTGGTCAGCGACATGCCCGCGTCGCCCCCCAAATTGTTAAGCGGTTCGACCAGGGCGGTCACCCCGTTTGCCTCCAGCACCGGCGCCAGCCTGGTAAGCGTATGCGTGATGTTGGCGAGCATCGCGGTATGGCTGTACTGGTCGCGGAAGTCCGCGCAGCCGTTTGGCGTAAAGTGATTTGGGAACAGGATCAGCTTGTCGCAGCTCAGCATTTTCGCCGCGTCGAGCGACTGCCGGATCCAGTCGATACAGTCCTGGCTGTGCGCCCGATCACACAGGGAGTAGATACTGGTGCCGCTGAACGCTTTGACGGACACGCCCCGTTCCTGGCAGACCCGCCGGATGTCCGCGAGGTCCTTGTCGTGCCAGCTCCAGAATTCGATCGCCCGAAATCCCGCCGCGCTGACCCGCTCGATTTTCTCGCATACCTCCATGCCTGGATAAATGGTTTCAATATTAATCGCAAAATCTATCATGTCTTCTGTCTTCACCTTCTTTCCGTGTTCTGTGCTGCTTCCTATTGTGCAGCCCGTTTACAGGATGCCCTGCTCGTCGCGCTTTTTCAGATCCGCAATCACCTGCGGATAGAGCTTATCCAGCTTGTAAAGCAGGCAGAGGATCACGATGATGACAGAGAAAATGATTGGCGCATACATGCAGATTGCTTTGATCATCGCCATCGCGTCCGCGTTCTGTACCGCGGCCAGGCCGTCATACCCGACCGAATCCATCAGCAGGCCGATGCCCGCCGAAGCAAGGCCGCCGCCCAGCTTGGAGCCGACCGAAGCGGCGCTGAAAATCATGCCGTCCTGCCGGACGTGGGTCTTCCACTGACCGAATTCCGCGCAGTCCGCGATCATCGGGAATACGCAGGCCCACAGCGGCGCAACACCGATGCCGCGCAGCACGGCGCTGACCATGGCGACGGTGACGCTCATCGGGTTGCTCATCCACACAAACTGCGCCACGATTACCAGCAGAATACCGGCAAGCGTCAGATTCCTCTTTCCGAAGCGGAGTACAAACTGCGGCACGATCAGCACAACGATGCTCTGCGCGATCAGCTCCGCCGCGTAGATCGGACTGTACAAGGCCTCGTTGCCCAATATGTATTTACAGTAATAGGTTTCGATCGTACCGGTGACAGTGCTCATCATGACCATAAAGCCCCACAGCCCCAGGCAGATCGCCCAGTACTGGTTGGAAAACAGCGCCTTTAGGCTTCTTCCCACCGATACCTTCTCGGTTTTGGCCGCTTCGATCACCACGCGCTCCTCAATATTGAAGAAGCAGACCAGCAGCAGCACCAGCGCGATCACGGCGAAGATGATCGAAACGATGATCCAGCTCTGCTGGGTGTTGCCAAACGCCTGCACCAGCGGGATCGTGGAAACCGTAACCACCATCTTGCCCATCGGCCCGCAGAAAATGCGGATCGCCTGGGTGGAGGTACGGGATTTCTGGTCGCGCGTAATCAGAGAGGCCATCGTGGAATACGGCAGGTTGAGCGCGGTATAAACCACCGTATTGACCAGGTTATAGGTGACGAAAATATACACTGCCTGCACCATGACCGGCGCATTCGCCGGAATGAGGAACAGCAGGACGAACGTCACCGCATACGGCACCGCCATCCACAGAATCCACGGCCGCGCTTTGCCGTACTTGGATTTCGTCCGGTCCGTGATAAAGCCCATGATAATATCCGAAACACCGTCAAACACACGCGTAATCAGGAAAATGATACCGACGAGCGCGGCACTGACACCTACATAATCCGTATAAAAAAAGGTAAGCAGCGTGCTGCACAGGCCGTATACCACATTACAGGCCGAATCGCCCAAACCATAGCATATCTTTTCCCGCAGGCTGACAACGTGGTCCTCTCTGCTCCGCTGGATTTCCGAAGTATGCTCCAACTGAAAAACTCCTTTCTCTTTCCAATCACAATCCGGATCGCCCCAAGGCAATCCGTTTTCCCTCAAGCATTGTGCAAGCTGGGAAAATCGTAGCCGGAACTATGCCAACTGGATCGCTTGCATCCAATCGTTTTCCGGCGCCGCCCCGTATATCCATGCCGGTATGATGCAGACGGTCGTCCTTTTCGCTTCTCCGAGAAAAAGTTCTGATTTCCGCACTTTTTACAGCCCCTTTCAATCTTCCGTTCATTTAGGATAATGCTCTTGAAAATTACCGGCAACTCTTTTATACTGGTATAGTACTATGAAAGCACAAGGGGTTCAATCAATTTAATTTCAGGAATTGTAATTATCCTCCCACGTCACTGGGAATATCGCAACAGTTTCAGGCAAATCCAACGTCATTTCTATCCCTCTCCAATCCTGTTATCGTCACATTGAACAACAGCATTTTTGTTTTTTGATTTTTTCTTAACTATTTATAGGCATATCCGTGGTTAAAACGCAAAATTCGTTTTCCCTATTGTACATTTCTCACAACGCCCTTTTTCCGCCTTCATGAGACTTTAAAACTACTTCTGCAAAGGAGGAAGCCCTGTATGGAAAATATCAGCGCGCTGCACGCAGTAAAAGAGGAATTGACCTATTTGAACCAGATGTTCCCCCTATCCGAATTTGTGGACCATTTCGACACGTTTGCAGACGGCAGTTTCCCAAGCCACTGGCACAATGAGTTTGAGCTTCAGATCATGTTGAAAGGAAATGCGGAATATCGGGTCAACGGCACCCGCTATATAGTTAGCGAGGGCAGCGCTATCTATATCGCGCCGGAAGCCGTACATATGATGAAAGCGCTTTCCTCAAACGCCATTGGCTACAATGTGGTTTTGCTCCCGCAGTTCCTGACCAATCTGTTTCAAGTCTCCAACTGTGAAAAATATGCGGCCCCGCTGACTTCCCGCCATCCAGAGGCCTTTGTCATCACGCCGGAACGCAAGGAGGGGCATGTGGTTCTGGAACTGCTCAAGCGCATGTACTACGCCGAAAGCACCCATACCGCCTATGAGCTGTTCCTGCTGGAGCATTTGATCGGCATTTGGCGCAATCTGCTTGCCATCCTGCCCAAGGCCGCTTCGGTTTCCGAGGACAGCAGCAAATTCCTGCGGGAGCAGCGCATGCGGACTATGCTGCATTTCATTCGCAAAAATTATGCGCAGCCCATCACGATTTCCGAGATCGCTGCAGCCGCCAACATTAGCAAAAGCGAATGCTTCCGCTGCTTTTCCGAGCTTTCCAGAATGACGCCGATCGAATATGTCAACCAGTTCCGCCTGCTACAAGCCGCGCAGCTACTGACAAGCACCAAAAACAGCATATCTGATATCTGTTATTCAACCGGCTTCAATAACACCAGCTACTTTACAAAAAAATTCAAGGAACAGTATAAGGCTACACCCCGCTCGTACCGGACACAAAATCTGCTATAGCGCTTCGGCGCATATCTGCAGCGGCTTTCTGTATCCCCTCTTTGCCGGCCGAGTATTTTGATGCGCCGTTCAATCAGCAAAGTTTTTCCCGCTCCTGCCTGATTTTTATGCAGCAAAAAAGCTCTGGTCTGATTCAGACCAGAGCTTTTCTCAAAGCTTCTGCTATCTCAAGGAAGCAGCAAAACGCTTCCTTATTTTTTGACAGCGTTAATACCTTTGTTCATTCCCATACCCTCCGCGCGAAATCTGCTATGATATAAGGAATATCCGTCATATCGTTCACCTGCCCGTTTATTATCATAGCACAGATCGGCAGCGGATTTATAAAAGTTCAATAAGCTTATCCAAAGTATCTGCTTGACATCTGCGATATAGGTTGTATAATGAGGAATAGATTCAAAACTGAATACAGCGAGCAGTCGGTGCCTGCACTTCCTTATCTGTCGAAGATGCGGGTTAAAAGGGAAACAGGTGGGAAGCCTGTACGATCTCGTCACTGTAAGCAGGGAATGCGCGTCCATTCAGTCCACTGGTGCAAACCGGGAAGGCGGCCGTGCGTAGCGATCTGCAAGTCAGGAAACCTGCCGCCTGTTGGTACAGGAATCACATTCCAGATCACGAGTAATTGGTCGTACTGTAGCCGCGTTTGTCTCTTTACGACCCTTTTATTTGCACGTCATATGCAGTAAAAGGGTTTTGTTTTTCCTGTACTTTTTCAGAAGTGGTGTGCATTTTATATACATCACAGGGGATGTCCCCCAAAAGGAGGAAAAACAAAAATGAAACTTAAAAAACTGCTGGTTGTCCTGCTATCGGCCGTCCTGCTTGCTTCTCTGCTGGCCGGATGCGCTTCCACTCAAACGCAGGCGGAAGACAACACGGATACCCACGCTGAAACCGCGGCCGGCGGGGAGACAGAACAGACTGCCCCCGATGAAAACTATGATACCGGAGACGCCAGTCTGGACGATCCGCTCAATCAGGACGATATTGGCGAAAACGAACTGCTGGTTGTCAGCTTCGGCACCAGCTATAACGACAACCGCCGGCTTACGATCGGCGCCATCGAGAAAGCCATGCAGGAAGCATTCCCTGACTACTCGGTACGCCGCGGCTTTACCAGCCAAATCATCCTTGACCACGTCAAGGACCGCGATGGCGAAGTGATTGACAACGTTGGCGAGGCGCTGAACCGCGCCGCTGATAACGGTGTCAAAAATCTGGTCGTTCAGCCGACCCATCTGATGAATGGTCTGGAATACAATGATCTGGTCAATGAACTCGCGGAATACAGCGATTCTTTTGAAAAGGTAGTCATCGGCGAACCGCTGCTGACCAGTGACGCGGATTTCCAGGCCGTCGCGGATGCAATCGTCGCGGCGACTGCGGAATATGACGACGGCGAAACCGCAATCTGCTTTATGGGCCACGGGACCGAGGCCGATTCCAACAGCGTATATGCCAGGATGCAGCAGGTGTTGACGGACGGCGGCCATGCCAATTACTTTGTCGGCACGGTGGAAGCCTCTCCGACGTTAGAGGATGTCCTGTCGCTTGTCCAGGCCGGCAATTACAAAAAGGTAGTGCTTCGTCCGCTGATGATCGTGGCAGGCGACCATGCCAACAACGATATGGCCGGCGATGAGGAAGGCGCTTGGAAAACCGCTTTCGAGGACGCCGGTTATGAAGTGATTACGATCGTAGAGGGCTTAGGGCAGCTCGAAGCGATCCAGGACTTGCTGGTACAGCACGCACAGGCTGCAGCGGCAAAATTAGGCTGATTATTTCAAACAGCTTTCTTTCCTTATCTTTCTGCTTTTTTATACTTCTTGTTCTGAACGGGGTGCGGCTTCTCAGGCCGGACCCCGTTCAGAATGTCGAGGGAACATTTTTTTGCAAAAGGAGGATGCGGTATTCTCACGAAAACCGCGCTAAACACATGAGAACAGGCAACCTTGTACCACTTGCCGCTCTGACGGCCCTGCTGCTGTTCGGGGTGGGCTGCACCGCTGATAGAAATGGTCAGCAATCCGATATTCCACCCGTAAATGACGCAGTCGCTTCCGCCGACGAGATGGCCGGCGTAGAAGACGTTGTTGCGGAGGATATGACACCGATCGACGGCTCTCAGATCAGGGACGGCGTATACGATATAACGGTAGACTCCAGCTCATCCATGTTCCATATCGTCGCCTGTCGGCTTACCGTAAAGGACGGAAGCATGACCGCACAAATGACCATGGGCGGAGCCGGCTACCTGTATGTCTATATGGGTACGGGCGAGCAGGCCGCAGCCGCAGACAAGACGGCATATATCCCGTTTGTCGAAGAGGCCGCAGGCGCCCACACCTATACCGTGCCGGTCGATGCGCTGGATGCTGGCATCCCCTGCGCCGCATTCAGCAAAAACAAGGAAAAATGGTACGACCGCACGCTGGTGTTCCGCGCCGATTCCCTGCCGGTTGACGCTTTTGCCGATGGCGTCGTAACAACGCCGGAGGAGCTGGCGCTGGCGGATGGCAGCTATCAGGTTGACGTCGCCCTGGAGGGCGGCTCCGGCCGCGCGAGCGTGGAATCGCCCGCGCAGGTGACGGTCAGGGACGGCGAGGTCACGGCAACTATCGTCTGGAGCAGCTCGAACTACGACTACATGAAGGTTGCTGATGTGCGCTATGACGCTGTCATTGAAAACGACCGTTCGGTGTTTACCATCCCTGTGGCCTGTTTTGACTGGAAAATGGCGGTGGTTGCTGATACGGTTGCAATGAGCCAGCCGCATGAAATTGATTACGCGCTACGCTTCGATTCGGCTTCCCTTTCTCCGGCGGCATCATGAAAAGGCATGGAATGGCGGCGGCCATCCTTTCGCTTGCCGTTCTGCTGGCCGCCTGCTCCCCCGCATCCGAGCCGGTGTCAGGTGAGCCTTCCGCAGTCAGTTGGGACAGCCTCACGGTGGAAAGCGGCCTTGACCTGCAATACGCCGACCAGTTCACAGTCGATTATTACACCGGCGGCTATGCGTTAATCCATATTGTCGACGGCAACGATTATCTTGTCGTTCCGGAAAACAAGCCGGTGCCGGATGGGCTGGCGGATACGACCGTTGTCCTTACGCAACCGCTGGACCATATCTATCTGGTTGCAACCTCTGCCATGGACCTGTTCTGCGCGCTGGACGGTATCGGCAGCATCCGGCTGTCCGGCACAGACGAAAGAGGCTGGTATATTGATGAGGCCAAAGCCGCAATGCAAAACGGAGCGATGCTGTACGCCGGCAAATACAGTGCGCCGGATTATGAACTGATTTATGCTGAGCAATGCGATCTGGCGGTCGAATCGACCATGATCTATCATTCACCCGAGGTGAAAGAACAGCTCGAACGGTTGGGCGTACCCGTACTGGTAGAGCGCTCCAGCTACGAGAGCAGCCCGCTGGGGCGCATGGAGTGGCTGAAGCTGTACGGAGTGCTGCTGAACCGTGAGGAGGCGGCGGAAGCCATATATCAGCAGGCGCTCGACAGCCTGCGGCCTGTGATAGAGCAGGAGAACACCGGCAAGGCCGTCGTGTTCTTTTATATCAATTCCAATGGTTCCGCCAATGTCCGCAAGTCCAACGACTATGTGGCGAAAATGATCGAAATGGCGGGCGGAACATACATCTTCAGCGACCTTGGGAATGACAACGCACTCTCTACCATGAATATGCAGATGGAGATGTTTTATACGGGAGCCAAAGACGCGGATGTCATCATCTATAACAGCACGATTGACGGGGAACTGCATTCCATCGACGAGTTGCTGGCCAAAAGCCCGCTACTCGCTGATTTCAAGGCGGTCCGGAACGGCGACGTGTGGTGTACCGGACAAAACCTGTTCCAGTCCACGATGGGCCTTGGCGATATGATTCTGGATATCCACGCCGTACTGACCGAAGAGGCTCCGGAACCTCTGACCTACCTGCATCGGCTGACATAAAAGAAGGTACCTATGGAAGAAAAACGAACCAGGCGTTATATCTTATCCTTCGGCATGCTGGCCATACTGCTGCTGGCCCTGCTGATCTGGAACATCCATTCGGGCAGCCTGCATCTGTCCGTCAGCGAAGTGCTGCACATCCTGCTGTTTCGCAGCGGTGAAAACGCCGCCGTCATCTGGGACATCCGCCTGCCGCGCATTCTGGCCGCGGTTTTACTGGGAGGCGCGCTGTCGGTTTCCGGTTTTCTGCTGCAGACCTTTTTTGCCAACCCTATCGCCAGCCCGTTTATTCTGGGCATTTCATCCGGTTCCCGACTGATGGTTTCGCTGGCTTTGGTGGGCGCACTTGCGCACGGCCTGATCATCGGCTCGGCGCTGATGATTACGGCGGCCTTTGTGGGCGCCATGCTATGCATGGGGTTTGTGCTGCTCATTTCCCAGAAGGTCAGGAAAATGTCGCTGCTCATCATCTGCGGCGTAATGATCGGCAATATCTGTTCTGCGGTTACGGATTTTGTTGTAACCTTTGCCGATGATTCCAATATCGTCAATCTTCATAACTGGTCAATGGGCAGCTTTTCCGGCATTTCATGGGAAAACATTTACATCATGGCACCCGTTGTGCTGGCCGCGCTGCTGCTTACCTTCCTGCTCTCTAAGCCGATCAGCGCCTATCAGATGGGCGAGGTCTATGCGCAGAATATGGGGGTGAATATTCGGGCCTTCCGCTTATCCCTGATTTTGCTGTCCAGCCTGTTATCCGCATGCGTGGCCGCTTTTGCCGGACCGATCTCGTTTGTCGGCATTGCGGTACCGCATCTTGTAAAAAGCCTGTTCCAGACTGCCAAACCGCTTCTGATCATCCCCGGCTCTTTTCTGGGCGGCGCGGCCTTCAGCCTGTTCTGCGATCTGATCGCGCGCACAGCTTTTGCTCCTACCGAACTAGGCATCAGCTCAGTAACAGCGGTTTTAGGCGCACCGGTCGTCATTTACATCATGGTGCGCCGCAGGATGCAGGCAGGATGAAAGGAGGAAGCCGCTGTGGATACCTATAAAATCCGCACGGAACACATGACAGTAGGGTATCGCGGCGTTCCTCTGATCCGCGATATTGAGATTCACGTCCGCAAAGGCGAGATCCTGTCGCTCATCGGGCCGAATGGCGCAGGTAAATCCACTATATTGAAAAGCATCATTCGGCAGCTTGCCCTGATTGGCGGGACCGTATATCTGGACGGCCGCGCGATGCGCAGCCTGTCGGAGCAGACAGTTGCACAGTCGATGTCCGTCCTGATGACTGAGCGTGTCCAGCCTGAACTGATGACCTGCGGGGATGTAGTCAGCACGGGACGGTATCCCTATACAGGGCTTATGGGCGTTTTATCCGCCGCTGACCGCCGCAAAGTGCGGGAAGCTATGGCGCTGGTGCATGCGGAGGAGCTGTATGACCGCGACTTTTCGCAGATCAGCGACGGGCAGCGGCAGCGCGTACTTCTGGCACGCGCCATCTGCCAGGAGCCTGAAGTAATCGTGCTTGACGAGCCAACCTCCTTTCTGGACATCCGCTATAAGCTCGAATTATTGTCTATGCTCAAACAACTGGTGCGCGAAAAACAACTGGCGGTCGTTATGTCCCTGCACGAGATCGATCTGGCGCAAAAGGTATCCGATCACATCCTTTGTGTCCGGCACAACGCGGTAGACCGCTACGGCACGCCGGAAGAGATTTTCTCCGGCGGCTATATTGCCGAACTGTATGGAATCACCTCCGGTTCCTATAATGAAGCCTTTGGCTTTCCGGAACTGCAGGCAGCGCGGGGGCAGCCGCAGGTGTTTGTCATCGGCGGAGGCGGCAGCGGACTCCCGATATACCGCCGCTTGCAACAGCACGGCATCCCGTTCGCCGCCGGAATCCTGCATGAAAACGACATGGATTATCCTGTCGCGTCCATGCTGGCAGCGGAGGTCATTTCCGAACATGCCTATCAGCCGATCACCAAACAGACGTTACAGTCCGCATGTGCTGTAATGGATGCCTGCCGATATGTGTTCTGCCCATGCCAAACGTTCGGCCCGCTCAATCAGGCAAACGAACATCTGCGGCAGAGGGCAGGCCGCAAATTATGCGACGAGATTCCCGACTTGCCTTGCGAAGCATAGGAGGGCAATGGGATTGGCGCCTCCGGTGTATCCGCACGGTTCACGGGAAACGGTTTATTTTTGCTCCCACGCCGGTTTTATTTTATCGTAAAAGGCAGGCCGGTGCATGGAGTCAAGCCATATCAGTTTATCATGATACCGAGCGGCGCGCTATCCTTAAGCGAAATGATTATACCAGAGCGGCTGTGGTATCACAGCCGCCCCTTTTTCTTTGTGATATAAATTCACTTATAAAAGAAGTTCAAGAGTATATGTATGTAAAAACGCATTCGCCCTCCACTCCGCGCAAGGCTCATCAGCAAGGGCAAGATCTATCCTATTGTCTAAACAGAAACCGGCTTCACAACGCCACAGTTCGGCAGTTTTATCCGGCAGAGCCCCTCCCCCATTTTGGCACTTTGGCAGATCACAACCCACACAGCCTCGGATCTGATCCGAGACTGTTCTTTGTATATTGACACCCTGTCTGTTCTCACCAACCTAAAGGCCGGTGAAAACACTCAGCGCTTTACAGGATGGTAGTCGTTCCGCCACGATACGGAAGAAACCAAACAGGGAATGGCCTGATGAGAGGAGGCAGCAACCTGACGGCTGTACAGATCGAGCGTAAACGTATGCCGGTAGATCAGGCAGTTTTTGTCCGACGGGTTATTGCTGCCGCCGAACACCAGATTCCCCAAAGAATAGGCAATCTGCACCCAAATCAAACTCGTCCGAAACGGCCCTGCTTTGGTAGGCTGCAGCCACGCCCTCCTGCGCCCAGCAACTCATCGAGAACTCTGAACCGTCCTATGCGCCCGACTGCAGCCCGGCCAGCACGGCCTTCAACACGGAGGTACAGACTGTTTTCCGCACCATGCGGCACCTCTCTCTTTCTTATAGTACCAAAGTTACTATATTTCAGGCAATATTGCAAGACATTTTGCATAGTTATCCGACGGGAGCATGTGGATCGACAAGGAAATTGGGACTAAAAAATCGCACTTTTCCATCAAGAAAAAGTGCGATTATATGGCGGAGAAGGTGGGATTCGAACCCACGTGACGTTTTACCGTCAACTCGATTTCGAGTCGAGCTCGTTATGACCACTTCGATACTTCTCCATTTTGCGCCTGTCCTACAGGCGCTTAATTATTTTACCATATGCTGCGCTGAAACACAAGGCTTTTTTCATTTTCCATCCGGATTTTTATTTTACCAAGAAGGCGTCCGGCAGATAGCGGCCCTCCGGATTCTTGGAAAGTGTGGTCGGGCTGGTGATTTCCCGTCCGTCGTACACCATAACCGAGGACGAGCCTCCGTCCAGCATGGAGGCTTGGTATGCGCCATAGCTCTCCATGATCTCGCCGCAGCGCTCGATCGAAATGCCAAACGAGTGGAACTGCCGCCCGTCCACGACCAGCATAATCACAGTGCCGTCCTCTGCCTGTCCGATCGCAGTACGCGGCTGCTCTTCATTCAGCCCCGTACCCGCGACCAGGTTTTCCCCATTAATGATAAGCGCCGGATGGAATTCGACCGCATCCCGCAGATTGGAGGTATCGCTGAACGCGCCGACCTGCAAATGGTCGTTTTCATCGAAGCCGATGATCTTCCAGCCGTCTCCGACCGCGCTCTGCAGTTTCCTGCCCTCGCTTTTCAGGAACCCATATGGCAGCCCGCCTGTACCGTTCCCCTCATAATCGGCAAAGCCGGATGCGTTGATGCCGAGTATAGCGTCATACGCGCGCGTTATGTCCGACACATAGGAGCCATATTCAAACAAGCCCTCGCAGGTGCCGACAATCACACGCTCCGGCTGCTTGCACAGCGCCAGCTTACCCGCATACTCCATACCGAGCGCGTCCTCGCCGACCATCTCCGCGATCAGGATACCGTATTCCGCGTTGATCGCTAACACCGTATCCCCCTGCTTAGTCGTTATGCCGGTATGATAATCCCTTTTGTCCGCTTCGCCGATCAGGTCAATATCAATATGGTCGTATCCGTTGGCTATGTACTCCGGATTGTCCTGAAGGAATTGCTCAAAGCTGTCCCTGTCCAGTTCGGAAAAGGTCTGGTAAAAACGCTCCTTGGGGGTGGATGCCGTCGCCGTATGATTTCCACTGTCTCCCCAGGCGCTTTCCGCGCCCTCCTGCTTCTGGTTCAGCAGATAGCGTTTCACCATGACCTCCTCGATAATATCGTGTGGGATAAACCAGGTGGCCAGCCACTGATGCGTCATCGTCCCCATTGCGGTCTCGATATACCACTCTCGCCAGCGTGTTACAAATGCATTGGGCGTATACAGCAAAAAGGGGTAGACCACGGTCAGGCATATCATAAAAAAACAGGTTAGCCCTAAGGCAAAGCGGTGTCTGGCGCCGTTCATGGTCTGTTTTCTCCCCTTTTACGCTTTTTCTATTTCCCGCTGCGGCGGCGCGGGCTGTGGCGGCGAGCCGTTGCGCTTTTCTTCTCCTGCGGCTGCGCCGCAGGAGATTTTTCCGCCTTCTGTCCGCGGGCCGACAGCGCGGCCTCCACCTTTTTGCGGATACGTTCCGCCGCCTCCGCGCTCAGCGCATAGGCGCGGGACGGGGTATGCGCGTCCACCCGCGGTTCATTTTTTTCAAACCGCGCGTATGGGTCGTTTCTCCGTCCACGGCCGCGGGATACGGATGCGGCGGCGGTGCGCCGCGCGCGCGGTGCGGCCGCTTTCGCGCGCTGCTCCAGCTGCAGCTCCGCCGCTTTTTCCCTACGCGGCGCACGCTTGGCAGGCGCGGCTTTGCGCGCCTTCTGCTTCTCGGCCTTCTCCCGCTCCGCTTCAGCCGCTACCGCCTCTGCGGGGGCATTTTCCGAAACCAGCTTGCGGCGGGTGCGGGTATTCGTCGTTTTGCGCTGGCCGCTCTCCCGCTCTGCGGAGGCCGCTGGCTTTTCCTCATGCGGGATCTCGCCCGCGACCGGTATCTTTTTCCCGATCAGCTTTTCGATATCCGCAAGATACGGCCGCTCGCTCCGGTCACAGAACGAAACCGCCGTCCCCTCCTGTCCGGCGCGGCCCGTGCGGCCAATGCGGTGGACATACGTTTCCGGAATATTGGGCAGCTCGAAATTGATCACAAGCGGCAGCTCGGTGATATCGATGCCACGCGCCGCAATATCGGTCGCGACCAGCACCGCAATCTTGCAGGCCTTGAAATCCGCCAGCGCGGTCTGGCGCTGGTTCTGCGATTTATCGCCGTGGATCGCCTTGGACTTGATGCCCGCGCGGTTCAGGTCGCGCGCCACACGGTCCGCACCGTGCTTGGTGCGCGTAAAGACCAGCGTTTGATGCACGTTGCTTTGACGGATGACTTCGGTCAAAAGTTCCCGCTTTTCCGCTTTTTCGACCAGGTACACCTTTTGCTCAATTTTCTCGACCGGCTTGGCGGACGGCGTAATCGAGATCCTTGCCGGATTCTTCAAAAGCCTGTTGGCCAGCGACGCAATCTCCTGCGGAATTGTCGCGGAGAACAGCAGCGTCTGCCGTTCCTCCGGCAGATACTTGATAATGCGCTTGACATCTGGGAAAAAGCCCATATCCAGCATGCGGTCCGCCTCATCCAGCACAAAGCATTCCACCTTGTCCAGCGAAACCAGCTTCTGCCCCATCAGGTCCCACAGCCGGCCGGGTGTTGCGATCAGGATATCCGCGCCGCGCTGCAGCGCTTCCACCTGCGGCACCTGGGAAACGCCGCCGAACACCACCGCGGCTGTGCAGCGCGTATAGCGCGCGTACTGACACACATTTTCATAAATCTGCAGCGCCAGCTCGCGGGTCGGCGTCAGGATCAGCGCCCGCACCGCGCCCGTTTCCCCCTGCGCGCATAAGCGTTGGATGATCGGCACGGAAAACGCGCACGTCTTACCCGTACCGGTCTGCGCGCAGCCCATCAGGTCGTGTCCGTCCAGAACGGGCGGAATCGCCTTCTGCTGGATCGGCGTTGGCTGCTCATAGCCCGCCTCTTCCAGCGCTTTGAGAATATTTTTTTCGATCTTTAGTTCTTGAAATTTCATAATATCGTTTCGTTTCCTTTTTTGAATTGGCTGATTCCGGCAAATCCCGCTTGCCCGAACGCACCGCCTTGTGTTATACTATTATAGTACGTTTTTATGCCCCCATTAAATCTGAGGTGAATCTTTTTGCTGCATCTTTTAGCCCATGTGGTACCCGAAGCGTTTTTCGATGTCGTCAAAACCGTACCTCTGCTGCTGCTGGTTTATGCTTTGCTTTACTATATCGAAAACCGCCTCACCAACACCCCCGCGCTGTTGTCCCGCGCGGCGCAATTCGGTCCGGTCGTCGGCGCGCTGGCCGGAACAATCCCACAATGCGGGTTTTCCGCAGCCGCGGCCGCGCTCTTTTCCGCCGGCTATCTCGCCCCCGCGACACTGGTCGCCGTCTTTCTGGCTACCTCCGACGAGGCGGTGCCCGTTATGCTGGCCGGCGGTGCAAGCGTGCCGCAGGTCGTGCTGCTGCTGGCGGTCAAATTCGGCATTGCGGTGATCGGCGGCTATATCCTGCGTTTTACCGTATTCCGTTCCCACCGCGCGGAAAGCGGCGAAGCGCTGGAGATCGAAATGACCGCCTGTGACTGCAGTGCAGGCTCGCCTATTTGGAGCGTTGTCTGGCACACGCTCAAGACCGCGTTCTTCCTGTTTGCCGTACTGCTTGCGCTGAATCTCGTGGTACACGGCATCGGCGAGGAGCGCGTCGCCGCCCTCATGCTGTCGGACAGCATTTTCCAGCCGCTGCTCTGCGCGCTGCTCGGCCTGGTACCCAGTTGTGCGATGAGCGTTTTGCTCTCCGAGCTTTTCGTCAGCGGGACGATCAGCTTCGGCGCTTTGATCGCCGGCCTGTCAACCGGCGCCGGCTTCGGCTACATCGTCCTCTTTGAAGAAAAAGAGGGCCGCCGGCGCGCGCTTCCAGTCATTGCGGCCACGCTCGCCGTTGCAGTCATCGGCGGCACGCTTGTCCAGTTCTTTTACGGATAACACAGCCGGTATTTTCAACAGCCTCTCCTATACGGAGCGGCTGTTTTTTATCCCAGCTCGTGCAGCAGCCCGAGCGCCTCGTGCGCCCAGGTCATGTCAATGCGCGCAAAATCCCCGCCGGTGGTATACAGGTAGTCCTCCACATCACCGTGTATGCGCTGGTAAACCGCCCCCGGCATAGCGGCGTATTGCTCCGCCCCGTCCGACAGCACGGCAACGAACCGGATATCCCCCGTGCGCTCGTCCAGTTCATGAAACAGCAGTTCAACCACATCCAGATCGTGGTCCAGTTGGGTAAACAGCAGCAGCTTCATGATCTCAACCGTGCGGTCGTCCAGGCCGTGCTCCAGAATATTGATCTTTTCGCGGAACGCGTTCATACTGTCCACAATACGCAGGGTATAGCCTGCCAGCGGGTCGAATTCCGCGCGGGGCGCTTCGCCCTCCTCCGGCCACAACCAGACCATAAACTGATTCGACATATCATGGTACAGGCAGGGGTACACCACCAGCACGGTTTCGCCGCAGTTTGGGCATGCGACGCGGAAGCAGGACAGATCCTGCACCTTAGCCCGCAGTTCGGGATTACGGTCAATATTGATATGGTCGAGCATCTTATGGTCGGTCTCGGCCTGACAATGCGGACAGGTAACGGTCATAGCTGCGTTTTCCTCCTCGATATATGCCCAGTTATTTTATAGTATACCACAAAATACCGGATATAGGCAAGCAATCGCGCCGGATTTATCCAGCACAGAAAAGCAGCGCACGGCCCGCGCCGCGCGCTGCTGTATCCGGTTTCAGACAGACCCCCATACCAGCGGGTCGTGCGCGGCCAGACGAACTATCCAGACCGCCGCCCAGAGTGTCATTACACCCCAGAGCAGCGCCCGCTCGCGTGTTTTGCTGCCAAGCAGCGGTTTTTTCCCGAACAGGACATATAAAACCACCGGCGGCAGCACATAGACCATCGGATGATACCGAAACGCTGCCGCAAAATCCAGGCGCAGCAGCGCGTATACCGCGCGAGACAGGCCGCAGCCTGGGCATGGCACGCCGGTAAAATGCTGCACCGGACAGCCCCACCCTAGCAGGGAAGCGCTGAGGCTCGCTGCTCCGAACAGCAGCCCGATCACAAGCACGCCGAGCAGCCCCGCCCCGAAACGCCCGCGCATCAGCCCTGATAGGTTTCGCGGAACTCGAGGAACTCGTCGTAGGTGCATTCCTTGTCCAGAACGCCCTGTTCCCGTATCTCGATGATGCGGGTCGCAATGGTCTGCACAAACTCATGGTCATGCGAGGCGAACAGCACCGTACCCTTAAAATCGCGCACGCCGTTGTTCACGGCAGTGATGGATTCCAGGTCCAGATGGTTGGTCGGCTGGTCGATGACCAGCACATTCGAACCGAACAGCATCATTCGGGCAAGCATCAGGCGCACCTTTTCGCCGCCGGACAGCACGCGCACCGGCTTATACACATCATCGCCCGAGAACAGCATCCGTCCCAAGAAGCCGCGCAGCGTGGACTCCAGCGTATCGGTCTGGGAATAGGGTGCGATCCAGTCGAGCATGTTTTCCTCATGGCCCTCGAAAAAGTCGTTGTTGTCTTTGGGGAAATAGCTCTGCGAGGTGGTCACGCCCCACTTGAAGCTGCCCTCGTCCGGCTTAATCTCGCCCATCAGGATTTGGAACAGCGTGGTCATGGCCAGCTCATTATCCGAGATAAAGGCGATCTTATCACCGCGGCGCACAATGAAAGACACATTATCCAGCACCTTTTCCCCATCAATGGTTTTGGAAATGCCGCGCACCTCTAAGATATCCTTTCCCGCCTCGCGGTCCTGCTGGAACGCGACCCACGGGTAGCGGCGCGAGGAGGCCGGCAGCTCCTCGACAGTCAGCTTGTCGATCAGCTTGCGGCGGCTGGTCGCCTGGCGCGATTTGGACTTGTTGGCCGCAAAGCGCTGGATGAAGTTCTGTAACTCCTTGATCTTTTCCTCGTTCTTGCGGTTCTGGTCTTTAATCATGCGCTGGATGAGCTGCGAGGACTCATACCAGAACTCGTAGTTGCCCACATACAGCTTGATCTTACCGTAATCGATATCCACAATATGGGTACATACGTTATTGAGGAAATGGCGGTCGTGCGACACCACCAGCACAGTGCCCTCAAAGTCCGCGAGGAAGTCCTCCAGCCAGCGCACCGCCTGGATATCCAAGTGGTTGGTCGGCTCGTCCAACAGCAGGATGTCCGGCTTGCCGAACAGCGCGCGGGCAAGCAGCACCTTGACCTTTTCCACGTCCCCGAGGTACTGCATCTCGGTATACAGGATCGCGTCCGCGTCCAGTCCCAGGCCGTTGATGAGCTGCCCCGCCTCGGTTTCCGCGTCCCAGCCGCCCATCTCAGCAAACTCGGCCTCAAGCTCGGCGGCCTTGTTGCCGTCCTCCTCGGTGAAGTCCTCCTTGGTATAAAGCGCGTCCTTTTCGCGCATCACTTCCAGCAGACGCGGGTTGCCACCCAGCACGGTATTCAGCACGCTCTCCTCATTAAAGGCAAAGTGGTCCTGCTTAAGCACGCTCATGCGGGTCTTGGCCGCGATGGACACCGTGCCGGTCGAGGGGTCGAGGTCGCCGGACAAGATGCGCAGAAACGTGGATTTGCCCGCGCCATTGGCGCCGATAACGCCATAGCAGTTGCCCTCGGTGAATTTCAGGTTTACGTCTTTGAACAGCGGCTCGCCGCTGAAGTTCAGGCTCAGGTCGGTAATCGTGATCATATCGCGTTCGTCTCCTCCATCCATTTTTTCAAATCTGTATCAGTATACCATATAAACGCGGTTTTTCACAGTTTTTTTACAACCTTTCCCGCATTTTTGTTCATCTTGTATTGAAACCGGCCGCGCGGAGCGCTATACTATATTTATTCTTATCGTTTAAGGAGGTCTTTCCCTATGTCCAACCTGATGCAAGTCATCCAAAGCCGCCGCTCCACGCGCGCGTTTCAGGCCGAGCTCCCGCCCAAGGAACAGATCATGCAGCTTGTCGAGGCCGCCGAGTGGGCGCCCTCCGGCGTAGGCAAATACCTGTGGCATTTTACAGTCGTTTACAGCGCGGAAAAATCCTACAAGCTCGCCCGCGCAGTCGCTGAGGTGGACAACCGCGGTCCGGAATACAACTTTTACGGCGCTCCGGTCAACATCATCATCTCCTATCAGCGCGGCGAGCACCACGCTTTCGTCGACGGCGCCGCCGCGATGGAGAACCTGCTGCTCATGGCCACCGAGCTGGGGCTTGGTTCTTGCTGGATCAACCAGCTGCGCGAGACCTGCGACATCCCCTCGGTGCGCGCGCTGCTGACCGAATACGGCGTGCCGGAGGACCATATCGTCATCTGCTCCGCCGCGGTCGGCTACATTGCAAAGGAGACCCCCGCCAAGCCTCGCAGGGAGGGTACGGTCACGTTTACGGAATAAAAGGAGGCGCGCCGGTATGGACGCACAGATCGCAAAGTTAAAAGAATGGGTCGATGCGAGCGACAATATCGTTTTCTTCGGCGGCGCAGGCGTATCCACGGAAAGCGGCATCCCTGACTTCCGCTCGGTGGACGGGCTGTATAACCAGCAGTACAAATACCCGCCCGAAACCATTTTGAGCCATACGTTCTTCATGGCTGAGCCGGAGGAATTTTTCCGCTTCTACCGTGCAAAAATGCTTGCGCTGGACGCGCAGCCCAACGCAGCGCACCGAAAGCTGGCAGAATGGGAGCGCATGGGCAAGTGCCGCGCGGTCGTCACGCAAAATATCGACGGGCTGCACCAGAAGGCCGGCTCCGAAGAAGTGCTTGAGCTGCACGGCTCGGTTCTGCGCAACTACTGCATGCGCTGCCGCAAGCCGTACGACGTACGTGACATCGCCGCGGGCAAGGGCGTACCCAAATGCACCTGCGGCGGCACCATCAAACCGGATGTCGTCCTCTACGAAGAAAGCCTGGACAGCGTTACAATCAACAAAAGCGTCGAATACATTGCAAATGCGGATATCCTGATTATCGGCGGCACCTCGCTGGCTGTTTATCCGGCCGCGAGCCTGATCGATTATTACCGCGGTAGCAAGCTGGTACTGGTCAACAAAACCTCTACCCCTGCCGACCGCCGCGCGGATCTGGTCATCCACGCGCCGATCGGCGAGGTTTTCTCACAGCTTTAAAAGGCGCCCCCCAAGCAGCGCAACAGCCGGCTTTGATAAAACAACTATTTTCCGTTCCGTATATTTCTCCCTTTTTCGGCCATACTATTGCAAAACCAAGAGGGGAGATTTTTCAAATGATCGATAAAATCGCGCTGACACTCGCTATCATCGGCGGCCTGAACTGGGGCGGCGTCGGCTTGTTCGGCTTTGACCTCGTCGCATTTCTGTTTGGCGGCTCCGCCAGCGTAATGAGCCGTATCGTCTATTGCCTGGTCGGTCTGGCGGCGGTCTGGTGTATCTCGCTTCTGTTCCGAAATGTCCAGGAGCCTGTAGAGCGACATGCCTCCTGAACAAAAAAGAACACCCGATCGGGTGTTCTTTTTTGCACTTCCATCTTTCATGCGAGCGCCTGCTCCAGGTCGGCCAGAATATCCTTGATATTTTCCGTACCGATCGAAAGCCTGATCGTGTTCGGCTTGATCCCTTGGTCGAGAAGCTCCCGTTCGTTGAGCTGTGAATGCGTCGTGGTCGCTGGATGGATCACAAGGCTCTTAACATCTGCCACATTGGCCAGCAGGGAGAATATCTGCAGCTTATCGATAAAGTGATGCGCCTCCTCCTGCCCGCCTTTGATCTCAAACGTGAAAATAGAGGCGCCGCCCTGCGGAAAGTATCTCTGATAAAGTGCATGATCCGGATGCTCCGGTAAAGAGGGATGATTGACGCGCTCTACCTTGGGGTGCGCTGCCAAGAACGCAACGACCTGTTTTGTATTCTCCGCATGCCGTTCCAGCCGCAGCGACAGCGTTTCCACCCCCTGCAGGAGCAGGAACGCGTTAAACGGCGATATTGCCGCGCCCGTATCGCGCAGCAGAATCGCACGGATGTAGGTGACAAACGCCGCTGAGCCAGCCGCCTTGGTGAACGATACGCCGTGATAGCTGGGATTTGGCTCGCTGATCGGTGCGTACCGGCCGGACGCCGCCCAATTGAATCTACCGCTGTCTATAATCACACCGCCGAGCGTTGTTCCATGTCCCCCAATAAACTTGGTCGCCGAGTGAACGACAATATCCGCCCCATGCTCGATCGGCTGGATCAAATAGGGCGTGCCAAAGGTATTGTCGATCACCAACGGCAGGCCGTGCCGGTGAGCGATCGCCGCGATCGTATCGATATCAGGAATGTCACTATTCGGGTTGCCCAGAGTCTCCAGATAAACCGCCTTTGTATTCGGCTGAATGGCCGCTTCCACCGCCGCAAGATCATGCGCATCCACAAAAGAGGTCGTTATTCCATACTGCGGTAGGGTATGCGCCAACAGATTATAGGTGCCGCCGTAGATCGTCTTTTGCGCCACGATGTGTTCCCCTGCCTGTGCCAGCGCTTGTATCGTATAAGAGATGGCCGCCGCTCCTGACGCGGTCGCTAACGCAGCCGCGCCGCCCTCCAGCGCAGCGAGACGCTTCTCCAGCACCTCCTGCGTCGAATTAGTCAGGCGGCCATAGATGTTCCCTGCATCCTCCAGGCAGAAGCGCGCCGCCGCATGGGCGCAGTTCTGGAAAACGTACGAAGCCGTCTGGTAAATCGGTACCGCGCGTGCGCCGCTTGCCGGATCCGGACTTTCCTGCCCGATGTGGAGCTGCTTGGTTTCAAACGCCCAATTTTCGGTATTTTTTATTGTTGTCATGGTAAGTGCTTCCTTTCCCTTTTGGTTTGTCATTACCGTTATTTCCACAGAAGCTGCGTCACATTCGCCCAAACCGAAAATTAGACCGCAGCAGCGTTTTTAGCCAAAAGCACATGGCGGCTCCTCCCTTAATTTCATATTATTCCAATAGGAATAATCAAATTATAAACTTCCCTACTTTACTTGTCAACCCCCTGTATAGAAAAAACCCGCTGCAAAATGCAGCGGGTTTTTGAAAACAGCGAATTTTCAGAATGCGATCTTCTTGGCAAGGTAGTCTGCAACATCCTCAATCCGGATGCGCTCCTGTTCCATGGTGTCGCGGTCGCGCACGGTCACGCAGCCGTCCTGCTCGGTTTCGAAATCGACCGTGATGCAGTAGGGGGTGCCGATCTCATCCTCGCGGCGGTAGCGCTTGCCGATCGAGCCAGCGTCGTCGAAATCGACAGAGAACTGCTTTGCCAGCATTTCCCACACCGGCATTGCCTTTTCCGACAGCTTTTTGGACAGCGGCAGCACGGCCGCCTTGAACGGCGCGAGCGCCGGATGCAGGCGCAGCACGGTACGCACGTCGTCCTTGCCGTTCTTATCCTGGCCGACGACCTCTTCGTCGTAGGCATCGCACAGGAAAGCGAGCGCCACGCGGTCCGCGCCGAGAGACGGCTCGATGACGTACGGGATATACTTTTCGTTCCCCTCCTGGTCGAAATACTCCATGGAAACGCCCGAAGTTTTCTGGTGCTGGGTCAGGTCGAAGTCGGTGCGGTCCGCGATGCCCCACAGCTCGCCCCAGCCGAACGGGAACAGGAATTCGATATCCGTGGTGGCATTGGAGTAGTGCGACAGCTCCTCCGGATCATGGTCGCGCAGACGCAGGTTCTCGTCCTTTATGCCAAGGGACAGCAGCCAGTTATGGCAGTAGTCCTTCCAGTATTTGAACCATTCGAGGTCAGTGCCAGGCTTGCAGAAGAACTCCAGTTCCATCTGCTCAAACTCGCGGGTGCGGAAGGTGAAGTTGCCAGGCGTGATCTCATTGCGGAAGGACTTGCCCACCTGTCCCACGCCAAAGGGGATCTTCTTGCGGGTAGTGCGCTGGATATTCTGGAAATTGACAAAAATACCCTGCGCGGTCTCCGGCCGGAGAAAGATCTCATTCTTGGCATTTTCGGTTACGCCCTGATAGGTCTTGAACATCAGGTTGAACTGGCGGATATCGGTGAAATTATGACCGCCGCAGTTCGGACAGGCAAGCTGATGCTCGTCAATATACGTTTTCATCTGCTCGTTGGTCCAGCCGGCCGGATTCTCGCCGGCCTGCTCCTCGATGAGCTGGTCTGCACGGTGACGGGTTTTGCAGTCCTTGCAGTCCATCAGCGGGTCGGAAAAGCCGCCGACATGGCCGGAAGCGACCCAAGTGGTCGGGTTCATCAGGATCGCCGCGTCCAGACCGACGTTATACGGACTCTCCTGCACAAACTTCTTGCGCCACGCGGCCTTAACGTTGTTCTTGAACTCCACGCCGAGCGGGCCGTAGTCCCAGGTGTTGGCCAGGCCGCCGTAGATCTCCGAGCCGGAGTATACGAAGCCGCGGCCCTTACACAGGGCAACGATCTTTTCCATGGTTTTTTCGCTGTTGTTCATTTTACATTCTCCTTTTGGCGCATCTGGCTGATGCACGCTTTTTTTGCCAGCCGTTTAAAAAAATGCTTGACATATTTCCATTCTACATGTATAATTATTACTTGTCAAGGGCAGTTAGTCTGCTACACCCAAGAGCGAAAAATTTTTTATATTTGGGCCTGTAGCTCAGTTGGGAGAGCGTTCGGTTCGCATCCGAGAGGTCGAGAGTTCGAATCTCTTCAGGTCCACCATAGATCCTTATTTTATCGGAAGATAAAATAAGGATTTTTTAGCTTATGCCCAATTTTCACCTAAGCATCAGCGGGCTGGCTGCAGCAGAGCCCGCAGAGCCGCAAAACAGACAAACAATTCATAGAAAGCGAGGAACTGCAATGGCTGATATCTGGACCAAAGAGGCTGTGATAGAACGACTGAAAGAAATCAATTCCAAAGGATTCATTTCCGTTCCCAAAGGTATGTTTCGCGCTGATGACGGAATTGTGGGGCAAATACTAGAACGCGAATTTGGTGTTGCCGAAAACAACCTTCATCTTGCCGATTTAGGCACATATGAGTTAAAAGGAATGCGCAAGAAAAAGGGTAAAACCAGTAAGTTAACCCTATTTCACCAAACATCAACTTCCGGAATGACTCCCAGGCAAATCTTTAACCGCTTTAGTTACGAGAAGCCGTCAAACAGAGACGACTCCTTAAAGCGTAAACTCTTTACAACCATTTACGGAAATAAATTTAATCGCCTTGGTTTTACTCTGCGCGCGCAGGGGGTATCAGAAGTGTGTCTCTATCACGAAGAGGAATACCTGGCAACCTGGGATCTAACAGGCGGGAAAGGAAAAATCAATCAGGTACTATTCGTTCTTGCAGAAACGCAAGGGCCAGCCAACTCAGAATACGAACGATTTCATTTCATTGAAGCCTACATTTTAAGTTCGCCCAAAAACATTTACGACGCTATAAGCAGCGGTGCGGTAGTAATGGAGTTGTGCATAGATCAACCAGCAAACGAGTTCGGAAAAAAAGCCCCGCATGACCGAGGACCGCATATCCGTATACCAGTAAAAAAACTTTCCACTTTGTTTGAAAGCGTTGAACGAGTCCTGTAAGCATACCAAAGCAAAGGGAGAAGGCCCCATATTTCTGCGAGTCAGACTCGAGATAAAGTATACGCACTGGGAATGTTTCATTAAACACAGCTACGGAACAAAATTTGAAATTCTGCAATCTGCAAACCCATTCCATAGGAAAAACACGTCATTCATCATTATATAAAAAGCAGACAGCCTCATCCACAAAAATGAGACTGTCTGCTTTTACTTTTGTGCTGATTCAGGCTCGGCTGGAAGCGTAAAATCAAGAATATATTCAAATGTTGTTCCCATTGTGATGTAACTGCTCGGCCAACCAAAAATACCGATCCTATTTACCAGATTTCTTCTGTCCCAGATGATTGTATTTCTAAATTCATACCCCGCCTTTACAAGTGCATTAATGATATTGATATGCAGCGGCACCCTTTTTCCATCAATCCATGCGTCTGTAATATTAATCAGAGCATGGGCCTTTTCCGAAAAGACAGACTTCATTGATGAATAAATTTCGCAAATCGCCGTTTCAAACTGTTCAGCAGAGAGCGTTCCCAAGTCTCGTTCGTCCTGGCTGTACTGCTCCACCTTGAGATATTGTTTATTTTCTCTTAAATCACCGCGTCTGCTCTTGTTTTTTCTTTCTCTATTTAAAATATTGGCATACGGCGGGGATGTGAGTGATAGCTTGACTGTCCTGGGCCTGACCACCTCAGAAAGCGTTCTTGCATCTCTGCAGACAGCAATTTGCTTGCACGGATTGCCGTTTTTTTCATTGTCAACACGACTATTTGACAAATCAACGTATTCTTGCTTCAGGTCAATTCCAATACAGTTTCTTTCAAGGTCCTGTGCTGCAACAAGTGTTGTTCCCGAACCGCAGAAGGGATCTAAAACGAGTTCCCCTTTATGGGTAAATTGTTCTATTACTCTTGTTGCAAGGCCGATCGGAAACACGGCAGGGTGTACTGTTTTATCCCGAACATCGCGAGGTTCATAATTAAAATTCCATACCCCAATCTGGTTTTTCATCCATTCTCTTGCTTCAACACAGGAGAGATACCCTTTTTTGCAGTCACAAAGTCGTTCGCTATTTATTTCAATATAATCAGCCATTACTGCTTGCCTTTTGCCTCCCTAAATCTTTGGCTCGCAAAATTGAAGTATCCTTCGTTGATTTCAAAGCCAATACATTTTCTTCCTAATCGTTCACATACCACCCATGTTGTGCCAGTTCCAAGGAACGGATCAAAAACCGTTCCGCCGGCCGGAGAACCGCATTTTACAATCTGTTCAACCAAGCTCTCTGGAAAAGTTGCAGTATGATCTCCATTCAGGGGCTGCGTGTTGATCGACCATACATCTCCTGGATTTTTCATTTTGCCGTTTTGTCCTAAAACCTTTACAGCGTCAAGATCAAAAAAGTATTTCTTCTTTAGTGTGAAATGAAAAACATGCTCATATGTGTTATTGAATCTATCGGTAACACTTGCAGGTATACGGTTCGGCTTGTGCCAAATAATGTCATCTCTCAGGAGCCAGCCGTGCTCTTGCATTTCAATGGCAAACCGTGACGGTATCAGCAAAAGCTGTTTGTTTTGATATAGTTTTCCGTTTTGCCTGATTTTGGGCTGAAGCGGCTTAGTTGTAAAAAACTTTTCTTTTCGTTCCTTCTGTACTTCCGTAACATTTCCTTCTCCATCAAGGTATTTCTTCCATGCTCCTGCTCCAGAACCAAAGAATGTGTCCCCTATATTGATAAAAACATTTGCTTCGTCTTTCAGATATGGCTTCAACTCATCAAAAAAATCCGCAAGGCGAGCAACATATGCTTCCGGTGTTTTTTCAGAACCGATTTCGCCCTCGCCATTATAAACACGCTTTGCCCAATAAGGAGGTGATGTAACAAGTAAATCGATTGAATTCTTGGGAACCGATTGAATCAAATCCAATGTATCTCCACACTTAATAAAGTGCTCCATCACTTATTATCCTCCACTATTTGCATGATTTCTTCAATATGGCAGTTTAAGGATAAGCAAATCTTTTCAAGCGAATCAATAGATACCGGCTCATTTTTGCCCAGCTTGGCAAGAACGTTACTGCTGATTCCACACAACTGCTTCAAATCGGTCCGCTTGAGTTTTTTATCTATCAGTAATTTCCAGAGATTATCATAACTAACAGCCATTTGTGATACCTCCCCTTAGCAATGTCATGTATTATACACTAAATGTCATGATATATCAACATCAGAATGTCAACCAAGCAATCGCATACCAATCTCTCTTTTACAGAAATTTTGCTTTATATGCGGCGTCATCATGTTGGACGTAAGCGGCGCCGCTTTTGCACCGCATGCCTCTTGCATCCGCATGCAAACCGTCAAACTGTACAACGGCGTGACCATGCTACTGGAAGGTTTCGGGGGCTTGCAGGTCACCGACAGGGAGGGATGCCTCCGGACCGTACAGCCCGCGCTCGGCGCGGGCTACCGGCGCATTGACACCGCCAGCTCATACCAAAACGAACAGGCGGTGGGCGCGGCGATCCGCGGTAGGAGCTGTTCGTCACCCCCAAGGCGTACATTCACCAGATAGGCTTTTGAAAAGACCAAAGCGGCGTTTGCCGAGTCTCTACAGAAGCTGGGGCTGGACTATCTGGACCTGTACCTCATCCACATTCCCTTCGGCGATTACTACGGCGCGCGGCGCGCTATGGAGGAGCTATACCATACCGGAAAGGTGCGGGCCAGCGGCGTGTGCAACTTTGACGCCGCCCTGCTGATGGACCTGTGCTGGAATGCGGATACTCGGCCCATGGTCAACCAGATCGAGCGCCATCCCTACTTCCAGCGGAAGGAGGAGCTGCGCGCATCATGGCCGAGCCGGGCGTGCAGCCCGAGGCCTGGGCGCCCTTTGCCGAGGACATGCACGGCATGTTCACCGATCCTGTATTGACGGCAGTCGCCTGCAAGCACGGTAAAAGCGTGGCACAGGTCATCCTACGCTGGGATATCCAGCGGGGCGTGGCTGTCATCCCCAAAAGCATCCACCGAGAGCGGCGGGCGGAAAACCTGGATGTGTGGGACTTTATGCTGGACCCCGCCGCCCCAGCGAAGTGCGTCGGGTATATGACTACCTGCGCAATCCGGTGCTGACCAGCCTGTAACCGCTGCGCCAGCCTTGCACGCGCGGCGCACATAAATGCGGAAACAGCACACCCTTGTCAACAGGAGAATATGCTCATGGAACGTATTTTCAACTTTTTTCTGTCGCTTGTTCTGGCCGCTTCCTGCGCGGCCTTCGGCAGCCCCGCCAATTCAGGCGGAGCGCCACTTCCGGAAAACGGCGCGGGTTCTTCGGCGGTATCCGGCAGCGATCAGAATTCCGGCGTGCAGAGTACGCCGGAGGGAAACACCGGTGCCAAAACGGGCGGCTGGATTCTGGTCGCCTATTTCTCCGCCACCGGAATTGCGGAAACTATTGCCCAGTCCCTTAAACGCAGACCTTTTTGAAATCCTGCCAGAACATCCCTATACGGCCGCTGACCTGGATTATAACAGCGACTGCCGCACCAACACCGAATAGCAGGACGAAACCGCCCGTCCCGCGATTTTGCCGGCGGCTGCGTCGTGGAAAACTGGGCGTCTTACGATGTAGTGTTGCTGGGGTGTCCTATCTGGTGGGGCATCCCGCCCAAGATCACGCGCACCTTCGCGGAAAGCTACGACTGGAGCGTCAAAACCGTGGCAGGCTTCTGCACCTCCGGCGGCAGTGCCATACAGCAACACGGGTCTGCCGGAGCTGACGGAGGGTGCGGTCTGGCTGGAGGGCAGGCGTTTTTCCGGCACAGTCTCCCCCGACGACATCGCCGGCTGGCCGGCGGACCTGCCGCGGACGCGCAAGCCGCTGACCAGCTTCAGGTATCATTTAACGGACACACCTATATCGCGACCTTGGCGGATAATGCCTACGCTGCTGCTTTCACGGCTTTTCTGGCCGAAAACGGCAGCTCTCTCACCATACAGGCTCATGACTACGGCGGGTTTGAAAAGGTGGGCGGGCCGCCCGCCATCCTGTCCCAAAGCGACGAGCCTATCGACGCTGCGGCCGGGAACCTTATTCTGTATCAGAGTAATAACATCGTGCTTTACTACTCTACCAACTCCTGGAGCTTTACCCGTTTGGGCCGGCTGGAAGGGTCCCTCTCCGCCCTGGAATCGGACATGGGCAAGGGCAATGTGAAGATTACCTATTCTTTAGACGGATAGGGGTTGCGCCTTCCCGCCCTCAAAGCAAGCGAACAGCCCTGCCTGTGCATATGTCCACGGGCAGGGCTGTCCTTATCTTATGATTCCTTATTTCTCCTCCGGCAAAACCTCATTGACGCAGGCCAGCGCATTGAGCGTGCGCGGGAAGCCGATATACGGCAGGCACACCGTCAATGTGCCCAGCAGGATTTCCTTGCCGTTTCCCACGGCGTTGTTTCCGCCCACATGCGCTTTGACCTGCGGCTCACACCCGCCCTGGGCGCAGAGGATGGCGAAGGTCAAAAGCTCCCGTTCCTGCAGACCCAGCCCCTCACGGGTATAAAAGTCGCCAAAGCAGTAGGCGGAAAGATAATCCTGTATATTTTTCTGGTTGTCCGGCGCGGCAGCGCGCATCGCGTCGATGGAGCCGCCGAAAATGGCTTTTTGCGCGGCGATGCCGGCCGCCAGCCGCCCTTCCTCCTCCACCGTGTAGCCACTGGGCAGCGGCAGTGGAATACCGCTGTCAGCCAGCGTTTCGCTGGCCGCCTCTACCGCCGCTTCGGTTTTTCCCAGTCCGATGTATGGCGCGCACTGGTAGACCGCCTCCCGTATCTGCTGCGGGGGTACGCCGCACCGGAGCGCCGCTCTGACATGGCGCCTGACCTCATGCATCGTCTGGTTTGTGACCGCCACCACCAGAATGAGCAGCTCGCGCAGTCCGGCATCCAGCCGTTCTTCGGCATAGATTTCGCCGTAGATCAGTCGCTCCTTGATCGCGGCAAATTCCGGATCGCTCTGCCGCAGCGCGCCAGCCGTATCCCCATACAATTTGGCTATCGCTTGTTCCGCTTTTTCCATTCGAGACATCGTCGATCGCTCTCCTTTTCGCTTCATCCAGTCCGGCGCCGCAGGCCGCAAACATTTTACAGGCCGGCGTATTCTTCGTCCGTCACCGGCTCGCACCATTCGTTGCTGCATCCCTCGCCGGGTACTTCGATCGCAATATGGCTGAACCACGCATCCCTTTTCGCCCCATGCCAGTGCTTGATCTCCGGCGGGATGACAATTACGGTCCCGGGCGTCAGGCTGACCGCCCCCTTGCCCGCTTCCTGATACCAGCCCTCGCCCGCCGTGCAGAGCAGGATCTGACCGCCGCCCTTTTGTGCGTGGTGGATGTGCCAGTTATTCCGGCAGCCCGGTTCAAAGGTGACGTTGCCCAGGAATATCCCGTCTTCCGGCCGTGTCAGCGGGTTGAGAAAGGACTGCCCGATAAAATACTGGGCATAGGCGGTATTCTCCGCGCCCAAGCCAAATATATTCTGCTTTGCAAATGCATTTTGATCCAAGCTTTTCATATGGTATCCCTCCTGTTTTTACTTGCCGCTGAACACGGGGAAGCAACTGAACTCCCCATAGCTCTCGATGGGTGGGAGCCGCATCAGCTTTTCCATATCCGCTGGGTCGATCAGAAAATCCACCGCCGCGTTCTCTTTCATATGGGCAGGATCCGCTGTCTTAGGCAGGGCGACCGTACCCAGCTCAAGCACATAGCGGATGCACAGCGCCGCCGGGGATACGCCGTACTTTGCCGCCATAGCGGTGATCTGTTCATTCTTGAGCGCCTCACCGTGGGCGATCGGCGAATAGGCCTCCACCAATATCCCCTGGTTTTTGCAGTAGTCCAGCAGCGCCCGATCGGTGTTGCTGATGTGGAGCAAAACCTGGTTGACCATGGGCTTTATCCGGCAGGACGACAGGATATTTTCCAGATCGTCCGGCAGGAAATTGGATACGCCGATCGCCTTTACCTTGCCGGCCGCATACGCATCCTCCAGCGCGCGCCAGGCCGCCCGATTGCCCTCCGCATAGTCCCCGCCGCGGAAATCCGCCCAAGGCTGCGGGCTGTGAATGATCATCATATCGATATAGTCCAGCCCCATTTTGGCGAGCGACCCGTCGATCGAATGCGCCGCGCTGTCGTAATCCTTCGCCTCGGCCGCCACCTTGCTGGTGACGAACACCTGTTCCCGCGGCAGGCCGCAGGCGCGCACGCCCTCGCCTACGCCCGCCTCGTTGCCGTAAGCCTGCGCGGTATCGATATGGCGGTAACCCAAGGCGGTCGCCGCTTTTACCGCTTCCGCCGCCTGCTCGTCGGGGATGAACCAGGTCCCCAGCCCCAGCTTGGGTATTGCCACGCCGTTGGCCAGTGCATAGGTTTCTTTCAAAATCATCGTTCCGCCTCCTCTGTCGATTGTTGCTCCTGTAAAAGCCGGTGCCGCAGGCCGTCCATGCGCGCCACCTGCCTTTCCCGAAAATGGATCTCGTCCAGCGCGGCCTTTCGCTTCTGCTCCAGCATCCGTAGCCGCTTCTTTCCCGTTCCTCTTTGCTCCAGCAGCAGGCGCATGTACGTCTCCACCTCCTCTGAGGTAAAGCCGATGTCGTGCAGGGTCAGGATCAGGCTCAGCCGTTCCAGATCCTGATCGTCATACTGCCACTCGCCCATCACCTGCTTGACCGCCCCGCACAGCCCCCACCGCTCATATTCCCGCAGGATTTCCAGGGGGATCTGATATCGTTCGCTCGCCTCCAGGATTGTCATTTCCCATCCCTCAAAATAAAAAAATGTAGACGCCCTGAACGGACATCTACATTGTAAGGCCAAAGCCGATCCCTGTCTAATACTTATAATGGATGGTCAGATATGCGTTTTATGTATTTTTGAGCAAACCCAAGGAATGCCGCCGTAGCCGCTGAAAAGGATTCTGTTTTTTTCCACGCCAGAACCGTGCTGGATTCCAGCGGCGGCGATAGCGGAAGCATCCGTAGCCCTTCGTAAGCGCAGTCCAGCTCGATCGCAAGATAAAGCCCAAGCCCTTTGCGGGCCAGCTGCGCCTGATTATACGGCAGGTTCCCACTCGCCACAACCTGTATCTGTTCTGCATACGGCCCGAACCAGCGGAGCATCTCTTGCTGCATCAATTCCCGCGTGGGCAGGATCAGCCGCTGGCCGACCAGATCCTTCGGTGTTACACATTTCCTGTCTGCAAACGCCGAATCCTCCGGCACCAACAGCCCCCAGCTCTCCCGCACCGGCAGCCGCAGGATCTCATATTTGCTGATCTCCACCGGCTCCAGCAGCAGCCCGATATCCAGAAGCCCCTGTTCGATACGCTCCTTGATACCGTCCGAATTCCCGCTGTAGATCACATACCGCACCAGGGGATACGCCTGATGGAATTCCGCCAGCATATCAGCCAGCAGGCTGATGCTTTTCAGGTCGCCGCTCCCTATGGAGATCTCGCCAGAAACCTCTTCCGCCGGATGCAGCTCCCGCGCGGCCCTCTCTGCCAGTCCGACGATCTCCTGCGCCCGGCGGCGAAGCAGCACGCCGGCATCGGTGAGGATAATCCTGTGCTGGCTGCGGCGGAACAGCTTGACACCCAACTCCTCTTCCAGCTGCATCAACTGACGGGACAGGGTCGGCTGGGTCATATGGAGCAGCGCCGCCGCCCTGGTGATATTTTCTTCCCTGGCCACGGCCAGAAAGTACCGCAACGCCCGAAGTTCCACGCTTCCACCCCCTGCCTGTCCAGTATAGCACAGGCGCGGGGCGGCCGCAAGCGCGATCATGCACCAAATGTATTTCTGGCGATAGAAAACAAGCATTCGCTATTTCTGCAGAGGTGCGGTATAATAAAATTGTCGTAAAGGCGCCAAGGCCGTCCTTACGATAATTATCCTATTGATCCGAGGAGGTGTGAAACATGAAGATTTTAGTGATGGAGAGCAGCCCTCACAAGCACGGTTCCTCCAATTTGTTGGCTGCGGAATTCATACGCGGTGCCACAGAGGCCGGACACCAGACACAGGTCTTTGACGTGGCGCGCTCGGACCTTCGCCCCTGCCTGGGGTGCGACGCCTGCGGCATGTCCGGCTCCTGTGTGCAGAAGGATGGCATGGAGGAGCTGCGGCGCCGAATCCTTGCTTCCGATATGGTGGTATTTGTCACGCCGCTCTATTATTTCGGCATGTCCGCCCAGCTCAAAACAGCGATCAACCGCTTTTACAGCTTCAACGACGAGCTGTCGGCAAAGCATCTGAAAACGGCGCTGATCGCAGCGGCTTGGGACAGCAACGACTGGACGATGCATGACCTTGCCGGCCATTACCAGACCTTGTGCAGGTATTTACATTTCAACGACCAAGGCATGCTCCTGGGTACTGGCTGCGGCACCGTATCCATGACCCAAAGCAGCCGTTTCCCCAAGCTGGCCTATGCGCTTGGAAAATCACTGACTGAATGAGGAGGACTTGACCATGAAAAAAGCATTGGTATCTTATTTTTCCGCCAGCGGCGTGACCGCGAAAGCTGCGAAGTCGCTGGCCGTAGCGATTGGCGCGGACCTTTACGAGATCAAACCCGCCGTGCCTTATACGCGCGCCGATCTGGACTGGACCAATAAGCGCTCCCGCAGCTCTGTCGAAATGCAGGACAGCGCCTCCCGTCCGGCGCTTGCCGACACGGACGCACCCATCGAAGCGTATGACGTTATTTTTGTCGGCTTCCCTATCTGGTGGTATATCGCGCCCACCATTATCAACAGCTTTTTGGAAAGCTACGATTTTTCGGGCAAGACCATCATCCTGTTTGCCACCTCGGGCGGCAGCGGCCTTGGCCGGACTGCGGACAGCCTGCGAAGCAGCGTGGCCGCTGATACCAAAATCGTCAACGGGCGCCTGCTCAACGGCCGTCTGTCCGAGTCCGAGCTAAAATCCTGGGTGGAGGGATTGGCCCTGTAACCACAAGTCTCCCTCCAATCGGTACCGCGCGGGTCGGCCGAACCGGCTGATCCGCGCGGTATTTTTTTGACTGCCGCCCGCTTTTCGTGTCCGCCGGCAGACGGGGCTGCCCTCGTCCCGCGCATTGAACCATGCGTTTCCCAGCAGGAAAACAGAAAACCCGCGCGGTGCATATTGTATTGCGCCACGCAGGCTGGTATCATAGGGATAGAACCATCCAAACAATCGGATTGCAGAGGAGGAAGCTGTTATGAAAAGCGCAGTTTTTTACGGCAGGCATGATATCCGGATAGAGAACCGTCCCATCCCCGCCGTCGGCGCGCACGATGTGCTGATCCAAGTCAAGGCATGCGGCGTCTGCGGTACGGATGTGCATATTTTCGAAGGGGACAAGGGCGCGGCCGAAACCCATCCCCCCACGGTTCTGGGACACGAATTCTCCGGCGTTATCGCGGATACCGGCAGCGCGGTCACGCGCTACCGCAAAGGGGACCGCGTGTGCGTCGATCCCAATTACTATTGCGGGGCATGCGAATTCTGCCGCGACGGTATGGCGCATTACTGCACGCACATGACCGGCTACGGCACCACTGTGGACGGCGCTTTCGCGGAATACTGCGCAGTCAACGAAAAGCAGGTTTACCCGCTCGGAGACGGTACTTCGTTCCAACAGGGCGCAATGACCGAACCGGTCGCCTGCTGTCTGCACGGCATGGATATGTGCGAGATCCGACCCGGCAGCCATGTCGCCGTGATCGGCGGCGGAATGATCGGCCTGATTATGGTGCAGCTGGCAAGGCTTGCGGGCGCGTCGCGTATCGCGCTGCTGGAGCCGGTCGAAGGTAAACGCGCGGTCGGTAAAGCGCTTGGCACGGATGTCTGCATCGATCCGCTGCACGAGGACGTGCCGACAGCACTCGCCGCGCACGGCATGCTCTGTCTGAACACGGTTATCGAATGCGTCGGCCGGCCGGCCACCATCGAGCAGGCCATTGAACTGGCCGGCCCCAAGGCAGTCGTAATGATGTTCGGCCTGACCAGGCCGGATGAAGCGATCGCGGTTAAGCCTTTTACCGTTTTTCAAAAGGAAATCGTCCTCAAAGCGTCCTATATCAATCCCTATACGCAGCGCCGCGCGCTTGATCTGATCGATTCCGGCCGTTTGGATGTGACCAGTATGGTGCATACCGTCT